>CAKMKL010000050.1 GCA_927443375.1 uncultured Paenibacillus sp. | reverse complement strand
CTTTAATATTAGACATGCTTCATTCTTAATACAGTATTAAGTCTGCTTCTCCTTAACCTGTCTGGTATCTACTGGGCGCTAGCGAACGCTTAGGCGGCGTATACAATGTCTCGTGTAGCAAAGGGTCTGCCGGAAGGCTATCTATGTCCGCCAATGATGCATATTTGAAGTTCATTACGTGACCAGCTTGCGGCAGTTCTTGATGAGATTGAAAATGGGAAAGTAGTTTGAATGCTGATTTCCATTATATAAGGAGGTGATCAAAAGAGTTCTTCATATTTGTATCAGAAATAGTAGCAACCTGATCGTGTTGAAAATAATAAAGCAAACAGAAAGAGAGGATGAAAGTATGCATAGAATCATAACAAAACGTACGATGACTGTGTTTATGAGTGCAATCCTTTTATTTTATGTTTTAATACCGACGGCTTCATTCGTAGGTTCGACGGTTTATGCAGATGGGGCTGATGAGGCGGTGTTGAGAAACTTCGATTTCGGAACCTCAACAAGTCCTGTAATGGATGGTTTTACAAAAGTAGATTCAGGCACCTTATATACTGCTGAAATGGGCTATGGACTAGATCAAGCTATAGCTTCCCGTCTAAGAGATGGTGGCACGGATATGACGAATGATTTTGTTGTAGGTTCTTCTTACACCTTCATGGTAGACTTGCCAAACGGAGATTATGATATTACCGTTTATTCTGGCGATTTGTTAGCAGGTACAGCTACAAGCAAGCTGAATGTTATGCTTGAAGGGGTTCAGGCAGGAGTAGTACAAGCCAAGCAGTCAGTTAGTGAATCAACCTTCCGTTCGACAGTAACAGACGGCCAATTAACGGTCGGACTTAGTGGTGTGAGCGGTGGAAACGCTTATCTCAACGGACTGGTTATTCAAAAGGTTATTCCGATTGTTCCCATTCCGGAGGCTCCTTCCGATTTATTTGTAAGCGGTATCACGGAAGCTGGTGTTAACTTACAATGGACAGCTTCAGAGAATGCAACGAGTTACAATGTTTATCGTTCCGAAACGCAGGATGGTCAATTTGAACAGATAGCTAATGATGTGATTATTACGTCTTATACGGATATGGTTGACACATCAGTTCCTCATTATTATCAGGTCAAAGCTTTAAATGAAGCCGGGCAGTCCGAAGGTTCCAACATGGCAGCGAGTTCAGCATTTGTTGTTTCAAAGACTTTAAAATTTGATTTCGGTCTAGCCGGCTCTCCAGTTTTGGAGGGCTATAAAGAAGTCAATCTGTCAACTCTTTACACTCCTAATCTGGGTTATGGAATTGTTGATCCTACAGGTATGTACGGTCGTGACCGCGGGCAGGGTACTGAACCTCTCCGCGACATGCTCCGCGACTGGATTGCCGGAAGCAATTGGCAATTCAAAGTGGATGTGCCAAATGGTCTTTATTCCGTAAAGTTGTATGTAGGGGATTTCTTAGGGAGTATAAAAACGAACGTTAATATCGAAGGTACTGATTCTGGCACGATCGGTCCAGGAAGAAATGCCGTAACAAATACAACGATCTCCCAAGTTTTTGTGATGGATGGGCAAATGAACTTTATTGTTGGCGGTGCAAACGGAGTAATGAATGGCATTGAAATTACGCCGATCTTAATGGCCCCATCCGATCTTAAATTAGATGAGAAAGTAACGGATCCGGAGAGCCCTTCCGTAACCCTCTCGTGGAAAGGCACTAGCGATGCAGCGAAGTATAATGTATACCGTAAAGCTAGCGAAGATGCCATTTTCCATCTCCTTGGAAGTACATCAACGACATCATACTTAGATAACACAGTTGACGTTGGAATCACATATGAGTACCAGTTAACAGCGGTTAATGAATCATTTATGGAGACTAAACCGACTGCTTCAATTTCTGTCTCTATGCAGGATTCGAATGTTCCGATCCCGCATGCTCCTGCTAATCCTACAGTGGGAGTAGTGAACAAGAACGACCTTACGTTCAGTTGGGATCCATCTGAAGGTGCCAAGACTTATAACATTTACCGAACAGATAAGGAGAACGGCACATTCAAGCTGATTGGCAAGACCCGTGAAACGAGCTATACAGACATAACAGTACTTACTACCATTCCCTACTATTATAAAGTGGCAGCGGTGAGTGCTGGAGGAGTATCGGAACAGTCCGAAACGGTTACAACCCCAGCCGTTACTGTATTATATCGTCAAGCCGAATTTCTAGACCGGGCTCTAGTAGCAGTGAAGATAGATGAGGGAATCTATGTTGGTTGGAAAATGCTTGGCACTGACCCATCCAATATTGCTTTTAACCTTTATCGTGATGCTACCAAAGTGAATGATAAACCAATTACAGGAGCTACAAACCTGCTCGACAAGAATGGAAAGGAGGCTTCTGTATACGTTCTGAAAACCATTGGCTCAGATGGAAAGGAAAAGGTTGATTCGAAATCTGCTTCAGTTTGGAATAAGAATTATTTGTCTGTTCCTTTGCAAAAACCTGCGGATGGAGTTACTCCAAGTGGTGAAGCGTACACGTATAGTGCCAATGATACAAGCGTTGGTGATTTAGACGGAGACGGCACCTACGAGCTAATTGTTAAGTGGGATGGTTCATCACGCGATAACTCGCAATCGGGTTATACTTCCAATGTATATCTTGATGCCTACAAGCTCGACGGCACACGACTGTGGCGGATTGACCTTGGCAAAAATATTCGGGCAGGTGCACACTATACTCAATTCATGGTATATGACCTTGACGGAGACGGCAAAGCTGAGGTAACACTCAAGACAGCAGACGGTACGGTAGACGGAACAGGTCAAGTCATTGGAGATGCATCAGCTGACTACAGAAATACTGGCGGTTATATTTTGAATGGCCCTGAATATTTGACTATGTTCGACGGAATGACCGGGAAGGCAGTGACAACTACCAATTACGATCCACCGCGCGGTGTTGTAACCGATTGGGGCGATGGTTATGGTAATCGGGTTGATAGGTTCTTAGCTGCAGTCGCCTATTTGGATGGTGAGCATCCAAGTTTGATTTTCAGCCGGGGCTATTACACACGAACTGTGATTGTTGCTTATGATTACAAAAATGGACAACTGGTCGAACGCTGGAAATTCGATACGAAGGATGACCAGTATGGTGTGGCATTCGAGGCACAAGGGGATCATAATCTTTCGGTCGGGGACGTCGATGGAGATGGCAAGGATGAAATTACTTTCGGGGCAATGGCCATCGATGATAGTGGTACTCCACTGTACAATACTGGGTTAGGTCATGGGGATGCTGGGCATCTTGGTGATTTAGATCCTACCCATCCAGGACTTGAGTTCTTTAACGTACATGAACATTCAAATTCACCATATGGAATGGATTTTCGTGATGCCGCAACAGGAGAAGTATTGTGGGGCGTATTTACCGGGATCGATACAGGAAGAGGGATGGCAGCTGACATTGATCCTAATTATCCAGGTGAAGAAGTATGGGCGGCTACTATTACAAATGCTGAGCATATTCCTCTTACTGGATTGTATAGTGCACAAGGTGAACGGATCAGCATGTCGATTCCAAGTTCCACGAACTTCGGCATCTGGTGGGATGGAGATCTTAGTCGCGAGCTACTCGATAATAATCATATTGATAAGTGGGATTATGTCAATCATACGACGAACAGGCTACTTACAGCAGACGGTTCTTTATCCAATAACGGTACGAAGGCAACTCCGAAACTACAGGCTGATCTGTTTGGCGACTGGCGCGAGGAAGCCGTGTGGCGATCTGCAGATAGTACAGAACTGCGAATCTATACAACAACGGATTTGAACGATGTTCGCTTACGTACGTTGATGCATGATCCGATCTATAGGCTTGGTATCGCTTGGCAAAATGTCGGTTATAATCAACCCCCACATACAAGCTTCTTCTTGGGAACAGGAATGGAGGAACCACCAGCACCGAAGATACAAATAGCTGGAACGCATTCTTTACCTTTAGCAGAAGGTGCACCAGGTAAACCAGTTCTATCCGACAACAACGTTTATGATACCGGACTAAAGGATGGTGACTATTCGGTTACAATGAACATGTGGTGGGGAAATAACGGGACGAAGTTTAATCTCTATGAGAATGGGAATCTGGTTAATAGCGTGAATATGAATGATGCTTCACCTGCCGCTCAGTCAGTGAAGACAGATTTCAGCGGAAAGAAAAACGGTACCTATGTGTATACCTGCGAGCTCGTTAATTCATTAGGTACAACCAAGTGTGACCCTCTCACCGTGACCGTAACAGACGCATCTCCAGGTCAAGCGGTCATATCCCATGACAACTGGGATAAAGACGGAAGCTACAAGGTGACAATGAATCTATGGTGGGGAACCAATGCCACCAAATATGAACTCTATGAGAATGGTACACTTGTAGAGTCACAACCACTTGCTGCACTTACTCCTGGTTCCCAATCCGCGATAACGGTAATTAGTGGAAAAAGCCCGGGAACCTATACGTATCAAGCGAAATTAATCAATAACGCTGGGGAGACAGTCAGCAATTCGATAACGGTTGTAGTTCAGAAATAATCGTCACATGGATTAGAAGATGCATAAGCAGTCATTCTATTATGACTGCTTTTTTTTTAATCGTAAACTAAATGGAAGAGCTGACAAAGCTAGTCGACAGAATGGGATGTAAACAATAACTTGTTGGAGGAATGTAACATGCTCCGATTAATGATGAGAAGAGTACTTATTGTTCTTTGCCTGATCATGGTTATAGCAACAACAAATTTATTCCCAGCATCTAAAGGATATGCAGCTGCTCTTACGGTTACATCAAGTGGTACTAACATCATTATTAACACGGGTTCAGGTCTTGTTTATACCATTGACCAGTACGGAAACCTCACTTCAGCCAAAATGAATTGTATAGAACTAAACGGAAGTAAAGCGTCACAAATTAATTCAGGTGTCGCTGGAACAGTCTCCTGGAATCTATTGAATTCCGGATCAACTGTGTTGATTACAGTTGCCAACGACTCGTTCACTCATTATTATGTGTCACGCGCCGGCGAGAATATCATCTATATGGCGGATAATATTGTAACTAGCTATGGTGAGTTTCGTTACATTTTCCGAGGAGATAGCAGCATTCTGACGAATATGCCTGCAGAATCGAATAATAACGGTACGACTGGGGCGATTGAGAGCCAGGATGTTTTCGGTTATGCGGATGGTCATACGACTTCTAAGTATTACGGAAACGATCAGGCAAAGGACCTGTCCATTAGAGGTGTAACAGGCAATGGAGTCGGAGTATTTATGGCCTATGGCAATCGGGAGAAAAGCTCGGGAGGACCGTTTTTCCGGGATATACAGACTCAGGGCGCGGAGCTCTATAATTATATGTATTCCGGACACGAACAAACCGAAGCAATGCGCCTTGGGCTACATGGTCCGTATGCTTATATCTTCACAACTGGAGAGACACCTAGCTATCCGAATCTTAGTTGGATGTCTAGTCTCAATTTGCAGGGGTGGGTATCCGATTCTACTCGGGGGAGAGTTATTCTCAATGGGTTGAACGGGAGAGTGAGCGGGTATCCATACACGATCGGATTCGCCAATAGTAATGCACAATATTGGTATACCCCTTCAGCATCGGGGGGCACTTCTATGTACGGTATTATTCCTGGAACCTATACAATGACGGTGTATAAAGGCGAGTTAGCCGTGTACACGGAGAATGTAACAGTAAATGCAGGTTCACCTACGACACTGAATACACGCACAATTACAGGGGATCCAAGCGCAACTTCAGCCATCTGGCGAATTGGCAACTGGGATGGAACACCTAATGAATTCCTGAATGGATTAACCATTTCACATCGTCATCCATCAGACAGTAGGAATCTTAGTTGGAGTCCAGTAAGTTATACAGTCGGCAGCGTGGCAAGTATGTTCCCAGCAATTCAGTTCCGCGGAAAAAACTCGCCAACAACAGTGAACTTTAGCCTGAATGCCACTCATGCAGCGGCTTCCCATGTGCTTAAAATCGGTATTACAACAGCTTTGTATAATGGTCGACCAAGCGTAACAATTAATGGCCATGGACTTACAAATCCGGGACCATCTTCACAACCTGACTCACGGAGTTTTACGATTGGTACTTATAGAGGCAATAATACTACCTTCTCCTGGACGATACCTTCCTCTTATTTAGTGAATGGTACAAACACGCTTACCATCACGCCAATCAGTGGATCCAGTGATCTTAGTCCGTGGCTGAGCGCGGGCTGGGTGTACGATTGTGTTGAGTTAGCGAATTAATTAATTTAAAAGATAGAGTGGACTGTTAGAAAATTAAAGTGTTGCGTCATCTGTCACAACGCTTTTTTCTCGAGCACAAAGGGCTATTTTTTAGGAACAAGTAAATGGAAGGGAATGGAGCATGAAATGACATTACGATTTGATTTTGGAGTGGAGGGAGTATCGGAGCCGGGCTATACAAAAGTGACGGCTATTGATGCTTATGATCCAGAAAAAGGGTACGGATTTGTTGATTGTTCGCGTGTTTCGTCACGCAAACGAAATGAAGATCCGCTAACTGGTGACTTTTGTATCCCATTTGATACGGTTTTCTTAGCCGATGTGGTGGATGGAAATTATATCGTAACATTGGTTTTGGGTGATAATATCGCGCCTACCTGCACGACGATCAAAACGAATGGAGAACGGTTGGCTCTACAAAATGTCCGTACAGTTGCGGGGCAATTTAATCATGAGAGGTTTGCCGTGAATGTCCGCGGAGGACAGCTTAAGATCGGCATCACTGGACTTGCACCACGTATCAACATCCTAGAAATCACACCATCAATGGAGCAGATCACTGTATTCCTAGCGGGAGACTCGACTGTGACGGATTCTGACGAAAAGGGCTTTCCGTTTTCCGGCTGGGGACAGATGCTTTCTTCCTATTTTTCACATGACGTTGCTATAGCAAACCATGCGGCTGGAGGACGTAGTTCAAAGAGTTTTATAGCAGAGGGGCGTCTGGATGCCATTATCAATGAGATGAAGGAAGGCGACTATCTATTCATCCAGTTTGGTCACAACGATGAGAAGCTTGATGAATACCGCCATACTAATCCTTCAACTACATACCCTGAATATTTGCGTAAATATATTGATGCAGCCCGTTCGAAGGAGGTTGTCCCTGTATTGGTAACCTCCGTGCATCGAAGATATTTCGAAGAGACAGGCAAGCTGAAGGACACTCATAAAGATTATTTGGATGCTGTCAGACGATTGGCCGAAGAGAAGGATGTGCTGCTAATAGATTTGGCAGAAAAGAGCAAAATTTTATTTGAAAAATTCGGGCCGGAGGGGACGAAGTCCATTTTCCTATGGGGCGCACCCGGAGAGTGGTTAAATATATCAAAAGGTGTAAAGGATAATACTCATTTTCAGGAACAAGGAAGCCTTCAAATTGCTAAATTAATTGTAGAGGGAATCCGGGAATTAAACCTTCAGAATCTTGTCATGTTTCTGAGGTAATATCCAAGGACGATTGGACGGCTACTACTGTCGTGTAGAATATAGAATAACGAAAAAGCCGAGTGACCTATGTGAAGTGCACCTCTTAGAATGGACTTTGGAAAAACCCTAGGTTTATCCGATATCCATTCTAAGAGGTGTATTTTTTATGCCAGTTAAAAAGTACAGAAATTTAATAACTATAGTGATGAGAAACAGCCTTTCTTCACACCTACCTAGGCGATTTTCTATTTGTCAGATGTATCAACCAATTCGATAATTTCGCGTGGACAAAACGATGGCCAAAATGGTAGTAATAAAGATCAACGAGATCTTGAAGAAGCTAAGATATCCCTTCGGGAACTTTCACGCCTAACAGACATACGCCATGCTGCTTTAAGTGAATTAGCCAATCAAAAGAGGCAGAACGTCAACTTTAGTCATATCGAACGTATAGCTAGGAAAATATGCGAATGAAGATGAGCCAATTCTTCGTCATATCAGTTCATTTGGAACTTGTTCGACAGCATTCTGCCAAGTTTGTCCCCGTTGTTTATCTGAGCAACCTTATCATCGAAAGATATGGGAAATCAGATCAGTTACCACTTGTTTATACATCATTGAAGATTGGTAACCAACTGCCCTCAATGCCATAAGTTCATTTCTCCGATACGTCGTGTTATAACCTACTTATTTTGTCCAAAGTCCCATGTGTTCTCCCCAACCTTTCTCTTAATTCCATTTTAATGGGTTTGAGAGTTTACACAAACTATTTTACAGACTCGACTGCCATCTTTTTTATAAATTCTAAGCCGTGGAGATATGCCCTGCCGAAACTCCACCGACTGGAATCTTTGTAATCATTGTTAGAGGAATCAGTACGACTGATCCTATCATCTATTCTGCACTCGAGGTATCCCTGCCATCCAATACGAACGAACAGGTGCTACCCATCACGGTCATAGGATCTGACTTCAACGTTCCTGCTCCTGAGAATAATGAATTAATCTATTCGGCGTTTGTTAGCACTACAACCCTCGGACCGGTTCGGATCGGACCTGAAAGCTTTACCGTTACAGCTCTTTAAGACTACGGCAAAGTGTTTCATTACTGGTGTGTTAATTTGAGCTTGTCATAAACTATAAAATAAATGCTTCTCTTCAATCTGGATAATAGAAGAGCAGTGGATCATTGTAGCCTACGGATCGGGAAATATCAGCGATCGAAAGTTCCGCAATGAATTAAGTAGTTTTGAATGCTGACCGACATCCGCTCCTTAAATAATGAGCACAAATAGCTTCGGTTAAGTCCGATATACTGGGCAATGTCCTCAACGGTAATGCTCTGAGGAAAATTCATTTCGATAAAATCTTTTACCTGTTCAACGTAGATTTCTGCCCGGGTCTCTTTCACTTCAGGGGATGCCACCGGGCCGTACTCCACGAGCTGTGATAACAATAAATATAGTAACCCTGTTAGTCTGGTTTCCCGGGCTTTATGGAATACTCTTGATTCGACACGCTCTTTTTTTATATTAAGTTCTGATGATGCATAATTCCCCCATTTACAGCAAATACCAACATGAGGGGGTTGTCGCATGGAACAGGAAACAACCAATAAACCAGAAGAACCAGAAATGCTGTATCCGGATCTTGCGTACAACCTAGAACGGATGCAGCTGGAGTTCCTGAATTGTTCAGATATTATGTACCGGAATTGCAGCATCGGGGGACTAAACCGGGCGACACTCATTTATATCGACGGGATGTGTGATGTCCAGGCCGTGGATGAATTTGTACTGAAGCCGCTGATTGAGCATTTCCGCAGAAGCTCTATGGTGGATGAAGGCAGAGCTGTTGAATTGAAGGGGATATTTATTCCGACGCTGAAAATACGTATTGTATATCAAACGAAGGAAGTTATCAAAGCGGTCTTACGCGGTGAAACGGCAATATTCACGGAAGGCAATGCCTTTGTAATGTTGGCTGATCTGATCAAAATGGAGAAACGTACGATAGAGGAGGCCACCTCGGAGAAGGTAGTCCGCGGTCCGCGGGATGCGTTCATGGAGACGCTGCGGACGAATACCTCGCTGCTCCGGCGGCGTCTGCGTTCCTCCAAGCTGAAGCTGGAGAGTATGACACTGGGCAGTGCCACTGAAACGGATATTGTGATTGGCTACATGGAGGGTATTGTAAAGGAAAGTCTGGTCAAAGAAGTGAGGGCCCGTCTGCAGAAAATCCAGATTGACGGAATTATTCACTCCAGTAATATTGAAGAATTTATCGAGGATAATGTCTTCTCTCCCTTTCCGCAGATTCAGAATACGGAGCGGCCCGATGTTGCAGTCTCCAGTCTGCTTGAAGGCAAGGTCATTATTATCACAGACAATACTCCGTTTGTACTTATTCTACCAATGACCTACTGGTCCGGCCTTCAGGCTGCTGACGATTATACAGACAGGTTTATTTACGCTACCTTTGTACGCTGGATCAGGTATACCTTTGTCCATACTTCATTGCTGCTGCCTTCCCTGTATGTAGCATTGACCACCTACCATCTGCAGGTCATTCCTACATCACTTGTGGTCAGTGTGGCCTCTGCCAGAGAAGGTGTTCCCCTTCCCGCTGTTATCGAGGCCCTAATTATGGAGTTTATATTTGAAGGTCTGCGTGAAGCCGGACTAAGGCTGCCCCAGCAGGTGGGCCCTGCGGTTAGTATTGCCGGAGCACTTGTTATTGGACAAGCGGTCGTAGCTGCAGGAATTATATCCACACCGATGGTTATTATCGTTTCCTTGACGGGAATCGCTTCTTTTGCATTTCCGCTGTATAACCTGGGAACGGCTTACCGGATACTAAGATTTCCCTTACTGGTCGCGGCCGGGGTACTGGGTTTCTATGGAATTGTCCTATTTCTCATTGCGCTTTCAGTACATATGGTAACGCTGAAGCCCTTTGGCGTGCCTTATATGGCACCTTATGCGCCTATGTCACCCGGCAATCTGAATGATGTGCTTGTACGTGCACCCAAACCTAAGATGCGCAAGCTGCTGCCTTGGCTGGCCAAGGGCAAGTCCGAACGCTTCCCCAAACGAACCAAATAACAGGCAGGAAAGGGATACTGGTGTATGTTCAGGAAAGCTATAATGATATTCGTCGCCTTGTCGCTGGTTCTCACCGGATGTTGGGATCGGCAGGAATTGAACGACCAGGCGATTGTTCTGGGCTGGGGAATGGATCTTTTAGAGGATGGCCAATATCTGGCGACTGCCAACCTGGTGCTTCCGCTTGCCTCCCAAACGGGGGGGCAGCAAGGCGGGGAACAGGGTGGCCGTCCGGGCTTTATGACGGAGAGTGCTTACGGCAAGAACAACAGGGATGCCGAACAGAATATGCAAAGAAAGCTGTCGAGGGTGCTTTTTCAGGGACATCGGCGGAATATCTTTATCGGAGAGAAACTCGCGGAGCAAGGTGTTTTCTCGATCCTGGACGAATATGGCAGAAGCCCGATGGTCCGGCCCAGAGCGAATATTTTTGTCGTCAGGAAGGGGACTGCGCAGGAGGCGATGAGCCTGGCTTACCAATTGGAGACCAATCCCGCGATTGCCGTGCAGAAAATTCAGGAAAAGAGCGGTGCGCCGATTAGCCGTTCGCTGCTGGATTTCTTTATCTCTGCCAACGGGACGGGGTGTGGTATTATGCCTGCGCTCACCATTTTGCCGCCCGAAGTGAAGATTGACAAAAAGAGCAAAAATGACAGCCCGCCGCAAACGACGCTCGGCTTATACGGGCTTGCTGTTTTTAACGAGCAGCTGGAGCTGGCAGGGTATTTGAAATATGATGAATTCTGGGCAAGACTCTGGATTACGAACCTGCTGGCATTCCGGAATTTTACAACAATCATCAATTCTGAGGATGCGGACAAACCAGGCGGAGCGGCTGAGGATGCCCTCTCAGGGGCAAGCAGGGGGAAAACGGTGACGGTCAGTGTGGATACCTTTAAGAGCCATATTACACCGATCTTCAACGGAAGCCTGCCTAAGTTCCGTATTTTGCTGGAAGGCAAGGGTTATATTGAGGAGAACGACTCACCGCTGAATCTCTCCAAACCTGCGAATGTGAAGAAAGTGGAAGCCCGGATGAATCAATATCTAGAAAAGGAGGTCCAAAAAGTCGTCACGAAAGTGCAGAAGGACTTCAAATGTGATATTTTTGGGCTCGGAGATACGATTCACCGCCGCCATCCTTACCGTTGGAAGAAGCTTGCTGCTGACTGGAATACGATCTTTCCGGACACTGATCTGGACATCACTGTTAAGCTGGATCTCACTGGTACCGGACTTACTGGGGAATCGCTGCTGCCAACGAGGGAAGGCGGTGAGAAATAGATGAAGATCAACAACCGGCAGCTGTTCTGGATGATCATGATGCTGGAGATCGGAATCAATCTGCTGATTACGATGACTGCGACTATTCTGAGTGCCAAGCAAGATTCATGGATCTCCTATATTGTGGCTGGAATCATGGGGCTATTCATAACCTATGCTGCAGCCAAGCTCAGTTCACGCTATCCCCGGCAGACCTTAATAGAGTACAGTGCAGTTATCCTGGGAAAATGGGCCGGGAAGCTGATAATCATCCCCTTTTTCCTCCAGTGGTTCTGGGTAATGAGTCTGATTCTTCGTGACGAGTATTTGTTCATCCGCTTGAGTGTCCTCTATAAGACACCTGCCTGGGTAATTATCGGAACAATGATTGGAGTGGTATTCTATACTGTGTACCACGGGGGGATTGAAGCGATTGGCAGGGTTAGTGAGCTGTGGGGGCCTATCCTGATGGTTATCCTCTTGCTAACCTTTGGTTTAACCGTCAATAATCTCAACTGGCCAATGCTTCTGCCTGTCTATGCAGACACCGGACTCTGGCCCATTATGGAAGGAGCGCTTGCACCGGTATCGCTGCTGGGCGAAGTTGTCCTGCTCATGATGCTGTTCCCCTTCGTGGAGCATCCGGGCAAAGAAACACGAAAAGCGCTGCTCCTGGCAGTAGCCTTCTCAACGATACTGCTGCTGTTTGGCGTTCTTTGGGTCATCATGACCTTCGGTCCGGAAGTAAGCGGACGGCTGCAATTTCCTTTTTTTGAGATGGTTAAGCTGGTCTATCTGATGGAGTTTATTCAGAATATGGATATTTTTGTGATGGCTGTCTGGCTGGTTTCCATCTTCGTCAAGCTATCCATCTATATGTTCATTACCAGCTACGGGCTTGCACAGTGGACCGGAAAGACCCGCAGCTGGAAAAAGATCCTCTTGGGCGTGGCTTCAGTATCCTTCTTCCTTACTATGCTGGTTATTATACTAAATCCTCCGGCCGGATTGCTGTTGAAAAGTGTCTGGATCCGCTATGTGCTGCCGGTAAATATGGTGGCGATCCCCTTATTACTGTTGGCAGTATCGTCTCTAAAGGCAAAAGTGAAACAACACAAATAAATCACCTATGATTTAACATCCTTTTAACATGTTTCATATATTCACGTGATATAACTGAAACAGTTGGTTAAAAGAGGAGAAGATTAGATGAAGCTGAGCAAAGAGGAGAAATCATGGATTTTGTATGACTGCGGTAATTCAGCGTACTCGATGGCAGTAACTACGGCGCTGCTGCCGATTGTATTTGGTATGTTCACGAATGTGGACAGCAGTATGGATTTGGGCTACTTTAATTCCATTGCCAGCATCTTAGTAGCGATTCTCAGCCCGATCTTAGGGACGATAGCGGATTATAAGGACCGGAAAAAGCGCTTTTTTATTTTTTTCGCTGCGGTCGGCGTGCTGGCTACGGCTTCACTGGCCTTTATCTCTCCGGAAAGCGGGCAATGGCAGCTGCTGATTGCTTTTTACATTCTGTCAGCGATCGGATTTGCCGGGTCCAATATCTTCTATGACTCCTTCCTGGTGGATATTACAAGTGATGAACAAATGGATAAGGTATCCACAAGAGGATTCGCGTTCGGATATATCTTCAGTGTCATTCCGTTCGGGATCAGCCTGCTGCTGATTTTTGTGATGGGGATGGACAGAGCCATTGGTTACCAGATCGGCTTCATCATTACGGCGCTCTGGTGGGGGCTGCTCACAGTACCCATGATCAGAGACGTGAAGCAGAGATATTATATTGAGCCTGAACCTAAGCCGGTTGCGAACAGTTTCAAAAGGCTGGCAGTCACATTTATGAATATCCGCCAGCACAAAATCGTATTTGTGTTCCTGCTCGCCTATTTCTTCTACATTGATGGAGTGGATACGATCATTAAGATGGTGGTGCCGTATGCCACTTCCGTGCTGGGCACAGACGCCCTGGATACCTTTACGCTGCTGGGGATTCTGCTCATTATCCAGATTATTGCGTTTCCGTGCGCGATCCTCTACGGAAATCTGGCTAAAACCTACTCTGCCCGGAAGATGATCATTGCCGGAATTTTCACCTACATCATCTCCTGTATCGCGGCTTTCTTCATCACCTCTGTGTGGCATGTATTTATTCTCGGTGCGCTGATCGGATCAGCCCAAGGCGGAATTCAGGCCCTTAGCCGGTCGTATTTTGCCAAGATTATTCCAAAGGAGAATTCCAACGAATTCTTCGGGTTTTATAATATCTTCGGTAAGTTTGCGGCCATTCTCGGCCCAGCGCTGATGTCATTGACTACAACGGTTACGGGTGAAGCCAGCTTTAGCATTTTAGCAATTATTCCGCTGTTTCTGATAGGCTTCTTCATCTTTATCACTTTACCTAAGGGGAACGGCTATCGGATCGACGACTCTATGCGCACAAAAATCCAGGACATTTAGCGTGTGCAATCCCCTCTTTTGATCTATACTATACCTATACAGGTATAGTAATTAAGAGGAGATGAACAGATATGGAATACAACTATCCCGATGAAGTCAAAACCCGCTTACGGAGAATTGAAGGACAGATTCGCGGCGTGCTGCGGTTAATGGATGAAGGAAAGTCCTGCAAAGAGGTAGTTGCGCAGCTGTCTGCTGTCCGGAACGCCTCCGACAGAGCGCTGGCTCAAATCGTTGCGGAGAATCTCCAGCATTGTATTCTGGAAGAACAGGCTAACGGTAACTATGATCCAGGTAAAATGGTCAAAGAGGCCGTGGAGCTGCTTGTTAAAAGCAGATGATCACGAAGGCTGGACCCATTCCGGTTAGAGCTAAACGAAACATAATAAGAACTACCGTACAACGCTATGGACAGGACAACATTTGCAAATGACCGTAATGAGTATCAATGCAGGTGAGGATATCGGTCTGGAGATCCACCCCGGCACGGATCAATTCATACGTATTGAAGAGGGGAAAGGTCTTGTGCAGATGGGGGATCGCTATACCCCTTAAGGTGTATGAAATTTATACTCCTCCAGAGCACCCATATGGAACTGTTCATGAGACCAAAGCCGATGCTATGGGCAATAGAAGAGCACTTTAGTTGAATATCAGGATAGAAGCCAGATCACTTTGTTAGTGATTTGGCTATTTTTGTTTTAGCGTTCGCCGGTGGAAGTGTAAGGAGCAGCTAGTGAATGAATTGTAAAATAGAGTAAAAATATAGTAAGATTAGCCTTGTGTTATGAAATATTCAATCCTATTCGTCTGTCTATTTTTTATTTCTAAATGGAAAGGTTCGTTCAGAAAATGAAAAGAAACCATGGAGCTCAGCCATCATCATTACAGAGAACGGGTAAGAAAAAACCGGAAAAACAAAGTAACCGGAAAAAGAAGATAGGGCTGTCTATCCTAGCTTTCATTCTCGTTGCAGGTATATCGTCCTTTGTGTTTCGTAAGGAATTATTAATGTTCGGTTTTGACCACATTGTTGCCCCAACAGTGGAAGGTACCCTTAAAAATTCTTACGTTCCGCTCAAAGATAACAACGATGAGATTACTGATGCTTCAACAAAGCTCGATAAAATTCCGCCATTCTCATTATTACTGCTGGGTACAGATCAGCGGCACAATGAGAATGGGCTGTCCGATTCGATTATTTATACTGTGGTCCGGCCAAAAGATAATAAAGTCCTGTTTGTTTCAATTCCCCGGGATTCCTATACTAAAATTGTTGGGGCAGAGAATGTAAAGGGAGCAAGAAACAATACGAAAATAAATGCTGCGCATTCGTACGGAGGAGCACAAATGAGTGTGGATACAGTAGAGGAATTGCTGGATGCACCGATAGACTACTACGCTACTATTAATTTTAACGGATTGGTGGAAGTAGTGGATGCACTTGGAGGAGTGGAATTGCCGATTACGAAACTTATTGAGAACAAGAATCCGGCCCATGAGAAGCTTCGTGTTGAGCCGAACAAACCGATCTATTCAGGTAAAGAAGCCTTAATGTACGTACGATATCGTGAAGATTCGGACTTCAAACGTACAGAGAGACAGAGGATATTCCTTAAGGCAGTCTTAGAGCAAATGGGAAAAATAAGAAATATTTCTAATATTAATCAGATTATGGGGCTCGCCAGCAACAATTTCAAAACCAATATGAGAGCCGATTTTATGCTGGATCTGGCGAAGAAGGTTATATTTGAAAGCGGCACTCCGCTAATCACCAGCCATATACTGCAGGGCACCGATAAACGCACAGACCAATGGTACTATATTCTGGATGAGGAAGATGTGCGGGATACCCATGAATTGATCGAAGTATGGCTTGACCCGGACACGGCGGCAAGTGATCTGATATCAGCGGATAGTGATAATACCCTTCAGAATAATTGATCAAAGGGAGAATTTGAATGGTTCATAGGGGGAATAATAATTCCCGTCACGATCCAGGCATTCACCCGGTAAGCTTTACATTCTCCTTCGGTGACGATATAATTATTTTTAATTGTATACGGAGTGAAAAGGAGGAGCCTGCCAACAGCGGGCTCTTTTTGTGTATTTTTAATGGGAAAAATTTACTGATGCGGAGGCTTTGGGATGGAAATGAACAATGAGAGCATCATGGTTTGTGTGCATTATGGTCCTCACGGACAGCGGTTGATTCAAAGAGGGAGCCAGCTGGCCAGACTGCTGCATGCCCCTTTGACTGTACTTACTGTAGATTCAGCCGGTGACAATGAGTATAACCGTGAGAAGCAGCAATACCTTTCCGGTTGGGAGAACCAGACAAAAGAAGCCGGCGGACAATTTTTAAACCGCAAATGTAATGGTAAAAAAACAGTTGAGGTCATTGTGGAGACCGCCAGGGAAAAGAATATCACCCAGATTGTGATGGGGCAATCGAGTCAGACCCTATGGCAGGAGATTACCCGCGGAAGCTTCATTAATGATTTGATGGAACTGCTTGGTCCGACCGACCTGCACATTGTGGCCGTTCAGCGGTATCCCGAGCTGCTTGAGCAGACGCATGAGCAGGGGTTTACCGCTTATTTGGTCAAAGATGGCGGCCGTTACGTCCTCTCGGAAGAAGCGGCCGGAAGTGAACCGGTTAAGGGTGTATTTTTCCGCGAGCTTGACACCGATTTTAATACCGGTCTGTTTAAAATCGTAGAAAATGGCGAGGCGCAATACTTAAGAATAGTACAGAACGAATGGGTTAAGCCGCATTAAGGGGAATATTATACAGAATTAATCATAAAGGGGGGTGCTGAGCCATGCTGCATGTCATTAACTTACTTCCATTTTTACTGGCTGTGCTGATGCTGATGATTAGAAAAAACCTGCGCTTTCACATGGGCTGGATCGTTCTGCCCCTGCCTGCGGCGCTGTTTCTATATTTCCTGACAAGGATCCCGGCAATTCAGTCAGGGGACAAGATCGGGAATTATTTCTAGTGGATGCCGTCTCTTGGAATCGACATCACATTAGTTCTGGTTGGGCTAAGCCTGATCTTTGTCCTGCTGATCACCGGGATAGGGGCGCTTGTCGTGCTCTATTCGATTTATTATCTTCAGAAGCACACGGAGGGGATCCGCCAGTTTTACATTTATCTGTTAATGTTCATGGGAGCGATGCTGGGGGTTGTCCTGTCGGATAATCTGATGGTGCTGTACGGGTTCTGGGAGCTTACCAGCATATCGTCATTCCTGCTCATCGCCTTCTGGCACCGCCGGGAAAGATCCCGTTATGGTGCGATGAAATCCATGCTCATTACGGTATTCGGCGGTCTGGCGATGTTTGCCGGATTTAATCTGCTCTATGTAATGACCGGTACCTACAGTATCCGCGAGATTGTTGCGCAGGCGGGAACCTTAACGGCTAACGCCATGTTTATCCCGGCGATGCTCCTCATTCTGCTGGGTGCCTTCACGAAATCCGCCCAATTTCCGTTCCACATCTGGCTGCCCGATGCGATGGAAGCACCGACGCCGGTCAGTGCCTATCTTCATTCGGCTACGATGGTTAAAGCGGGGATCTATCTGGTGGCGCGTGTCACTCCGCTGTTTGCCGGGCAATCGGAGTGGTTCTGGCTAGTCTCCCTGACGGGGTTGTTTACTCTGATCTACGGGTCATTCCAAGCCATCAGGCAAACCGATCTCAAAGCTTTGCTCGCATACTCGACCATCAGCCAGCTGGGCTTGATCATGTCTCTGCTGGGGCTCGGCTCGGTGGCAGCCTTCTATGCCGGTTCAGAGGAAGCGGTTTTCTATTCAATGGCTACCACAGCAGCCCTCTTTCATCTTATCAATCATGCCGTTTTTAAAGGCAGTTTGTTTATGGTTGTAGGAATCATTGACCATGAGACTGGTACCCGCGATCTCCGTAAGCTTGGAGGATTGATGTCGCTCATGCCGGTCACTTTTTCAGTAGCAGTGATCGGAGCATTCTCCATGGCTGGATTGCCGCCGTTCAGCGGATTTCTTAGCAAAGAAATGTTCTTTACTTCCGTCTTGAATATCCGCGAGTTTGATATCCTGAGCTCAGGGTTCTGGATGCAGTTCTTTCCGGTAATTGCCTGGCTTGCCAGTGTGTTTACCTTTGTATACAGCATGATTCTCGTCTTTAAGACCTTCGGCGGTAAGCTTCAGGAAGCCAAGCTGGATAAAGCGCCGCATGAAGCGCCGCTCGGCCTTTTACTGTCTCCGGTGATACTGATTTCACTTGCTGTTGTGTTTGCCTTCTTCCCTGATCTGGTCTCCATTCCGCTGATTGAACCGGCAGTGGCTTCCATTCACACTGGGCTGCTGGCACCAGGGGCAAACTTCGGGGTTTCCATCCATTTCTGGCATGGCTGGACTCCGGAGATATTCATGACACTTGGCGTTATAGCTGCAGGTACGCTCCTGTTCAAAGGTTACAGCCGGTTGCGGGTACTGGATCGTGAAGCAAGCGGACGCAATCCGCTTAACCGCATCTATGACGGATCACTCCAGCTATTGGAAAAGGGATCGCGTCGCCTGACCGATGCCTATATGACAGGCTCCAACCGTCATTATCTGCTGTACATTTTCAGTTTTTTAATCATCGCGCTGCTTGCTGTTCTGGTGGAGGAACCCGGTATAAGCCTTGGGATGGAGCACTATGCCCCATTATCCTTCTATGAAGCTGTTGTTATAGCCATCATGCTGCTGGCAGCCTTTGCTGTACCTTTTGCCAAATCGCGGGTCAACGCGATCCTGTTCACGGGGGCTGTGGGCTACATGGTGACGCTGCTGTTTGTCCTTTTCCGGGCGCCTGATCTTGCGCTTACACAAATGATTATCGAGACCGTATCGGTCATTCTGTTCCTGCTCTGTTTCCGGTATCTGCCGAAGCTGAAGAAACAGAAAGAGCCGTTGCGCTTTAAGCTGCCCAATCTGATTATCGCGCTGGGTGTTGGCATTACAATGACATTGATCGCACTGGCAGCTATGGGCAGCAGTCCTTTTAAACCCATCTCCGAGTTTTTCTTAAAAGAAAGCTACAGCCTGGCCGGAGGGAAGAACGTTGTCAATGTCATTCTGGTAGACTTCCGCGGCTTTGATACCTTGTTTGAAATTATGGTGCTGGGCATCGCCTCACTGGCTATCTACGGGCTGATCCATTTAAGAATGGAAGCAGATCTGCCGCAGCCGCATCGGGACAAAGTCAGCTCAGCTGTGACTCTGCGGAGCAATGATGTGATCCTGCAGACCATGTCCAAGGGGATTGTCCTTATTATTCTGATCTTCTCCCTGTATCTGTTTTTTGCCGGGCATAATCATCCGGGGGGAGGTTTTATCGGCGCATTGATGGCTTCTGCCGCACTTGTTCTAATGGCGATTGCCTTCGGTATGGATTGGGTCCGCAAGGCCCTTCCTGTTAATTACCGGCTGCTGACGGCAGTGGGACTCATGATTGCCATTCTTACCGCGTCAGGATCTTTTGTTTTTGGAGCTCCTTTTTTAAGCCATGCTTTCGGTCATTTTCATCTGCCTGTCCTTGGGGATGTAGAGCTGGCGACGGCTGTGCTGTTTGATCTGGGTGTATATTTGGCTGTGGTGGGTGTCACGATGAACATCATCTTATCGATTGGAGGGGATAAACAATGGAACTCGTAATGGCTGTTGCGGTAGGAATTCTATTCACTATAGGCGTCTATCTGATCCTGTCCAAAAGCCTGCTGCGCATTGTACTAGGAACCTCCCTGCTGACACATGGTGTGCATTTGCTGCTGATGACGATGGCCGGACTCAAAAAAGGCTCAGCGCCGGTACTGGGCTCAGCAGATACTTACGTTGATCCGCTGCCGCAAGCGCTGATTCTCACCTCTATCGTAATCAGCTTTGGGGTTACGGCCTTCTACTTCGTACTCGCTTACCGTTCTTACCAGGCTCTGGGGACCGATGAAATCGACAGCATCAAGGAGGACAAAAATGAGTAATTTACTGGTGCTGCCGATTCTGATTCCTCTATGTACAGCTGTTATTCTGATTTTCTTCAAAGAGAAGATCAGGCTCCAGCGTGGGATTAGTGCAGTCAGCGGGGGTTTGAATATCCTGATTGCCGTGCTTTTGGTAGCACGTGTTCACGCTGAGGGCATCCAAACCTTGCAGATGGGGGGCTGGGCTCCTCCCTACGGCATTGTCTTTGTAGGTGATATGTTTGCTGTGTTACTGGTAACGATGGCCTCGGTCGTCAGCTTTGCGATTTTGCTGTATTCCTTTCACAGTATAGGTGAGAAGCGGGAGCGGTTCTATTACTACACGTTCTTTCAATTTTTGCTGGTCGGGGTATACGGCTCCTTCCTTACCGGGGATATATTCAATTTGTTTGTTTTCTTTGAAGTGATGCTGATTTCTTCCTATGCTCTGATATCAATCGGAGGCACTAGACTCCAGCTGCGGGAAACATCAAAGTATCTGCTTATCAACATCGTATCCTCGACACTGTTTGTTGCAGCGGTTGCTTATCTCTACGCGGCGGTTGGCACGCTTAATATGGCGCATCTGTCCCAGCGTATTTCGGAAGCAGGGCAGGGCGGCGTGCTGAATGTGATTGCGGTTTTGTTTTTAATTGTATTTTCCTTAAAGGCCGGGCTATTCCTGTTCTTCTGGCTGCCGGGATCGTACAGTGCACCTCCCGCAGCGGTCAGAGCATTGTTTGGCGCCCTGCTGACTAAAGTCGGGTTATATGCAATTATCCGCACGTTCACCCTGCTGTTTGTAAACGATCCGGGGTTCACCCAAAGCTGGATTGCCTGGATGGCGGGAGTAACGATGATTTTAGGCGGCTTGGGGGCAGTGGCTTACAAGGATATCCCCCGGATTCTGAACTACAACGTCATTATCAGCGTAGGGTTTGTGGCCTTTGGGCTTGCTGCGGGGACCAGGGATGCACTGGACGGAACGGTCTTCTATCTGCTGCACGATATGCTGGCGAAGGGACTTATGTTTATTCTGGGCGGGATAATTATATCTGCTGCGGGAACTGAACGGTTGAACCGCATGGGGGGCATGATCAAAAAATACCCGCTCATCGGCTGGATGTTCTTCATCCTTACGCTTGCTCTGGTGGGTATACCGCCGCTCAGCGGTTTTGCCGGCAAGGTACTGATCATCCGCGGAGCTTTGGATACGGGCATGCTGACCTTGTCGCTCATTGGTCTTGGATCAAGCTTCCTGGTGCTGTATTCCTTAATTAAGGTGTTTAGACAGGCCTTTTGGGGAAATGAACCAGAGAATGAACAGCCTAAAGTGAGCCTGAAATGGGCTTCGGCTGTAGCTGGCGGACTACTAGTCCTCGTGATTGCCATGGGGATCGGATCAGAGCTCGTATTTACTTATGTATCGCAGGCTGGTGAAGTTTTGGCCTCCCCCGTGCAATACATTGAAGCTGTAATGAAGAAGGAGTAGAGGAGATGGCCATACAAATCCTGTTTAACCTGTTGATAGCCTTTCTGTGGATGCTGCTGAATACCAATAGCTCGGGTTCCAGCTTCGTCGTGGGCTATGTGCTAGGTATAGCTATTTTGCTGATCCTGCGAAAATCCTGGACCCGGCCGTTCTATCTTAAACGCTTATGGGCCATGCTGAAGCTCCTGCTGATCTTTATCCGTGAGCTGGTTATCTCAAACTTTGTTGTGATCGGTCATATTATTCGTCCAAAACTTGCTATACGTCCGGGTATATTTGCTTATGAAACTGCATTAACTTCAGCCTGGGAAGTCACCTTGTTATCCTGCCTGATCTGTCTGACGCCGGGAACACTGACGTTAGATGTTTCAGGTGACGGCAAGACCCTGTATATTCATGCTATTGATATTGCTGATGCAGAGGAGCTGGCTGCGCAGATTAGAGGTACTTTCGAGCAGGCGATTATGGAGGTGACCCGCTGATGATCTCAGCCCTGTTAACTGCATCATTGGTGATTCTGGCTCTGGCAATGCTGGCTTGCCTGTACCGGCTCCTGAAAGGGCCGACCCGTTCCGACAGGGTTGCCGCACTCGATACGATCGGCATTCATGTACTGGCCATCATAGCAGTTGTCTCCATGCAGCTGAACACACAGGATTTCCTGGAAATCATTCTGGTGATCGGTATTCTAACATTTATAGGAACGACAGCGCTGGCCAGATATATTGAGCGGGGCGTTGTGGTCGAAGAAGGAGGTGACACCCATGACAGGTGAGCTGATTAGTTCGATTCTGGTATTGGTAGGAGCCATTTTCTGCGCTCTGAGTGCTTTCGGCTTAGTCCGGCTGCCCGATGTCTATCTGCGTTCGCATGCTGCAACCAAAAGTGCAACGCTTGGGGTGCTTTGTGTGCTGGGCGGGGGATTTCTGTACTTCTGGGTGGTGGATGGAACAGTCAGCTTCAAGCTGCTGCTTGCCATTGTATTTGTTTTCATCACTTCACCGGTGGCAGGTCATTTGAACGGCCGGTCCGCCTACCGCTCAGGTATTCCTTTATGGGAAGGCAGTGTTCAGGATGACCTGAAGCCTCTGGTAGAAGAGGGTCAAAAAATACCAGGGGAAAAATAGGTGCCGCAGAATTATGAATAGTAGTAAAGGGTTTTGCAGGGAGGCATACTCCATGGAATATTGCGGGTAGAGGGATTGGCCTTGCAGCCTGAATCAAGCCAATCATCCTCCGGGGAAGGTTCATTAGATATTTTTCCCAAAAACCTCAGTTCGGAGCCCAAGCAGCCATTCGGCAGATTGCTTCATATACGTCAGCTGATCCACTGCACCAAAGTGTTCGATGGCGAAAGTGTGGTGCGTAGCAGGCGGCATCCATCTCCACTGCATCGATCCCGTAGCTTTTTACCAGGGTACAGATTTCTTCCAGGCTCCGGTCATTCTGTCCGGCAGCTTCCCGGATATGATCGTAAAAAACAGATAATTTCATCGTTGGTTGCTCCTTATAGAGCATTTTGGTGAGATATATTCATGACTAATAGTAACGCTATTTAAGCGTTTTTACTACAAATCACTTGTACTATAAATCCCGGGTGACCGGGTTCTTTGCTTTTCGCGGCCAGAGAAAATATGAACCGGAGATGATCAGATCAATGGCGACCACTACTGACCATATCACGATGATATTTTGCAGCGCCTCCGTCCGGGCAGGGTCGTTAATCCACGTGATGAGTCCATACAGTATTCCTGCTCCAAGCAGATAAGCGAGCACATGCTTCAGCCAGCTTTTGAAATAATGAACGGCATGTTCCATCCCATAGCGCTTGAGCGGCAACGGCCCCTGCTTAGTGACATAATACCGGAAGCGTTCGTCGGCCCAGCTGATCATGCTTTTGCCGAAGACAATGGACACTGAAATATAGATGGCTGCGAGCGCATGCGCTGTGGTGGCGGACGCGCCCTTTGCCAGATCCATGCCTGCAATCACCAGCAGAATGAGGTCCAGCACCGGAGTCATAGCAAGGAACAAGAGCCCCAGCTTCTTGCGTTTGAAGATGTAACGAGCCGTAAGTCCGGCGATAATGACCACCCAGAACAGAATTTCACAAGTGACATTGGCCCAAGCTACCAGATTCATAATCCACCCCGGTAATCGAATAATGTGTGTTAGATAAGTGAAATTATAGCAGCCGGATTAATATAATACAACTGTATTATAAAATTGCACGCAGTGTTTCTCCTATGATACAATACGGCTATGCCAAAAATTGTCGATCATTCAGAGCGGAAATCACATATTGCAGAAGCGACCTGGCGCGTCATTATGAATCAGGGGATGAAAGGAGCCACTGTACGTAACATTGCGCAGGAGGCAGGCGTGTCTCTGGGGGCCTTACGCCATTATTTCACTACGCAGCAGGAGCTGCTTGCGTTTGCCATGAATCTTGTAAAGGAACGGGCCAACGCCAGAATTGAAGCCGTTATCAGTCTCGGTCTGCCGCCTAAAGAGCTGGTCACCAGGGCATTGATGGAGATGATTCCTCTAGACGAGAGTACCATGGCTGAAATGGAAGTATGGTTCGCGTTTATCTTTCATGTTAGGAATACGGAGGGAGATCATAGCGGGTTGAACGACGGGGTCTACCCGGGTATATGCCATCTCGTTGACCATCTGGACGAGCAGGGCTTATTGAGACAGGGGATGGATAAGGACAACGAAGCGGAGCGGCTGTATGCCCTGGTCGACGGTCTGGCCCTGCATGCCATGCTGGAGCCTGGGCGGATAGACAAGCAGCGGATTATCCGCGTGCTGGACAGCCATATGGATTCCATCTGCAGGGAGTAGATCGGAAGAGAATCGCGGCCGGAGGGTGAAAACAAAGGGAAAAATCCCCTTGTTTGGACTGGTTCACGGCTGGAGGGAGAAAACAAAGGGAAAAATCCCCTTGATTGGGCTGATTCGCGGCTGGAGGAAGAAAACAAAGGGAAAAATCCCTTTGTTCCCCGTAAGCAGGTGTTCTCCGGTCTAAAAACGGCCGGGAGAACACCTTTTTGCTTCGAAATAGGTTACAAGACATCACCAAGTCAACAATACCCAAAGCCCAGTATCGTAAAGCACTTGTCCTCATCCCCGGGGGCCATTGAGATTTCGATCGTATGCTCCACGCTGCTCTCATTCTGATAAAGGATGACCGGATTGCAGTGAGTCCAGTTGTTCTCATGGGGGTCCGCGGTGATCACCAGAGCGCCGTCCACGTAAATATTTGCCTTTCCGAAGTCGGGGCTGCCGGAATCCTTGAAGATCAGGATCAGAATTCTGCTTGTTATTGTCAGCTTGAAGCCCGCAGAACCTGACGAAGCCGAATGCATCCAGTTATGCGGAAATTCCGCTGTTCCGTAAGGGTTGGCATCCATTTCTACCATCTGCAGCTCGGTATCCAGCTCCGTGAAACCGCCTATGTCAATCTTCGCAGCTTCTATTGACGTGATCCGGTCCAGCAGCCGGATGCCCGTGTAATCATTCCCGATCACCGGCGGCTGGTCCAGACTAGTCTCACTGCTATCCATTTCAGCCTTACTGGTTTCGGAGAACAGATAAGTCAGGCAATCCGCCATAACCCGGTGGCCGTCATTGGTAGGATGATAGATATCATAGAAAAATTGCCGTTTCGAGATGATGTTCCCCTCCGCCTTGGTCAGCTGGAATTGCTCTGATACGGCGTCCTTTACACTGACCATCGGAAGATTATAGTGCAGTCCGACCGGGGTGAGCCGTTCCTGCAGGTTCCAGTCATTCACAAACACGCTGAACAGCAGAATGACAGCCGGCCGGTTGTCAGCGGACAGGATTTTCAGGCATAGGCTTTCGTAGCAATTCCCCTTCGTTTCATCGCCTTCGTCGTTTACGGCAAATTCCACGATTACGATGTCGGGTACCACGGAGCCCTCCCGGAGGATATCCCGGTCATAACGGATGACGCCGAGCTCGGACGGTGTGCCGCCTACCCCTGCTTTTACAAAATGGATATTCTCTCCGCCGTCCTTACCGAACTGCTCCTTAAAGCCCAAATAGGATTGATGGGCGTAACACTCCGTATGGACCGGCTTGGCTCCTGCGCCCTGCGTAATTGAACCTCCAATATAGGCAATCGTAACCTCCTCGCCCCGTACCGCTTTGTCTATAGCAGACTTCAATCTTCGATTATTCCCTGAATGCATCAGGGACTTCGCGATCATCTCACGGTATTCGTCCGAGCCGAAATCAACCGGCGCTTCAGCCGTCAGCTCTGGCACAGTATAACCGTCATTCAGATAAAAGATTATACTCGCCGCAGCCAGCTCGCCCGGATGATTGAATTCAAAAGCAAACTTGCCGGGAGCCTCATCATCAGCAGACCATTCGAGGTCATCCAGTCTTAGAATGACCTCCGTTCCATCGCCGGGGCAGGGAATCCGCAGACTGGTGCCGGTTACATACTTATTCGTCTTCCCCCAATTCTGCAGCAGAAAGGAGACCTCCGACTGCTTATTCTTCACTTTTACAGCCACACCGATACTGTGTACCAGCTTGCGGAAACCGCTCCAGCTTCTCAGAAGCTCAAGCATATGCTCATCCGTTACGCCGCCAATATACCTGGCCTTGTCCGTCAGATAGCTGCCTTCCAGATAAATCTCCTGAGAGGGTTTACCTTCGGCCCGGGCCGTCGCCTCGATGCCTGTCTCGAACAGCACGTAGAACCCGTTTCTCCGCTCGGTGGGATCCTTGGGAGCTTTGGGGCCAGCGGCTGTATCACCTGGTATGGTGCTGTAATTGTCCTCCATTGTTCAAATCATCCTCGTTCGTTGATATTTTTTGAAGGCGCTTTCCAATCGTCCAGGTGAATACACTCTTATTTATCTGCTGTCAGCGCCTAACAATGTCTACACTGTACCAGAAACACTCCGGGTCTGGAATCCTTAATCGTTCATTTCAGCCCCAATATCACAATTTCCCTCTGCTTATTACAAAAAGTATCTAGTTTACACATGGTCGCTGAAACCGCTTTACTTATATAATGTGCCTGAGTCTAGTCTTTGAAAAAAGGTACGGAGGGAAATTTCGAATGATAATTGTGAAGCAAGGTGAAGCCGCGAAGATATACCTGGACCCTACGGCGAAGGAGTATGACGGACTGAGAAGGGTGGCCGGGTCTTTTGCTGAAGACATAAATCTGGTGACTGGAGCCACACCTGAAATCATTACCCGGAAAGAGCAGCTTGGCAGCACAGTGGTTATTGCCGGTGCAGTCGGCGGTAATGAACTTATCGATACATTGATTGCGGCGGGTAAGCTGGACGTATCCTCCATCCGTAATAAAAGGGAATGTTACATCATACGGCTGGTCGAACAGCCGGTTGACGGGGTGGATCAGGCGCTGGTTATTGCGGGCAGCGATAAACGTGGCACCATTTACGGCATTTATAGTATTTCTGAGCTGATCGGTGTCAGCCCGTGGGTGTACTTTGCGGACGTGCTCCCGGAGAAGAAACCGCTGCTGGAAATTCCTGATCATCTCCTGAACAGGACCTCCAATGAGCCTTCTGTGAAATACAGGGGTATTTTCCTGAATGACGATTGGCCGTCTCTGGGCTCTTGGGTTACCGGGGCTTTTGGTGACTTCAATGAACTTTTCTACGATAAGGTATTCGAGCTGATCCTCAGATTGAAGGGGAACTACCTGTGGCCGGCCATGTGGAGCGCTGAATTCAGCCTGAACGGCAAGAGTCACCCGCTGGCGAACGCCAGGCATGCGGAAGAATACGGCATTGTTATGGGCACATCCCATCATGAGCCGCTGTTCCGGGCAGGCAGTGAATGGCAGAAGGTGTATGAGCAGTACGGGACAAGTAATCTGTGGGACTTTGCCCGGAATAGAGAGGCTATTACCGCCTTCTGGGAGGATGGAATCAAGCGAAATAAAGATTACTCCAACCTGATCACACTAGGGATGCGGGGCGAGAGCGATTCTGCACTGGAGGGCTCTGACCGGGAAAATATAGAGCTGCTGAAGGACATCATCCGCACCCAGAAAGCGCTTTTGAAGAAATATAATCTTGAACATTCGCCGCAAATTCTCGCTGTATATAAGGAAGTGGAGAAATACTGGTACGGTACTGACGAGGTAGAGGGCCTCAAGCAATGGGATGTGCTGAACGATGTGACGATTCTGCTGGCAGACGATAACTTCGGCAATCTCCGCAAAATCCCGGCGGGTGAAGAGCAGCAGCGCAGCGCCGGGTGGGGGATGTATTATCATTTTGATTATCACGGAGGTCCGCATTCCTATGAATGGCTGAATACCAGCCCGCTTGAAAAGACATGGGAGCAGATGTGTATGGCCTTTGATTACGGCGTTCGTGACGTATGGATCGTTAATGTCGGGGATTTGAAGCCGATGGAGCTGCCAATCTCTTACTTTTTGGACTTGGCTTATGACTTTGAGGCATGGGGCACAGGTGCAATCAACCAGACAGCGGAATATACCGTGCGTTGGACCCGGCAGCAGTTCGGGCATATCGCAGATCCGGAGGCAATCTCCGGGATCGCGCAGGTACTCTCGGATTACACGAGAATGAATGGACGGCGCAAACCGGAAATTATAAGGCCATCCACCTTCAGCCTTGTCCATTATAATGAGGCCCGGAGAGTCCTGCAGCAGGCGGTTAGCCTTGAGGAAGCGGCCGGTAAATATGAGAAGCTCATTCCGGACAGCCACAAAGACGCGTATTATCAGCTCGTTTATTTCCCGGCGGCAGCTTCAGCGAATGTGGTCAAAATGCAGATTTACGCTGGACTTAGCCAGCTGTTCGCTGAGCGGGGTAGTGTCCTGGCCAATATCTATGCCGAACGGGTCAGCGAAGCGATTGAGCGGGATAAGCAGCTCGAACAGGTCTATAATAACGGAATCTCCAGAGGGAAATGGCGGGGGATGATGAGCTCCGCACATGTGGGTTATGTCAACTGGGACGCGGAAGGCTGGAGCTATCCCGAAGTCAAGACTATTGTACCAATCAAAGGTTCCCAGATGATTGTTAATGTGGAGGGAACAGAGCAAGGCTATAAGTCTGGTACAGTGAGTCTGCCGGAATTTACGAATCTGCGTAAAGAGAGCTGGGGGATTACGATCAGCAATGGCGGAGATACGGAGTTTGCCTATGAAGCAGTCAGCAGCGCGGAGTGGGTCAGGCTGGAGAAGTCCGGCGGCTGGGTTAAAGAAGGTGAGACAATTGCTGTCTCTGTGGATTGGGAGAAAATAGGGGAGTCGGCAAGCGGTGAGATTACCATTACCGGTGCAGGAGGAACGGTCAAGGTGAGTGTGGCAGCAGATTGGATTGACGTCCGGGAAGTGCCACCGCTGACCTTTATTGAAACACATAACGTCATTTCTATCGAAGCGGAGCATGCGCTTAGCTGTGTATCGAAGTCCGGTGTGGAATGGAAGATCATTGAAAATTACGGGCGTACCTTATCTTCGGTAAAAATGTATCCGGACGGAGTGTCCTTTGAACAACCGGAGCATGCGCCATATCTGGAATACTCGGTACTAGTGCAGCGGAACGGGGAGTACAGCCTGACTTCGTATCTTGCCCCGACGAATAATCTGTCACAGACCAGCGGATTGAAATATGCGGCAGGCTTTGATAACGGGATACCGGTTATTGCTGACGCTCTGCCGGCGGACTTTGAGGGCGGCAATCATGATAATGCAGCCTGGTGCCAGGCCGTGATGGATAATATTCATACCATGACTACCCGCCATATCTTGACCAAGGGGATCCATACCCTTCGTTTCTACGGCTTGGATTCCGGTCTGGTCCTGCAAAAGCTGGTGCTGTCTGCTGTCCCGCTCCCTTATTCGTACCTGGGCCCGGAGGAGAGCTTTTATACAGGACAGCCGGAGCAAATAAAGTACAACTTCACGGTGGAACATGAATGTCCGTAAGTGTCCCGGGCCTAACGTTATCTAAGGACGGATGACGGAGGATAACCCTTGATACTTTTAAAGACATTGCTGAAATACGCGGTGTCATGATACCCGCAGTGCTCCGCTACTTCGGATACATTAAAGCCGCCTGCCGCCAGAATCATCTCGGCGTTGTTCACCCGTACCCTGTTGAGGAATTCTTTGCAGGTGGAGCCGGTGTTCTGCTTGAACAGCTTGCCCAGGTACTCGGGATTCAGGCCAACCAAACCGGCAAGCTCATGTATGGTGACATCCTTCATATAATGATCCATGATATAGGCCATTGCCTTTTGGATTCGGGGATCAACCAGCGGGGCCTGCTGATGGTGGGCGATACAGAGCAGTCGGTATATAATCAGCTGGAAGATGGCCCGGGCCTTCATTTTGTAGAAGGGCTGTTTGTCCATCCAGACATGCGAGAATTCCCGGATATCCTCCAGGAGCTCTTTGGTCCTCCAGTTCTTGGTGACCGTACCGAAAGGAAGCTGCACATGGTTGTCCGCACCTTCCCAGACAAAATTAAAGGCAAAGGAATGCATGGGCGCCTCCTTGAAGGTATGGGCCTGCCGAATGCTGCCGGAAGGGGCATAGAGCATATCGCCTGCTTCCACGGTGAATTTCTCCCCGTTTATGTAGTAGTTGGATTTCCCTTCAACGATGAAGGTAAGATCATGGAAATCAATGGTGCTCCGGCCAATCTCCCAATCCGGGAAGGATCTGCGGTCCACGAACAGAAAGACGTTTGGAACGAGATGCTCATATTTGTTAATGTCCATTCTAAGCTGCTCCTCCTTCTGTTAAATCATAGCATCCCTTTTTCAATTTAAAAAGCCGCTGGCAGGGAATTCCCTTGCCAGCGGCTGCTTGTGTTGATTAGTTATTATTTGTCTGGGTCATGTCGTGATCTTGGCATATACCGCAAAGAACAGCGCCATTTCCCCCATCATCAGCACATTTGAAACGTGGAACACCCTATCCAGAATGTATAAGCCGGCCAGAAGCCCTGCCAGAAGTGACAGTTGAAAGATTCCCAGCCGGTGCTGCTTGTGCCTGTAGACATGAAAAACCAGGGTAGTAGATGCAAAATAAAGTGCTACCGAGCCGAAGAACAGATTCACCATCAGCTCATAATGAAGTTTGTTCAGGAACAGGAGCTGAATGGCTGCGGCGATGGTGCATAGCGACAGAAAGATGAACAAATGTCCGTAGATGATGGTCTGCCCGGCAGTCTGCACATGCTTGTCTACTTTTTTCTCCAGGTTGTCATAATACTGCCACCACATCGCAATAATGAGCACAAAGGCCAGCGATGCAAAAGCCACGGATTCCGGTGTCCAAGTGCTGGATTGCAGCACAGCGAGGATGCTGACCACAGATTCACCGAGCAGGATCAGGGCGAACAGCGAGAAACGCTCCAACAGATGATGCGTATTCGTCGGGGTCTTTAGCAGAATTTTTCTGCCCGTGAGCGGCAAAAGGATGTCCAAGGCGATTCCGGCATACAGCACAGTATAACGTACCCATGAATCAAAGAAGAGGGAGCAGGCAGAGATCGCCAGCCCGATCCAAAAACGGGTCCCGAAATAGCGGGCGGTGGCCCGCAAATGGCCTTGTTCCTTAGCATGCGCGTAATGATACTGGACCGCAGTCATCGCACGAAGTCCGATGTAGCCAATCAGAAATGAAAGATATGTGGCATCGAAATCCACAGACAGACTAGCCGTCATAATCAGCACAAAAAATAATTGGATGATCAGAAAGATCCGGTGGGAGACACTATCCTGCCCAAAGCGGTTCACAAACAGTGTCTGCCCCACCCAGGCCCACCAGATCGGGATGAAGATCAGTACGAATTTACCTAGCGTCTCAAGAGAGAGCGTCTCGTCCTCTACATGAAGCAGCACATGGCTTGCTTTGGACACGGCAGCGACAAACAGAAGGTCATAGAACAGCTCCAGCCAGGTTACTTTCTTTTCGGTCATATGCACAGGGTCTCCTCTGCCATCGGGATAGGTTCATTCCGCCTTCCATGGGTTTCCCCTATCATATAGGCTTTCGCGGAGTCAGTGCAAGGCATTTGTGCAGATGAATTCTTTAGGCAAACGGTGATTCAGCAAGCTGGATGCATTGGGTAGGACAGCTGTCAAACGCCTCCTGCAGCTCTTCCTGCAGCTCTTCAGCAATGGCCGTAACACCGCGGTTGTTGTCACCTGCAAAAACCACGGTAGCGATTCCACTATCATCCAAATCAAAAATATCCGGAGCAGCTGAGTTGCAGGCACCGCAGGCGATGCATTCTTCCTGATTAACACTGGCAAATAAGATCATGATTTGTTTCCTCCCTCTCGCCTTATATGAAGTAGTTAAATCCCCATATCTAGTGGCATGTATATGTAAACCAAGGCTTTATATTCCGGTTATCCGGACGAAACCATAGTTTCGAAGGTTACTTTGTGACGTGCTGTTGACGAATTTGCGCCAAGTGCTATAAATTAAGCACAGCACTCTTTACGGAAGAGTGAAACAGGAGGATGAAGAACGAATGGCAAACGATAATAATGTAACCTATAAGCTTAGATTGATGGAGAAACAGGATGCTCTTGAGATTGGCAAATGGAAATATGAGCCGCCGTACTCCCTATACAATTCATCGGATGACCAGGAGAGTCTGGAAGAACTGCTGGACGGTTCCTATTACGCTGTAGTCACACCAGAATACGGGCTGACCGGATTTTTCTGTTATGGAAGAAACGCACAAGTTTCGGGCGGAGTGAAACAGGGTTTATATACAGGTGACAACGTACTTGACATTGGCCTCGGGCTAAAGCCGGAATACACGGGGAACGGGCTGGGCAAGGGATTCCTGCAGGCGGGTATTCAGTTCGCAGAAAGTGTATTTACTCCGGAGAAGTTCAGGCTGACCGTAGCTGCATTCAACCAAAGAGCCATTGCTTTATATAGCCATGCGGGATTTAGGACTCTGGGCAGTTTCATCAAAATAAATGGAGAGAGTCAGATGGAATTTCTGGTTATGGAACGGTAGTGCAGCTGCCTTTACGTAAAGGATAGTTTCCCAGGCCGTTGTCCGACTGGAGAATTGGAGTGGATGTCTGTTAGAATAGTAGTAGTTCGTAAGAAGTTGGCATCATACATACCAAAGGAGAAATTAATGTGAATGAGAAGCTGAAGCAGGCATATGAACGGTTAGGATTATCTGAAAACGTATCCAGGGAAGAGATAAATAAACGGTTTGACCTCCTGCTGAAACGGCGGCGCTCCAAATCCTCGGATGAGGAAAGATCTGCGCCGGAGGAGGATTTTCAGGCCTTTAAGTTCATTCTGGACAGTTTGGATGAGCAGGAAATTAGTGAAGCGGAACAGCAGCGTCTGGCGAAATACGGTAAGCTCTCAGGTGCAGCGAGTAAGTGGGAACGTTTCATGCGCCTGTATAAAACCCATATGATTGTCTCGGTTATCGTGCTGATCGTGCTTGCGGTGGCGGGCAATGCCTTGTATAACAACTGGCAGCATAAAAAGTATTTGGCTTCGTTACCGCCGCTCGATGCGTCGATCATGTTTATCGGTAATTTTGGGCTCAAGGATCCAAGCGGAAAAAACGATGATCTGAATGAAGCGATTATTAAGCTGTATCCGGAGTGGAAGCGGGTAGATGCGAGCATTTCCTATCTTCCAAGAACCGGCGAAGGTGCAGATTCGTTCGATATGAACTTTATGCAGAAAGCCGTGGTGGAGCTGGCTGCTAATCATCCGGATATTCTGATCCTCGATGAGGCTACTCTGGAATGGATCGGCGGACAGGATGGCATCCAGGATATTAAGAGTATTGTTGATAGCGGAAAGATCGCCAAAGACGATCCGCGACTGAAGTGGGGAAAGAATCCGGAGAGCGGACAGGAGGAGCTGTACGGCGTCGATATTACGGACTCACCGTTTGTTGCTGCGCTGCCGGTTAATCATGGTGAAGAGGATATGATCATCGGTGTGCTCGCCGACGACGAAGTGAAGGACAAGGCTATCGCCTTAATTGAACATATCGCCGGAGAAACTGCTACAAAGTAAGTGTGAAAAGAGTGGATATGTAACAAACAAACCGTGTCCCTAATAAGGGTACACGGTTTGTTTGTTATCTACATGCAGGATATTACCCTGTAAATAGGCTTGTCTTATTTCTCCAGACGGTAGCCGCCGTGGAATACAGGCCCGACATACTGGTTGAAGGCATACCCGCTGCGGATCGCTGCCGAGACGAAATCCTTCGCTTTGGCCACTGCTTCATGTACCGACAAGCCGTTCGCCAGTCCGCCTGTGATCGCGGCGGCGAAGGTGCAGCCTGCGCCATGGTTATAGGCCGGCTCTATTTTAGCGGTTTCCAGCACCGTATAGTCTGAACCGTCGAAGAAGACATCAATGGCCAGTTCGCCGCCCAACGCCTTGCCTCCTTTGACAACCACATTTTGAGTTCCCAGTTCATGGATCAGCCGGGCAGCCTCTTTCATTTCTTCCAGGGTAGTCAGCTTGCCCAGTCCGGAGAGGACACCGGCTTCGAATAGATTAGGAGTAGCTACCGTAGCGAGCGGCAGCAGCAAATCGCGGACCGCATTTGCACTCTCAGGGTTTAATACCTCATCTTCACCTTTGCAGACCATAACAGGGTCAATAACTACGTTGGTCTGCTGATTGTCTTTAATTGCTTTTTCTGCCACAAGCACGATATCCACACTGCCCAGCATACCAGTCTTCATTGCATCGACAGGGCCGCCGGCAAAAATAGTCTTAAGCTGTTCAGCAACAATAGCAGCCTCAATCGGGTAGACGTTATGGTGCCAGCCGTTATCCGGGTCCATCGTAACGATAGTGGTTAATGCGCTGAAACCATACGTGCCGTATTCCTCAAACGTTTTTAAGTCAGCCTGGATCCCTGCGCCTCCACTGGAGTCACTTCCGGCTATAGTTAGGGTTTTAATGATTTTTGACAAAGCGAACGTCCCCTTTTTATATATAAATTATCCTGCTCTTTCTCGCAGAAAACGGATACCGCCCTGATAGGACGGCTACGCCGTTAAATACTTGTTCTCCGATATTATAACAAATATCACTGCAGGAGTCGTCAAAAAGCGGATTGGAGGAACGGTATAGGTAAGTACAGGTTTCTATCAGCCAGCCTTGCATATCCATATAGGAGCATAAAGCGGTTGATCGTGATGAACCGGTCAGGAGGATATGATGATAGAAATCAGCCTTTGCATGATTGTCCGCAACGAAGAGAGCAGCCTGCCCCGCTGTATCTCCCATGAAAAAGACAAAGCGTTCACTGACCGCAATCTGCGGATCCTTCAATGGGTGTGCGGAATGAGTCATACTCCACCCGGCTGCCCAATCTTAAGCACGCGTTATGCTATGACCGGCTGGGCCAGCATGAGAAGGCTAATTAATTGATATACGATTTGAGCTCCTGGCCATAATGGACACACAGCAAAAATCCTTGGACACACTATGTGCATCCAAGGATTTATTTTTGGGCTTAATGGCCGGCGGCAGCGTGTCCTGTGCTGTCCAGAAGCAGCTGGGGTTCGCTGTTGCGGATGAAATCAAGTACCTTGTCATAAATAATCCGGTGCCCTTCTTTATTCGGATGAATTCCGTCCAGGCAGATGAATTTGGTGAAGTCCGGCTGCTGAAGAAAAGCTCCCCGGACATCAATGATTTTGGTTTTTGTGGTCTCGGCAACTTTGATGATTGTGGAGTTGTATCTTTCCTGCCACCAGTAGATTTTGGTCACGCTGCCCAGAAATTTGAGGATACTGACTTCCGATTCCGGTTTATTTCCGCTGACCCATTTGAAATAACTGTCTGCATTAAGTGGAGGGAGGCTCATAAGAATCGGCATCACTCCCTGATTTTTCAGGAAGTCGATCATATCGATGAGCATTCCTTCAAAAGCGGAGAAATCGGTCTTGGGATTATGCTCTGCCTCAGGATTGTTCACGATTTCCTCCCAGTAGAAGTCGCAGTCATTTCCTCCGTATTCGATCAGCACAACATTCGGCTTCTCCTTGAGTACATCCCGCTTCAGATTGGTGAAGCCCTTCATCAGTGTATTGCCGAATCTGGCGGTATTGCGCATTGCCCCCTTCAGTTTGCCCTGAAGCAGCGAAACATAGTTGTCTTCAAGAATGACATATTTGCTTCTGGCTTCGTCATAGATGACCCCTTTCGAAATCGAGTCCCCGCTGACCATATATTTGAACTGTGCACTGGCACTATAATTCAATTCATTATCCAAGTTCTTATTCATCTTTGCGAAACACCTCCGGTATCCCTAGTGTACATAAAACAAGTGTACTCCATACAGGGTATGGTGCCAATGTATAGATGTCATGGTTTTTATAGGTTCTTACGGTCCAGTCACTGGCATAACCATGCTCATATTCTATACAGTATAGAATCTTCCATAAGGAGGCATCAGTTATGACCCAGGTTGTTGATTTCAGCAAAAGCGCAATATCCAGCTTCAGTCAATCGATTTCCATCCCGATCCTTGGGGCTCCTTCCAGCAATACGTTGACCCAATTCGGACTGGCAACAGCACAGGGAGGCAATGTACTGCTCAATGCAACCGTCGGCGTCCAGACCACGCTCGGAAATCCGGACCTGCTGTTCACGATTACGCGTGGAAGTACGTCAATTTTTACGACACTTGCCAGTGGGCTGGACGCCGGATTGTATGATCCGATAAGTTTCTCTTACGTCGACAGCAATGTGCCTGCCGGGTATTTTGCGTATACCTTGACCGTTTCAATTGTAAACTCCGCTGCGCTGAATAGCGCAAATCTGGTGGGTCCTGTTGATTTTTCAGGGCTATCGTTGGTGTGACGCGATGAGACAACTTATAGATTTCGGTAAAAGTATCCCGTCCAGCTTCAGCCAGTCCGCTACGCTTCCTGTACTGAGTCTCCCCAACAGCACCATTCTGGGACAGTTCGGTTTAAATGTGGGCGCGAACGGTGCAGTATTGCTTGAAGGCACGATTGGCCTGCAGAACAGCGTGGCAAATTCATCCGACGTTATCTTTACGGTCGTCCGGAATGCGGTGGAGGTCTTTAGCCTGCGCTCCAGCGGACGGGATGCCGGTGATTTTGAAACCGTCCATTTCTCCTTTGCGGATAGTGGAATTGCTGCAGGTTATTACGGATACGCATTGACTGCGTCTGCAATCGGTGCGATGAATCAGCCGGTTATTGTCGGCCCGCTTATATTCTCGGGTGTGTCCATCCTGTAACTTGAGTCTGCTGCCGGAAAAGGTTCACCTCCGGCAGTTTTTTTCATCATTGGACAAAAACAAACAACATAACATATAGAAATAAAGGAGTTGAGAGAGAAGGGAGCTTGAACAGTATGCCTTTTTCAACCGGATCGGTATACAATCCGCCGGCCGGACTGAATCATATTGACCGGATCCGCGTCGCTTGCCTGAATGATTCGATTCTAGAGCCAATTAATATTAATTTGCAGGTTTTTCATTTCCGAGGGAATTCGCTAACCCGGTTTCCGGTAGGCGAGGCATTATTCCAGGTTGATCCACAGCAGCTTGTTGTCCAGACCTTTTCGGTAAATATTGCAGATTATTATGAAGTTCAGATCAATTTCTACAGTGCTGTTAATACCATCATCAACGTATTTGCATTGGACGCGGCAGGTAATTTACTGGAGAGGATACTGCAGTCTGAACTTACATACATCGATCGGTTATCTATAATTTCCACTTGAACGGGGAGTGATACGGATTTGGCAAATGTCAATATTACTGCCGCACTGCCGGGCAATCATATCGAGCCTTCAATTGCAGTAAATACGCTTTCCCCGAATTTTCTGTGTGTGGTCGCGGTGGATGACAGTACGGGGACGGCTCTGACCGGATTCTACAGATCAACCGACGGAGGGCAGACCTGGTCGACGACGATTCTCCCGCAGGCTCCCGGCTATATGAGTGCAGAAGCGCCGACTATTGACTATACATTTCCCGACACCTTTATCGTTGCGGTTCATTTTTTCAACGAGTTTGATGATGGTACGATTGCTACCTATACCTCATTTGATAATGGGGCCACCTTTAATCCGCCCGTTATCGTACAGCAGGGTTTTGGTCTGTATATTCACAATGATGAACCATTCCTGGCTGTGGACCGTTCGCCGTCCAGCCCGTTCCGCGGAAATGCCTATATTGGCTATACCCCTCTGTATGATCTTGCACAGAATGCAGCGATCTTCTTCCAGCGTTCCTTGGATCAGGGGTTAACCTGGGAACGGCCGCAGCGGATCTCCGATCCGCGGGGAGATCTTGAACGTGCGGCGCTGGTTGTGGGACTCGCGGGAGAAGTGTATGTCGGTTATATTCAACTTGGGCCGGCACCGAAGTATGCCCTGATCCGGGTATCCCAGGATGGAGGCGTTACCTTCAGTCCTCCGGTTTCACGCGGAGCTACCTTAATTGCGAATACCGTTCCTGTGCCAAGTCCCCTGCCTGTGCCGAACTATGCTTTTCGCGTCCAGACGAACCTCAGCTTGGGTGCTGATATTTCCGCGGGACCGTTTGGCGGATTTGTATACGCAGTCTGGAATGATTTCCGGCTTGGCTATGCCGATATCTTCTTTTCGCGGTCACCTGATGGTCTGCTCTGGTCTCAGCCGGTTAATATCACGGGAGCGCCTGCAGGCTCGCAGAATTTTTCGCCGTCGATCACGGTTTCGCCTTCGAACGGGACGATTAGAGTCATTTATTATACAAACCGGATTGACGGTTTCCTGCTGGATGTATTTGTTGCAGAATCGATCAACAGCGGCTTGTCCTTCATCAACCGGAGAGTGTCGGATGTGTCCACGAATCCCAACGGTACTTCGCCGACCCCTGTTCCGCTAATCGGTGACTATATTACGGCTGCAACGATTTTCCCGAATACACTTGGAGCGGTCTGGAACGACACCCGTTTAGGCAAGCAGGACATTATTTTCGGGAATTGAAGAAGGAGGCCGGAATACATCCGCCAACATGAAGCAGCAGCAAATCACCGGTTAACGGGGATTTGCTGCTGCTTCATAACTATAGTGACGGTTACTTTCGGGTGGCCCGCAAGCTGTGAGACCGGCGGAGCATGGCCTGCGCAGATCTGGGCGGGTCAATTAAGGGGATACCCTGCAAAAAATGGATAACCGTTCGTTCCATAATCCGGACACTATTCTCCCAGGTCCAGCTGTTTGAATCAGCCTCTCCCTTTGAAGCCAGCTGGATACGCAGCACATGGTCCTGTGCCAGCCGGATGATATCTTCAGCCAGGCGGTTCTCATACCGGTAGGAGAGCAGGCAGTTTTCTTCATGTCTCACATACTCCATATTGCCTCCGGAGTAGACAGTGACAAGTGCGGCTCCGCAGCGCATAGCTTCCAGTCCGGGCAATGAGCCGCTGTCAAAAATACTGGAGCTCACAAAGATATCGGCTCCGTTATAATGATAGCAGAGTTCTTCGTCATTCTGTGGGGTGAAGAAGCGGTATTTGCCGCTTGCTTTCAGGTTTTGCAAAGAATCCGAGCTGTAGAACTCATCAGGCGGACTGATAAAATTGATATTCACATGCGGAAGATTCTGTTTAACAATGTCCAGCTGCCGGACCAGGTAATCCTGTTCGCGGTGCCAGGAGAAACCGTTCTCGACTTTTCGGAGGATGGCGGTTATGTTCATCGGTTCCTGCAGCCTGTGCCGGATATGCCTGTTGCTGAAGCTGGAGCTGATGCCTACAGGGACAATGCTGCCCGTAATTCCATGGTTGAGGGCAATGATCTCCCGCTGCCATTCGGATAACACAATCAGTCTGGGAGTAGTATTGTAGGACGGGAAAGATACACTATTTTCCGGGAGGAACAGCGGTTCATAACATAGAGAGAGGCGGACATGCATGCCTTTGCCATTAAGACTTGCCGCTTCTGACACAGGCACAGTGGTGTAGAAATTGGAAACGATGATATCGCTAGCCGGAAAATCGGATTCACGAAGCACCGTGTGATCGGTGCGGTGAACGGTGGAGTGAACCTCGTAAGAAATGTCTCCCCCCGACGGCATGACAATGACTACCTGGTGACCCAGAGCGGTAAGACCATTGGTAAGCTCCACCAGCATCCGTTGCGCCCCGCCATGGCATAAGGTGAGAATGGGGAATGTGAACCTCATCGCTGATCGCTTCCCTTCTATAATAAGCGCTGGATTGGCATTAATGCTTTTGTATACCATTTTATTCAGCGGATAGGGAAAAGTACCGGGGGAAGGTCATGCGTCTATTTCAAGGCATCCAGAAGTTACTGGCAGGTGCGGCAGTAGATTTCGCTTACCACACCAGCCAGTCTGTTGAAGGGGAGTATTATAACTAGTACGTCACGGCCTATTTAGCTGCTGCGCAGGCTGTGTAATAGGGCGGCAGTCTCATTGAACACCGGCAGTGTGATTTCCTCCAGCGAGACATCAATCATCGGCTTATGAGCCTGAAGCTTGCTCAAAAAATCAGCAGTATGGAACAGACCCCGGCCCGGTACGCCGTGACGGATTTTACCACCTTCGTCGTAAATATCCTTCAAATGGGCCAGAATAATCCGGTCTCCGAACAGGTTGAAGGCGCTGTCGACAATTTCATCCTGCCTGTGCAGATCTTCTCCGATCAGATTGCAGGGGTCGAACACGACTCCGATGGAGCTGGACGGCACTTCGTCCAGAATGCGCCGCATATGAGCCGGTGTGGCTAAAGTGTGAGTGCTGACGCCTTCTATCCCTGCAAAAACGCCCCATTTTTCTGCTTCTTCGGCTAATTCTTCCAGTGTAGCCTTGAAGGTCTGCCAGCCGATTTCTTCATATCGCTCTGGTGCAGATGCCTGATAAGTGTTCAAGCCTCCGCTTTCGGTGGCTACCATAGGGGCCCCGAACTGCTTGGCATAACGCAGCTGCTCCTTGAAACGGTTAATCTCGGCCCTGCGTATAGCGGGATCGGGGTGGATGGGATCAATGTAGCAGCCCAGCACGCCGATACGGATGCCAGCTTTGTCGAACTGCTCGCCGATATAATTAGCCAGTCCTGGACTCAGCTTGCCCGGGGAAGTATCAATATCCTGGATGGCCTTGGTCAAGGCTAGCTGTACGAAATCAATATCATGGGCCTGAAGGGTCGAAGTCAGAGTATGCAGGGGCAGACAACCGGCGGTATGCGCCAAAGTTCCGAAGCGAATGAGAAACATCTCCTTTTAAATGCGATAATTTCGTATTACCATTTATAATAATAACGCTTTCAACTACTTGCAACGTAAAAGTTCAGAGACAAGAATAGCAGAATGGGGTAAATGCTAGTAGGAGGGATGAATAATGGAACTGGACAAAGCTAAAATTCGGGCAGACCTTTCGGCCGGAGAATTTAAATACAGCCAAGCGAATGAACAGCTGGTGAAAAAAAACTTCTGGCGGAAAACCAAAAAATTTGCCGGTAAAATCCCGTTTACCAAGGATGCCGTAGCGATGTATTACTGTGCCCTGGATGCCAAAACCCCGCTCTGGGCCAAGGGCATTGCCTTCGGGGCACTGGCGTATTTCATCTCACCGCTCGACACCATTCCAGATGCCTTACTCAGGCTTGGCCTTACGGATGATGCGGCAATCATTGCCGCAGCTGTGCGGGCTATTGCCGGACAGGTCACCGATGAACACCGGCAGAAGTCCGAGGAATTTTTTGACGATGGTGACTGAACAAAAAGAGGGTGCAGCCGAGTGCCTACACCCCAACATCTGCTTCTATCGGCCCGCAGCTTTCTGAGGAAAGCTGTTTTGTTTTGTAAACTGCCGCTTACAAAGAGGTTTCTTTTTTGTGGAAATATTGAGAAGGTGCGAAAAACGATTGAAAATTTACTGAAAGGTCGCTAGGCTAAGAAGGTGAGCATTTAAGATGACGTTTTTCATTTCAAGATTGAAGGGATTCCTGCAACATGAAAATCATTCGTGTCATTGCTGAAGTCGGACTATTGTACGTTTTCTATTTAATAGGGGACTATCTGCAAAAGTTGCTTCATCTTCCGGTTCCCGGCAGTATCGTCGGGCTTCTGCTGCTTTTTGTACTGCTGCTGCTCCAAATTGTACCAGTAAGGCTGATTGAGAATGGTTCTTCCTTTATTCTTGCCTATCTTCCTATGTTTTTCATACCCGCAACCGCGGGAATTATGAATCATCTGGACATCTTCAGCGGCAAAGGGCTGCTGCTCATTGCCATTCTCGTGGTAAGCAGCGTGCTTACCATGGTAGTGACTGCTCATTCCAGCGAATGGATCGCCGGCTTGAGCGCAAGCCGCAGCAGCAGGCGTCCCCTCCGGGCCAGAGGGATTAGAGAGAAGGGGAAGGAAGCATGAGAATTCTGCTAGCTGCCGGGTTCGTTCTGTTCAATGTTGTGATATATCTGGTGATGGCCCTGCTATACAAACGGTACCGTCTTCCCGTACTTTTACCAGCGTTGACTGCGACTTTTACTGTGGTTGTTCTGCTGCTAGGATTTCATATTTCATATGATACTTATATGATTGGCGGACAGTGGATTAACCGTTTGCTGGGACCCGCTGTAGTATCTCTGGCTTATCCGCTGTACAAACAGCGGAATGTACTCTGGGAGAATCTGCCGGCGATCCTAGGCGGAACACTAACAGGCCTGCTGGTAGGCATGCTGAGCGGTCTGCTGATGGCTGCCAGTCTCGGCTTCTCCAAAATTTATGTGCTCTCGATCCTGCCCAAATCGATTACGACTGCTGTTGCGATTCAAATTTCGGGCAATCTGGGCGGAGACTCATCTCTAACCTCAGTTTTTGTAATGATTGCCGGGTTCACCGGCGCTATTGGCGGTCCCTACATCATTAAACTGTTCAGAATCCGCAGCGAATCCGGGATCGGAATTGGGCTCGGAACGGCATCGCATGCGCTTGGTACTGCCAAAGCGCTGGAATACGGCGAGCAGTCCGTCTCCATGAGCTCAGTCGCAATGACAGTATGCGCTATTGTCGGCTCAATAGTCGGTCCGCTCGTCGCCTGGATGATGTACCATTAACAGTATTGCAGGAGGTTATCTGCTAAGAGTTGACCCGCAGACGGATAACATTCCAGGAAGCTTTGGGCAGCAACGCGCTGACCCGCCCACCTTCTGCTGAGGCATTTCCGCGATCATGCGGAAGTACGGTTCCCGGGTTATGACGGGTGTTGGCTGCGTAAATATCCTCATGTTCCAGTACGGTATGCTGGAGCACGGTTGTTGCGCCGAAACTGCGCAGATCCACGGACAGCTCCAGCCCTTCGGTCAGGTGGCGGTTTACGGCAAATACCGTAACCTCACTCAGCTCCTCATTGTAGACACTGACCGCTTCCAGGTATGGAACGTCAGTGAAACTCTTAGAATCATATTTCGGACTGGTAATCAGAGGGTGCAGTACAGTTCCCCGGCCGTACACGGAAGCATGCATATATGGGTAATAGGTTGTCTGCAGCCAGAGCGGACCGCCATTTTCGGTCATAATCGGTGCGATGACATTGATCAGCTGGGCGATGCAGGCCATCTTCACCCTGTCCGCATGCTTCAGCAGACTGATCAGACAGCAGCCAACGACCAGCGCGTCTTCCAATGTATATACATCCTCAAATTCCGGCGGTGCGATCTGCCAATGCTGTTCCGCGCGGCTCGTCCCCTGGGATTTCCATACATTCCATTCATCAAGTGAGAGGTGGATTTTCTTCTTGCTTTTCTTTTTGGCCTTGATATAGTCACATGTAGCAGCTACACTGTCGATAAACTGGTCCAAATCCAGCGATTGGGCGAGAAAGTTTGGCGTATCGCCATCATTATTGTTGTAATAGGCGTGCAAGGACAAGTAGTCCACATTGTCATAGCTGAGATCAAGTACAGTTGCTTCCCATTCTGCGAAGGTGCTCATTCCTCTGCCTGAACTGCCGCAGGCGACTAGCTCAATCGTAGGATCGACCCAACGCATGGCTTTGGCGGTTTCGTTCGCGAGTCTGCCGTATTCAACCGCTGTTTTGGCGCCAATCTGCCACGGACCATCCATCTCATTGCCGAGACACCAGGTCTTGAAGCCATGAGGTGTATTATATCCGTGCGCAATCCGCATGTCGCTGTAGTAAGAGCCGGAAGGATGATTGCAATACTCGACCAGGTTTCTGGCCGCATCTACTCCCCGTGTTCCGAGATTTACCGCCATCATAACTTCTGATCCGACCAGTCTGGCCCAATCGGCAAATTCATTAGTGCCCACCTGATTGGTTTCTGTCGTCCACCAGGCAATTTCAAGAGAACGCTTTCGTTCTGCCTTGGGACCAACGCCGTCTTCCCAATTGTAGCCGGAGACAAAGTTGCCGCCAGGGTAACGGATGATCGGAACGTTCAGTGCACGTATAGCTTGTAGAGCATCTCCACGAAAACCTTGCTCATCGGCCGTAGGATGTCCAGGTTCATAAATCCCGCCGTAGACAGCCCGTCCTAAGTGCTCGATAAACGAACCATATACCCTGGGGTCTACCTCAGCCAGCTTGAAATCCTTATCAACAATCATTGTCGACCGTATTGTCATCTTTATATCGCTCCTTGTATTAGAATTAATGAATTTATTAATTTAAAGTTCTTTTTTATGATTACATAATACGTAGTTAATGATATTATAGGCAATATAAATATTGAGGATTAATCAAATTGCTAATTCTGATGAGGCGGAGGGTTTGAGGTGTACTTAACAACTGATTCTGAATCTCTTAAGGTGTATGAGGCACTGGCCAGCGAGGTCCGTCTAAGGATTATCGACCTGCTCGGTACGGAGGAAATGCATATTAAAGAACTGGCGTCGAAGCTGTACCTCAGCAGTGCCATTGTCAGCTCCCATGTCGCTAAACTGCAGAAAGCCGGCATTGTCAGCTCACAAATGAAAAGAATCGACGGAGGGACCTATAAATACTGCTCCCTGTCCGCCAACTTCCTGCAGATCAAACTGTCCGGAACGAAGGGGATCGCCAGAAAAGTAGTGGAAGTATCCGTTCCCGTAGGCCATTATACAGATTTGCAGGCTTCGCCCACCTGCGGGATTGCCACGACGGAGAAATTAATCGGATATTATGATGATCCGCGTTATTTTCTTGATCCAGAGCGGGTGGATGCGGGCATTCTATGGTTTGCCAAAGGCTATGCCGAATATAAAGTACCTAATTATCTGTTTATGGATCAGAAAGTCCAAGAGATTGAAATCTCGCTGGAGATTGGCTCGGAGGCTCCGCATATCAATGAGAAGTGGCCTTCCGATATCCTGTTTTCATTAAATGGACATGATCTGGGGAAATGGACCAGTCCCGGAGATTTCGGCGTCATGCGCGGACGACTGACTCCGGCCTGGTGGAATTCCGATGTGAACCAATATGGGCTGCTGAAGGTGCTGCGGGTAAACCGGGGGGGAACCTACATCGATGGACAAAAGATTTCGGCGGTTACGCTGGATGATGTATGCTGGCAGCAGAATCAGTGGACCTTCAGGCTTACAGCGGAAGACTCCACCCGAAGGCGTGGAGGATTGACGCTATTCGGCCGCGGCTTTGGAAATTATGAGCAGGATATTGTTTTTCGGGTGTATTATGAGTAGCCTCAATTAGGCTTAACATCCTCCGGCAGAAAAAATGTTTGCGAAACAGTTCAACGGGTAACTATAACTAAGTGACCAAAAAACTGTAAAGCGAGGAGGATTTCACATGACAGATCACATTCAGAACGAGGCGGATCTCCGCAATAAAGAGAACAAAGACGGCGACTCACTTGCGGAACGCAAAAAAATGGAGAATGGCGTAGATATTGAGCCGGAAGCCGATGACTGGGTAGCCAAACCAGCGGAATCCGCTCATCCGGACCCGCTGCCGAAGAACTAAATAGGGTTAAGTCAAACGGGCTGTCCTGCGGGACGGTCTGTTTTTATTATTGGAGGCTGTTAAGTATTGAGCAGAGTTTAGTTAATATTGTATAATCTACCTACGTACAACCATCTGTCTTCATTCTCCAGGATCATCGCAGATTTCCCAGGTTATTAAGCAATTGAACTTGCGAGGAGGTAATGAAAATGCGTAGTCGGAACGAGAACGGCCGGTATAGGCATAAGCGAGGCGAGGCACTGGCCGGCAATTTCGAAAAGAAGTACGGATCGGATGTTGGTGTGCGCAGCGAGGTGAAGCTGGAGACGCTGAAAAGGCAAAACGACAGCTCCTCAACAACGCCGCTGCTCAAAGAACAGCAACATAAGGAGTGAACCCTCAGGTGTACCGCACCCAGTCTTTTAGCACAAGAAAATGTCCATGAAGCCAAGATAATGGCTGCAGGGACATTTTTTTTGATTGTTGGATTACATAAATTGGGCTGCAGGATGGCATACTACCTCCCGGATGTACCTGATGACGATACTCGCAGGCGGGGGGAGAAAGAGATTAACATATTTCCGGTGCTGTCGCTGGATAGCTACACTGCAGTTGTTGTAGCGGCGGGTCAGTATTTCTTTTACTTTATGATTTACTCGTTCTTTGGGTGGGTGCTCGAAGGGTCATATAATCTTTATAGTCAGGGAAGCTTCCGCAAGGAGGGGTTTCTTAAGGGGCCGTTTAAGCCGATGTACGGGTTTGCCCCGCTATTGCTGCTGGCGGCCCAGATGCTGGAACTTCCACTTCCGCTGTTTCTGGGGCTTTCCCTGATTATACCTTCGGCAGTTGAATATGCTAGCGGTTGGCTGCTGAAGTCAGCCTTCCATAAGCAGTGGTGGGATTATTCGGCAATGCCGTATCAGCTTCATGGCCATATCTGTCTGAAATTCTCTTTATACTGGTGGGTGCTGGCCACTGCTTGTATCTATCTTTTGCAGCCGCTTATGGAGCTTGTCTATCTTCTCCTGGAGCCGATTTGGGTGCCGGGAATGCCTTTGATTATCATGCTGTTCAGTGCTGATTTGCTATGGACCTGCTGGTCCCGGCGGCGTACCTTGAGAAGGCTGGAGCTGGGAGAAGGCTGATCACAAGTCAAGATAATGTAAGACACAACAAGGGACATTTCTTAGCCGGCATGGTAAGGATGTCCCTATTTAGCATGTCCACAAGGAAAAACGATCAGCTATGTCAAATATAGTGAGTGAACTAACGGGACATCAGTACGAAGTCGAATTTGATTCCCCATTTTGACCAGACTGACCTGGAGAGAGTCAAAGAAATGATTCACCGCTTTGAAGAAGGCCAGGGAGATAATCTGACATTCCTGCAATGGGGAATAGACAGCGGGCCTTTTATATATGATTTCTATAATGACGGACAGGAGCTGCACTTGATGGTAGACCAAACCAGGGATTACATGAGTGCAAACCCGGCAAAGACAGAATATGTCTGCAGAGCCATTGAGCTCGCAGAGAGCGATGAATTCTATAAGGTTAAGCTGTCTGATTGCCGGAACTATCCCCCAGACCAGCGGATTCCGATGGTTTCCTTTCCTAAGGAGAACCTGTAATCTGTCCATAGATATAATCATATAATGTATGGAAAAGAGAGGGGAAGTAATCATGCCAATATCTGAATACTACCGTGGGCTGCGCAGCAAAGTGGGGACAGATCTGCTATTAGTGCCGTCTGTTGCGGCAGTCATACGTAATGAGGCAGGAGAGATCCTCTTTATCCGTAAAGGCGGAGAATCACTCTGGGGAATGCCGGCAGGTGCAGTGGAGCCTGGGGAAACTCCGTCCAGAGCGGTGCGGCGCGAGGTTTTTGAGGAAACGGGACTCATGGTAACACCGGAGCGGATCATTGGCGTATTCGGCGGTGCAAAATATGCATACGAATACAGTAATGGCGACTGTGTGGAGTATTCAGTTACTGTCTTTGAGTGCTCGATCGTTAAGGGGACACCAAGAAGCATAGATGGGGAATGTGAGGAACTCAGGTTTTTCAGTGAAGAAGAGCTCCCGCAGATTGCTATTCCCTATCCGCCTGAGGTATTCCGCCGGGAATCCGGTACAGTAAAAACGATTTTTGAATAAAATCTGCTGAATGACCTCTGAATATACACAGGTTGTCAAAGCTTTTTTGCATGAAGGGGGCAGAGGTATCAGACGATTACAGAGTGATATTAATCTCATTACATATAGCTGCGCAGCGCTGGTAACCATGGTTCTGGGTCTGGGCTCCAGAGCCTACTCAGAACATATGCCGCGGTTTGTGGCAAGCCATCTGGGTGATGCGCTGTGGGCGGCGATGGTATACTTTGGTTTCCGGCTGCTGCTGGGCCGTCGCAAGCTGTACATCTCGTTTGCATTGAGCCTTAGCTTCAGCTTCATGATCGAGTTCAGCCAGCTGTATCAGGCAGTATGGATTAATGAGGTGAGAGCAACAATCCTGGGCGGACTGATTCTGGGCAAAGGGTTTTTGTGGGTAGATCTTATCCGCTATTCACTTGGGATTTCGGGCGCATACGTCCTGGACCGCTGCTGTCTCACAAGAATACCGCCGGCATAATCAGCCAATTCAACCGGAAAGCCGGATTTATTGTAATTCCATGTTGCCAGATTTGGAGATGAGATCCTGTAATGACCATGGTGAATAGCTTGATTGTGGTATGCCTGCTAACAATGATAATTAATACGGCTGAAACATTATCATATTCAGTCCGCTATGCCGGGGTGAAGCTGAACAAGATCGCCATTGCTTTGTCGCTGACCGGTATTATTGTACTTGTATCGAGAACGGCAAATATGATCCAGGCTCCGCTGACGGCAAAGTTTGTTGACTATTCCAACAATGTAGACACAAGTTTTCCGCTCGGTAATTATTTACGGATTATTATGCTCGCCTCTTCGCTGGGCACTTTAGTCGCAATTGCACTTTTTCCGACCTTTGTCGGCCTGTTTAGCAGGGTAATCTCCAAGCTGGAGGTGGAAGGCTCCCTTCCTAAGCTCCTGAGCAGCGTGACGGTAGAACAGCTTAAGAACACGCGCAAATATATCAAAAGACCCGGAATAAAGCTGCCCAGCTTCAGATATCTCGGAATTCCTAAGCGTTTTATCATCATGAATATCTTCGTTACCGGGTTCTATACCGTAGGGGTTATCTCTTCGCTGTATGCAGGGCATTTATCCCCTCATCTCCTGGCAACCGCTTCGAATGCCTCCGGTCTGATCAACGGACTGGCAACGATCGTGCTGACCATCTTTATTGATCCGCAGCTGGGGATTATTACTCACAAAGCCACGGAACAAGCTGAATACCGTGATCAGCTGGGTAAAATCTATGTGCTGCTGATGTTCTCCCGGTTTCTTGGAACATTGCTGGGCCAGCTTGTATTCATACCAGCAGCCTATTTCATCAGCTGGATGGTGCAGCTGATCTGATGAGGCCATTATTAAGATGAAGCTCCAGCAGATGACGATGATCTCAGAAGGTATTCAATTCGGCAATTTGGTTTCGGCTAATCGGAGGGCAGCGGAAATCTTTTGTTCCAAGCTATTAATTTGGGTCAGCCAGGTACGGATTTCTCCCATTTTGGTATAAGAAAGCTTCATTGCTGCCGCCGCAGTGACCGCGTCTCCCGCCTTCACTGCGGCTTTATAGCGTTTGTCAGCCTCCGAACGAATACTCTGGATTTCACTGACCTGTTTATTACCGGCTGTTACCTGCTTTCTTAGGCCTGCGATGGGTGAGAGAGCATCTTTAGCCGGCTTGTTTCTTGCAGCGGCGGTAGCCTTGGCTGCGGTAAGAGCGGTGTTCTTACTTTTAATCTCCGCCCGGGCTGCCGTTACCGCTGGTTTCAATTTATTGCGCTGCAAATCCAGGGCTGTGACAGACTTGAGATTCCCCGCTTTACGCGCGGCGGTTGCCTGTTTGCCCAGTGCCGAATATTGCTCAAGCAGCACCGCATGCTTCTTCTGCACCGCTGCTGCTTCTGACTTGAGACGGCTCAGCAATGCCTGATCCGTTAATTTAAGCCGGGCATTGATGGCAGCAAGATCACTGATGTTCTGCTTGCGGAGGGTCTGATTACGCTTGCTCTCCGCCTTGACTGTTTCCTGCAGGCTGATGTAGCTGCTGTACAATTCATTAATCTGGTCCAGCGCCTCATCCCACCCGGAGGCTGCTGCGGCCTGGATGCTGTTCCCGGTAAGGAGCGCCAGCACTACCAGTAAACCGGTGAATCTTCTAATACCATTTGTGATCACATGTTTAGCCATTTCAGTCAACTCCAGTCTTAATATTGATATAGAGCGCAAAAAAAGCACCCCCAAGAAAGGCATCAATGCCTGTCCTGCGAGGTGCTTCTCCCGCTCAATATGTGTAATTGTTATTACTATAGCTTGAGATTATTGGAAAGTCAAGGAATAAAGGAACACTAGTTCGTTTTCCAAGGATTGCCAAATATATGTTACAATACTAGAAGGACTGTGAAGTATATTGAGGATACAACTACATAATGCGTGACTAACGTAAACTGAAATGGAATCATCAATGAACAAAAGGAGGCGGGTATGAATCAGATTCAAGATCTACCCTATGATCAAATAGCTCTTATTACTGGGACTTCCAGCGGTTTTGGACTGCTGACTGCGCTTACCTTGGCGGCAAAAGGCTATCACGTGATTGCCACGATGCGTGATCTGGGCCGCAAAGACGAGCTTATCCGTCAGGCTGAAGAAGCTGATGTGCTCAATCGGATTCATGTAATGACGCTGGATGTCACAGATTCGGAGTCCATTGAATCGGCTGTTTCAGCAATTATGGACCGTTTTGGAAGAATTGACGTGCTGGTTAATAATGCAGGCTTTGCCGTCGGCGGGTTTGTAGAGGAAATAAGTATGGACGATTGGCGTCACCAGATGGATACGAACTTTTTCGGGCTGGTGGAGGTAACGAAGGCTGTACTTCCTGTGATGCGCCAGCAGCGCGGTGGGAGCATCATCAATGTCAGCAGTGTCAGCGGATTAATCGGCTTTCCCGGTTACGCACCCTATGCCGCGTCCAAGTATGCAGTGGAGGGCTTCAGCGAAAGTCTGCGCCAAGAATTGCTGCCTTTCGGTATCCGGGTCATTTTGGTTGAACCCGGCTCCTTCCGCACTTCGATCTGGGGCAAAGGCATTGACGGAATCCGGACAAGTGAGGATTCACCCTACAACAAGCAGCTGACTGAGGTGCTGCGCTACTCCCGGAGAACCGCGGAAACTGCACCCGATCCCAGGCAGGTGGCTGAGCTGATCGGCAAGCTGGTCTTCATGCGTGCGCCCAAGCTGCGTTATCCCATCGGCAAAGGCTCCAAGATCCTGAGCATAGGCAAAGCGTTGCTGCCCTGGAAGACGCTGGAACGGTTCATTGCCAAATCCCTGTCGGGAATGAAATGACCACTCACCGAAAGCTTAAGCTCTATAACCGCACATACAGATTCATTGCCAATTTTCATGAGTTTGCCTAAAATGAAGGTTGATGGATTTTGTATATGAAGAATTGAGGTGTGTTATGCCGGATACAGTAGGACTACATATCTGTTTTGATGAACAGGGACGTGAGATTGAGGTGCTCGATGTGACTCCCGTGGCGCAGGATAAATACAGGATCGAGGAGACACCGATTTTCAACCCGTGCATTACGCTCGGAGATATTATCCGGGTAACAGAGAAACAGGGCATTTCGTATTACGTGGAGACGGTGCAGAAGTCCGCTTACCGGAGATATGCCTGGCTGCTCAGTAAAGAGGCGGCAGGTTCCCAGGAGATTAGGGATATGAAGCAGCGTGTGAAGGAGAACGGCGGGAAATGGGAGCAGATCTTTGGCGGATTGCTCGTCATCCACATGCCCCAAAATAGCATGATTGACACGGACGCAGAAATGTCGCGGATACTTGCAAAGTTCGAACTCTAATTATAGATAACTGAGGTGGCAAAATGAAAAAATTTCTGAAGCAGTGGGTTCCGAGTATCGCAATTGGTATCATCCTGTCCTTATTTATCAGGTCTTATGTTGCGGAAGCAATGAGAGTTCCGACGGACTCCATGGTTCCCACAATAAAAGTGGATGACCGGCTGCTGGTAGAGAAGATGCTCTGGCTGACCACGCTGAAGCATGGCGATATCGTTGTGTTCAATCCACCGGTCGCCGGTGATGAACAAAAGAAATATGTCAAACGCCTTATGGGTCTCCCGGGTGACACGATCGAAGTTAAAGAAAGCGCCTTATTCAGAAACGGTGAAAAGATCGATGAGCCTTATTTGAAGGAAACTATGAATTATACCTTTGGTCCGGTTACTGTTCCAGAGGATCACTATTTTTTCCTTGGCGACAACCGGAATATCAGCTATGATGCTCATTTGTGGGCGACTCCTTTTGTAGCCAAGGATAAATTGATAGGTAAAGTAGTTGCAGATGTGAACGATCTTTTTTAGAACCGTATTAGCCTGTAACCGGGTAATCTACCACAACGACATTTTCAATTATTCCCTCTAGCATACCCACAAAATCCTGGTGGGCCGGATGCGGTCCATATTGACGCAGGGCTTCCTGATCTGTAAAGGTCACGCGGAGCCCCAGCGTATATCCATGGATATTCCCCGTTTCCTCTGTCACATTTACCCCTGCCGTCAATTCGACAATACCTGGTATCTGTTCCTTCAGCTTTAAAAGTGTCTGCACCAGCAGCTCTTCTGTTTGCGGCTCGTAATTACTGTTAAATTTAAAGACAACCAGATGCTCGTACATAATAATCCTCCTCAAAGTTACAGCTTTGCGTTCATTATACTATATATATGAAACATGAAAGGATAAGCCATGACAGATCCTGTCTATGTAACGAGAATCAAACCTCCGTTAGCCCTCAGAACGATGCTGAGCGTGCTGGTAAGCATCGTTATTCTTCTTCTATCTTTCTTTAGGAGCCCAGGCAGTACTGTCAGGCCGCATGACACCATGTACTATATTCTGATCGTCTGTCTCATTTTCTCTACTTTGTTAGAGGTGTATTTGATATTGCTGGCGCTCCGGAAGGCATCTGAAATCATGTGGAATACTGATGCTTTGCAGTTTCATAACCGCACGATCCCGGCACCGGAAATTAAGTCTATCCATATTGATGGTCCTTTAGTTGGTATTTTGCTGAAGAATACAAGAATTGTACCGCTCGGCCTGTGTTTCAGATTCACGGATGACCGGACACAAGCGATACAGAGTCTTCATACCTGGGCCGAAATGAATGGAGTCACGTTGAAATACGGCAGATTTGTGAAATGGATGTAATGAAAATTGAAAAAGGCGGCTAAAGTAGGGATTCATTTGAACTATTCCGGGCAGTGAATGCGACTTTAACCATATTGTCACTATAAGGTCATTTGGCTATGATCAATTTACACAAGGAATATTATTTACTCAAGAAGGAGTGCTGCGATTTGAAAGTTCATGTCACAGATCTAAAACCCGGCGATTGTCTAATGACTGACACTTTCAATAGTGTGGGCTTGCATATATTGCCCAGCGGGACCATAGTCCAGCGTGAAGAGATCTCCCTGCTGATCCGGCAAAGAATAGAGTATGTAGCAATTGTAGCCCGCGAGCTGCCGCAAACCATCGAGGAGCAGAGCCATGGTCTTCATGATGATTTTGACCAGGTGATCATGAATTATGAATCGACTTTCCTGGAGGCTCTTTCGCAGGGCAGCTTTACACCAGACCTTGTAGATGCAACACTGCAGCCGCTGCTTGAAACCTTAGATAAGCAAAAAGATGTTGTATCCCTGCTGCTCCTGCTGGACCGTGAAGATGTGGATACCTACCAGCATTCGCTGCAGGTTGGTTTGCTGTCTTATTATATTGCTACATGGCTAGGTTACTCCAAAGAGGAGCGTTACAAGATCAGCCGTGCCGGATACCTGCATGATATCGGAAAGAGCCAGGTATCTTTGTCTATCTTAAACAATTCGGGATGGTTGGACGCCACCGAGAAAGAAGAATTGAAGCGCCACACCGCGTACGGTTATGATATTATCCGGAGATCCATGAAGGATGAAGCTACGGCACTGGTTGCACTGCAGCATCATGAATATCAAGATGGTTCGGGTTATCCGGCCAATCTCCGCAAAAATGATATTCATCCCTATACTGAAATAGTTACTGTCGCTGATATCTATATGAAGCTTACTACGTCCAGGCTGAACCGGCCAAAGCAGGGGCTTGTGTCTGTGCTGCGCCAGGTGCATGAAATGGGCTTTGGCAAGCTGAACGGAAATGTAGTACAGGCTCTTACAGGGCATTTGCTGCCCGGGTTCGTTGGCAAGACGGTGCAGCTCAGCAACGGGGAAACAGGAACCATTGTAATGAACAATGCTCTGGATATCTTCAAGCCGCTGATCAAGGTGGATGAGGATTATAGGGATTTATCACGGGAGCGCAGTCTGACGGTTGATGAAGTTTTTATCTAAATAATCAGGTTGTGATATAAGCAGTTATAGTGAGGCTATCTTAACGGATCCGGAGTGACCCGTGGGATGGCCTTTTTACGTTCTGCTGAATTTGAATTCCCTCTGTTAGATGGGCTATGATTAAATCAGAGCAGGCCTATTAAACGGCAGCAGAAAGAGGGGGGAATAATATGAATACAGGCAGCCAGATCGAGAATTTCAAGCAGCTAAAATATGAACTTACCCGTTTTATGATGATCTATAAATTTGCCCTGGAAGAAATAGAGACGAAGATTGAGATTCTGAAACAGGAGTTTCAGATGCTCCATGACTATAGCCCAATTGAACACACGAAGTCCCGGATTAAATCTCCTGAGAGTATTATGAACAAAATGCTTCGCAAGAACAGCGAGCTTTCACTGCCAGCCGTCCGGTCCAGCATCAAGGATATCGCCGGCCTGCGCATCACCTGCTCGTTTATTTCTGACATTTATCAAGTCAGCGAAATGCTGCAGAAGCAGGATGACCTGAAAGTGCTTCAGATTAAGGATTACATCAAAAATCCGAAGCCCAACGGATATCAGAGCCTGCATCTGCTGGTCGAAGTGCCGGTGTTCCTGTCGGACTGCACAGAGATGGTGTGTGTAGAAGTGCAGATCCGCACCATTGCTATGGATTTCTGGGCCAGTCTTGAACATAAAATTTTCTATAAATACAGCCAGTCGGTTCCTGAGCATTTGACCCGTGAGCTGAAGAATGCAGCGCTCAAAGCCAACGAGCTGGATCTTCAGATGGAGCGTCTGCACCGTGAGATTAAAGAAATCAAAGATGCCCAGGCCGACGAGGAAGTACTGGAGTTCCAGCGGATCATGATTAACAATCAGCAGTTTAATCTGCCGGCTAACTTTATGAAGCTGCTGGGTGAATAATCATAGTCGAAACCTTCGGTCAACGTATAGCATGTAATTATCACTGTAGGGGGGGATGATTCATGGCAAGGCAGGCCTATATTACGGATCTCGACGGGACGCTGCTCACCTCAGAGCAGAAGCTTTCAGACTACACAATTCAGGTGATTACCGCAGCAATGGAGCAGGGGGCGATCATCAGCTTCTCAACGGCCAGGGGCTTCATTAGTGCAGACAGTGTAGTTTCGGAAATTGCCTGGAAGTATCCGCTTATTCTCTATAATGGAGCCCTTATTTATGACGGGATGTCCAGGAAGGTGATCGACGGGTACTGGCTGGATCACTTTATTTCCAAGGAAGTTATCAGCATCGGGCGGCAGCTTGGCGGAATTACCCCGTTTTATTTCTCACTGGATGAACATGACCGTGAACGGGTGCTTCATGAACCGCTCAAGAGGGCGGGAGATGTTGTGTTCTATAAAAGCCGTCCGGGGGACGAGCGGTTTCGGGAAGTGTGCAAGCTGGATTGCCCGGCTGGCCACCGGACTTTGATTATCAGTTATATCGGCCTGCTGGAAGAGCTTCAGCCCGTTCATCAGGCGGTGAAGCACAGATTCGGGGATAAGCTGCAAATCCACTTCATGAAGGACTTATACATAAAAGATCATTATTTCCTGGAATTCAGCCACCCCCAAGGCAACAAAAGCGATGGACTCAAGTTGTGGGCGCAGCATATGGGTCTTGAACCGCAGGATATTACTGTATTCGGTGACCACTTAAATGATCTGGGACTGTTCGCAGCCGCCGGAACAAGGATTGCTGTGCAGAATGCCCAGCCGGAGATCAAAGCATTGGCACATCAGGTCATCGCCTCGTGCAACGAAGATGGTGTAGCCAGATTCTTGGAGAAAACTTTGATGTACACAAAGGAGCGGATACCAGGTGAGTGAGCAACAGATTCGCGCAATTACAGTAGATCAGATCGGTTATTCCACATACGGGAAGAAAATCGCCCTGTTAACCGGGACGGAGCATTCATTCCGGGTTGTGAATTCAGAGACGGGAGCGGTAGTATTTAAGGGAGAATCTGCTGCCGCAGCAGACGATAAGGCCAGCGGTGCCAGAGTTCATGCCGCTGACTTCTCAGCGGTTACCGCTGCAGGACGGTATTTCCTTGAAGCTGGGGACGGGGCGGTTTCCGCACCCTTTGTCATTGCTGATAAGCCTTATCAGGAGCTGCAGAGGGGCTTGTTGAAAGCCTTTTATTATTACCGCTGCGGAGCCGAACTAAGCGGGGATTATGCCGGACCTTGGGGACATGCTGCCTGCCATCTGGCAGAGGGAACCGTAATCGGCCAGCCTGAGCTGAAGCTGGACAGCAGCGGAGGCTGGCATGATGCAGGGGATTACGGAAAATACTCCGGTCCGGGCGCCAAGGCTGTTGCAGATCTGTTGCTGGCCTATGAGTTATATCCTGCTGCGTTTGCGGGTGATTTTGCACTCCCGGAAAGCGATGGGATGATGCCGGATGTGCTGCTGGAGTGTAAGGTAGAGCTGGATTTTCTGTTCAAAATGCAGGAAGCCGGCAGCGGCGGGGTCTATCATAAGCTGACTACGCTGAACTTTCCCGGCCTTGACGTTATGCCGGAGGATGACACGTCAGAACTGTTTTTCTCACCAGTATCAGCTGCTGCTACAGGAGACTTTGCCGGGGTAATGGCGATGGCAGCAAGGATCTACAAGCCATTCGATGAGTCCTATGCAGACCGTTGTCTTGAAGCAGCATCTGCCGCCTGGCAGTGGCTGGAGCAGCATCCGGAAGAACCGGGCTTTAAGAATCCGACGCAAATCACGACTGGTGAATACGGGGATGCCGAAGATCATGACGAACGTTTCTGGGCAGCAGCTGAGCTGTACCGGACGACAGGCGAAGAAGTCTACCATAAGACTGTCCAAGAGTTATCCAGACTGCCATTCCCCAAATTCAGCCTGGGCTGGGCGGACATGGGCGGTTATGGTACACTGGCCTATCTGCTGAATGTGGAATCACAAGGGGATGCATTATACGCATTCCTTAAGGAAGGGCTACTTGCGGAAGCGGAGCAGCTTGTCCAGGTGAGCCAGTCAGACGGATACCTCATTTCTCTGCGGGAAGAGGATTACATCTGGGGCAGCAATATGCTGGTGATGAACAACGCGATGCTGCTGCTGGCTGCGGAGCGTTTCAGCGGAGATGTCCGTTATGCCAATTGTGCACTGGACCATCTTCACTATCTGCTGGGCCGTAATGTGCTCGATATCAGCTATGTAACCGGCTTTGGCGACCGTCCGGTATTGCATCCGCATCACCGCCCGTCTGTAGGTGATCATGTGGAGGAGCCGGTTCCTGGACTTGTGTCCGGCGGACCTGACCGCGGATTGCATGATGAATATGTTCTGCAGCATTTACAGGGTAAGCCTGCGGCGCAGTGTTTTGCCGACCATGAACTCAGCTACTCCACGAATGAGGTTACGATCTACTGGAATTCACCGGCTGTCCTGGTGGCGGCGAGGTTTAATACACAGGTGAACCATGGGGCGTTATAAAGTCATCAGCCTGGATATGTTTCAGACATTGGTAAATATTCAGGACCGCAGGGCATATGTATGGAAGCCTATTTTGCAGCAGGACTATAGTGAGGAACGGGCTTTGGCGCTTGGCAGCATGCTGCTGAGCAGCTATCATACGTTAGCTTCTGAGATACGAGGTAACGGAGATTTTTGGACCAGTAAAGAAATTTATTTCCGCAGCTTCCAGCAGGTTTTTATGCAGCATAGGGTGGAATTTGATCCTTTTCTGGCAGTGGAAAATCTGTTTGAACAGCACCGGTTGTCCACGTTATATGAGGATACGGAACGTTTCCTGCAGCGGATATGCACGGAATATCAGGTCTGCATAGTCAGTGATACTGATGAGCTGATGCTGCCGGACTTTTATCAGAACTATCCGGTCACCTTGTTCACCTCGGAAATGTACAAATCCTACAAAAATGACAGCCGCAACGTGATGTTCCAAGAGGTCATTGCCCATTACGGCGTAGAGCCGGGACAGATTATCCATGTCGGCGATACGGCTGCGGATGTGTTAGGAGCGGCGAGGGCGGGGATAACAGCCTGCTGGATCAACCGGGAGGAAGCCATGTGGCAGCACGAGGTGAAGCCGGATTATACAGTAACAACCCTGGATGAGTTATATGAGCTTCTATAAGATGGTTAAGCTGATGACTCCATTAAAAGGAGGACAAAGTAGATGAGCAGTTATACTAAGGATGACATGGAGCACCTATGTTACCCCATTGGAAGGTTTGCGGCCAAGGAAAACCGGACGGCAGACGAACGGAGTCAGGATATTCAGAAGATTGGCCGGCTTTCGGCTGACTTAAGCGAAGCCGTGAGACCGCTCACAACAGAGCAGTTAGACACCCCTTACCGTCCTGGCGGCTGGAGTGTTGCACAGGTTGTTCATCATCTTGCGGACACGAATATGTTCGCCTGCCTCCGCTTTAAACGGGGGCTTACGGAAGATGCACCGCAGATTCCAACCTACCGGCAGGACCTGTGGGCGGAACGGAGCGATTATCTGGATGAGACGGTAGATTCTTCACTCGGGCTGCTGGAGCAGCTGAACCGGCGGTTCATGACCTTGCTGGGTTCACTAAGTGAAGCTGAGTTTGAGCGGGTTTTTGTGAGTGCAGGCCTCGGGACGATGAATTTGGATACAGCATTACAGAGATATATCTGGCACAACAGCCACCACATTGCGCAGATCACCTCGCTCATCAGGCGGAGCGGATGGTAATGTAAGCACAAGCAAGCGGAGCAGGAATCACTCCTGACGCTTGCTTTTTTTCTTTTGCAGATGTATCTAAATCGTGCCTTGATCTGCCCCGTCATGCAAAAAAATGGAATTAATACTGTATGTAGATTCTCTTTCTTAATCGTATATAATTATACCAAATGGGCACAGGTACATAAGGAGGTCAGGGAATGCCTACACCACATAGAGCAGAAACCAAATCAAGCATGAAACTCAGCCTCACTTTGCTGCTGATGGCGCTGGTGACAATGGTGTTTCTATTGACAACTACGATTCTGCTCATTGGGTCATACCAATCTAAGAAGAAATCACTGATAGAGACAACGCTTAATTTGAATTATGCCAATGCGGAAAGAATGAGTAAAACGGTAGATTCGTTGTTCCGTTCGATGCGCAGCAGCCTGCTTTTCAGTGCGGATCAAATCGCCAGTATGGAGGCATCGCGGCCTGAAGATATAGATGCTTATCTTGATTTAATGCGCCACAGCAGCAACTACTTTAATTCAATTATCCTGGTTAGCGCAAACGGCTCGGTACTGAATAATTCACCGAAAACGCTGGAGATGGTGGGAAAGAGAATTCAATCGCCCCAGGTTCTGGAAGCTCTCCGGCTGAAGAACTCCTATCTGTCCTCACCGTATACTTCTTCCACGACAGGCAGGATGCTTTTCTTTATGAGTGAACCGCTTTATAACAAAGACAAACATTATCTTGGACAGCTTGGAGGTACGGTCTATCTCCGGGATTACAATATTCTGAATATGATATTCGGGAATAATAATATTGATGAATCCGGGTCGTATTATTATATTGTCAGTGCTGAGGGGCAGGTGCTGTTCCATCCGGACGTAAGGCAATTAAATAAGGATATCAGCAGTAACGAGGTCGTCCAGAGATTAAGGAGGGGTGAGAACGGGAAAATGCAGGCGCTGAATACCAAAGGGGTATCTATGCTGGCCGGCTATTCGGCCGTTCCTTCCAATGACTGGGGAGTTGCCGTTGTATCGCCAGTACATGTCATTCAGGAGCAATTGCTGGCTCACTTACGCAAAATTCTGGCTTATACGGTCATTCCATTCGTTATTTTGCTGCTCAGTGTGTTTGTGCTTGCACACCGCTTAGCCAAGCCGTTCGTTGTCCTGGCCGACCTGGTGAACAGAATCGGCAAAGAAAATGTCGAGCTGCCGGAGCTCAAACCTCATTGGAACAGGGAAGTTGATCTGCTCACCAAAGCGGTGGTAATGGCCTGGACGGACATCCAGAAGCAGACCGATCAGTTGACCCAGGATGCGATGACCGATCTTCTGACAGGTCTTACGAACCGCAGAGCGCTGGATATCAGCATTAATCAGTGGATAGCCGCCCGGGTACCTTTTTCCGTAATCGTTCTGGACGTGGACAAGTTCAAATTCGTCAATGACACTTACGGTCATTTGGCTGGGGATGAGGTGCTTAAAAGCGTTGCGGAAATCCTTACTGCAAGCATCCGTCCCGGGGATATCTGCGCCCGTTACGGCGGTGAAGAATTTGTCCTGCTGCTTCCCCGGACGAAGCCTGATCAAGCTTTTACAGTGGCTGAAAGAATCCGTAAAACACTGGAAAAAAGTGAAGTCCCCCTGCCGCTCAAAGTGACTTCCTCGCAGGGAATTGCCCATTATCCCACACACGGGCGTACCCGGGAAGAATTGCTTGGACACGCAGATGAAGCTTTATACTCCGCCAAACATACTGGAAGAAACCGGACAGTTATCGCGGGAGAGTAAGGAAATGGAGCATCTTCCCCAGGGAGGATGCTTTTTTAATGCGGCCCTAGAACCAAGAAAATCATCACCTGAACATAGGCGGATACATATCCTACTTCAGAACGAAAAAAATGGGCTCCGAAGAAAGGAAGGATTCGCGTGACTTTGAATATGGATTATACTTCCCCCAATACTCAATTTACCTTTGATCTGAACTGCAGCACCTTGTTTAAGAAGGATGACTGCAACTATATCAACGTTATGGGGATTAAAGAGCTGAATACGCTGGATAATACGTCGCTGCTTGATATTTTTCTCAGCAAATCAAATGTAGTCGAACCGCATTATCATCAAAATGCCGCTGAGCTGGTCTATTGCATCTCCGGTGAGGCAGTGGTTTCGTTGATTAATCCGTTCACGGGTGAGCTGCTGCACTTTCCAATTACACCGGGCCAGGTGGCTAACGTGCCGCAGGGCTGGTGGCATTACGAAGTTGCAACGGTAGATTGTACGCATCTGCTGGCTATTTTTAATGCTCCCACTCCACAGGTCATTCTTGGCTCGGATATTTTAAGCAAAACACCGGCCCGTGTGCTGGCCCATACTTACTGTCTAAATGAGGCCATGCTGAAAGAGACGCTGGCTCCGTTGAAGCCAATGACGTTCATTGGTCCTCCGGCCGATTGCTGTGAACCGTCAAAGACAGCACCCGAAAATGTAAAAGGAGCCATGATAGCTCCGGCGAATTTAGCTCCGGTGAACATGGCTCCAGTGAACATGGCTCCGGTGAACATGGCTCCAGTAAATATGTCGCCAGTGAATATCGCTCCGGCTATGGCTACAGCTAATATGTCACCATACATGTATCAGCCGGCTCCACAGAGCTTCGGATACCAGCCTATGAGTGTTCACGGCTACTATGGTCAGCCTTATGTTCAGCAGTCCTACCGTCAGCAGCCGTATGCTCAAGATTATCCAGCCTATCCGAGCGCAGGAACAGAGAACGAGTAGAATCAGCAAGAGCCAAAAAAAGCCTCCCGGAAACGATCCCGGGAGGCTTCTGCTTCTAGGACAGGCGGACAAGCACCCGGCCTCTAATATTTGAATTTAGAATATCCCCGAGAGCGGCAGGCAGACTGTCCAGTGTGATCTCGCGGTCAACAAGTGCTTCAAGCACCTCCGGCTTCAGATCTGTTGCCATCCGCTGCCAGATGTCTTTACGTTTCCCGGCAGGACAGGAGACGGAATCAATACCCAGCAGGCTAACCCCACGCAGGATAAATGGCAGCACTGTTGTCGGAACTGCCGTGCCGGCGGTTAGACCGCTTGCAGCCACAGCGCCGCCATATGTAATCTTGCTCAGTACAGCTGCCAGCGGACTGCCGCCTACTGAATCTACTGCTGCCTGCCAGATCTGCTTGTCCAGCGGTTTCAGCGCACTACCGCCTACATCCTCGCGGGAAATGACCTCATTCGCACCTAAAACCTGCAGATACCCGGCCTCGTCTGTTCTGCCTGTGCTGGCAGTTACCTGGTAGCCTAGCTTGGCCAGCATCGCTACTGCCGCACTGCCAACACCGCCTGTTGCTCCGGTGACGAGCACCTTGCCTTTATCCGGCGCAGCCCCGTGATCTTCCAGCGCTTGAATAGATAGCGCGGCAGTAAAGCCGGCCGTCCCGTAAATCATTGCTTCCCGCAGGCTAAGACCATCCGGGAGCGGGAGAACCCAATCGGCTGGAATTCTGGCATATTCACTAAAACCGCCAAAATGGGACACGCCAATGCCATAACTGGTGGCGATGACAGACTGCCCTGCCTCAAACCGGCTGTCAGCCGAAGAGATTACAACCCCTGACAGGTCTATGCCGGGGATAAAGGGATAATTTCGCACAATATTTCCATTAGGAATGCTGGCTAATCCGTCCTTATAGTTTACGCTAGAGTAGGATACCTTGATTAGCACCTCACCAGCAGGCAATTCTTCCATTGCCACTGGCTTGACCTTCACTGAGAATGTATCTGTCTTGTCTACAACCAAAGCCTGAAAAGTATTTGACATTTGATATTTCGCTCCTTATA
>CAKMKL010000049.1 GCA_927443375.1 uncultured Paenibacillus sp. | reverse complement strand
ACCTGACCGTCCCCTCTCTGCGGTAGACTCTCCATGAGTTCAAAAAGGAAGGAGTCAACCCCATGAAAGACCAAACCAAAGCCGAAGCCCTAGCCGCTGAGCGGATGCAACTTCTCGCTCCTCTGCTTGCGGACGGGCTGGATCCGGCCAAAGCCCGGGAGATGAAAACGAAGATCTGTGAACAGACAGGACTCTCCGAACGCACGCTACGCCGGTATATAGCAAGTTACCGGAGCGAAGGGTTTACCGGTCTAAAGCCGAAAGGCAAAGGACGGCAGCCCTCGGATGAAGCCATTCCAGGCGACGTTTTGGAACAGGCGATCCTCTTGCGCCGGGAGGTCCCCGATCGCAGCGTCAGAGCCGTATGGTAGATGAACTTATTAATCAGATGTATCAAGAAAAGAACCGATATCTAGAGGGTATATGCTTAAACATCTGTCATGGAGGAGATTGTTTCTGCCGGAAGAGTGGGCTAAGGCTGAGAGGATCAAAGAGGAATTCAGGAAAAGGAATACGGATACGGACTAATTCCCGGAACACGTACATAAAAAGTGAGGCTATGAGGTGGTGAATTTCTATGAGAAACATTGTCCAAGATACCCAGTTCCTCAGCCAGAGAGCTGAAGAGCTGCATTACTTCCAGGATAAGTTCCATGTTCCCGATGACACTGAAACGGGTTGTTCCCCATCGGGGAAGTTCAAGCTTGAAATCCATCATTATTATCATGAAGAAGGAATTAGAAGGTATATGTACACCAAAGGAATCGTTACAGATATTGAGGATAATCTCATCGACACCATATACCGAAACTACGATCCTTTTGTTTTCAGTTAGGTTGAGGTACAGGGGAAGGAATATTTACTCTGTGGGCTCGATTATCAAGGATACTCCATTGTTGATTTATCTGGCAAAGAAACCAAGCATTACGTGCCTGAAGCAGCGTATAAAGGTCATGGCTTTTGCTGGACGGAGATTATTTATTTTGAACAGCAAAAGCTCTTAGTCGTGGACGGATGCTACTGGGCAGCTCCTTACGAGCTTGTCTTCTACGATTTCTCTAACCCGATGAGCCTTCCATATAAGGAGTTATTTCGTGTGGAGGTCGACAAAATCACCAATTGGAATCATTGGAGAGAGGCTCATAGAATCACCTATGTGGATGAGGAAGAGAACGAGATGGTATTTGTTTTTTTATGAAAAAATGCGTGTGCCTACTATACCTTTTACCTATAACCAGATATCACTTTTAAGTGTTATCTGCTTGATGTTCCTCCATGCTAGAATCTAAGCAATAGCAAGATATGCGATAGATTGAGGAGGAATTATTATGTGCAATAGATTTCAAATCGTAGGCAGCCTGCTGCGTCCGTCCACTTTATTAGAATATAAACATCAGATTGAGCATCGGGATGATATCCAGTACCCTTTTTACCAGGACTTTCAGGGGTATGAGCAGTGTGAAGCGGATGCGATTCAGGATGTGGTCGATAAAGAAATTAACAATGGCTTGTCCGTTCTTACGGATGGGGAATATTCCAAATCGATGTGGCATCTGGACTTTGTCTGGGGCTTCCAGGGGATTGACCGCTATATTGCGGATCATGGATATTTCTTCAGAGATACGGATGGAACTTCCAAATATGAGACTAGAAAAGATATTGGCTTGCGCATTACAGGTGAACTGAGCGGAAAGAACCATCATTTTATTGCTGCCTTTAAAAAGCTCCAGGCCCTTGCCGGCGACCGTGAAACCAAGCTGTGCGTGCCTTCTCCATCTCATATTTTTGGGGAATTATCGTGGTCGGATAACATTGGCGGTACAGAAGCTGTTTATAAGAACAGACATGAGCTTAAAGACGGTCTGGTTAAGGCTTATAAGGATTTCGTCGGGGAATTTGCTGCTGCCGGAGGTCAAATTCTGCAATTCGACGATTGCTTATGGGAGCTATTTGCCGATGATAACCCGAATTCCCCATATACTGGCGAGAACATCAATCAACAGGAAGTCCAGGCGCTGGCTGCCGAATTTATTGATATCAACAATACCATCATTGATTTCGGTCATAGCTTAGGCCTCAAAATGTGGACGCATAACTGCCGCGGTAACTATGATTCCCGGAATATGGGCGGCGGCTCTTATGCCAAAATTGCGAATCTGTTCTTGAAGCAGCTGAAGTACGACCGCTTTTTCCTGGAATGGGATGATGACCGTGCAGGCTCACTTGAGGCGCTTGCGGTGTTCAAAGACAAGCCGGAGACGGAAATTGTACTTGGCTTGTTGTCTTCCAAAACAAGTACGCTGGACGATGAGGCGCGTGTAGTTCAAATGCTGGATGAAGCCTCAAAAATTATTGATAAGGACCGGTTGTTGCTGTCTCATCAATGCGGTTTTGCGTCTTGTGATGGCGGTAATGAATTAACGGAAGCGGAACAATGGGCGAAGATTAACCAAGGACAACAGATTGCCCAGCAATATTGGGGTTAATATTTAACTTAATTAAATAGGGGAGCTTCCCTTTTTAGACTGCCCGAGGTATTGTCGGCGGTCTTTTTTCTGTGGGCAGAAATCGCAGGTTGCTGTAAAAGCGGAATTTCCAGAACAAAAGAGACCGGATATTCTAAGAATGTTGACGTTATGAATCATTTATGAAGGTCTATCTTGCCATAAAAAAGAAGAAATGATTGGAATATGATAGTTACACACATAAGGGGATAATCTTAATAGCGTTTTCCCGCGCGTATTCCACCATCGCTTTGAGAAGCTTATCGCCAAGTCCTTGTCCCCGGTAAGCATTTTCGACCAAGGTGTGATCAATAATGTAAAGCTCCGGGCTTGAGATTACATATGTCATTACCGCAGCAGCATTGCCGTTATCTCGAATAAGAAGACTTTTATTAGCCGGTTCATGATCTACAATATGCATGCTCATCCCTCTTTCTCTGTTGAATATTCACCGTCCAGACGTCTATACGTTAGTGCTCCGCTTGGACAGGTGTCAATCTGCCGGGCAATGGCTTCCGCAGTGTTAGCATCGGGATTAATCCAAGGCCGCTTGTTTAAATCAAAAACACCCGGGAGGCCCTTTACGCAAAAACCGGAATGAGTGCATACCTCCGAATTAAACATTACCTCGATATCTTTACCGTAGTATAACTTCTGCTTAGTCATTATTTTTCACATCTTTCACTTTTGAGTTTGTTTAAAGACCAAGATCCATTCTTCGAAAGCTGTCAGAAATCTTTCCAAATGGCGAAGCGTTGATTCGTCGTCTAATTCTCCGGTGGTTTCATTCAGTTTGTCGTGAACGCTGCCGATGAGAATCTTCGGACCCGGCATCGTGTAAGCATTCATAGCAAGCAATGTCTGCCTCACTTGGGCTTGTGACTGAGCTGTCCCCCCACCGCCCGGAGTAGCACCTGCTATTGCAAAGGGTTTTTCTATCAGTACTGAGCTTTTACCCGGACGCGAAGCCCAGTCCAAGGCGTTTTTCAGAACGCCCGGGATTCCCATGTTGTATTCAGGGGTGACAATCAGTACACCGTCCGCTTGCCGAATGCTTTCTTTAAATTCGGCAACCGGCTGGGGGTCGCCTTGGCTTTCGATGTCCGAATTGAAAAGTGGAATCATCGATAAGTCAGCGTGATGAATCTCCCAATACGTTGGCGCAAGCTCTTCCATAGCCTTTAATACTCTTCTATTGAAAGAACCTTCACGAAGACTTCCACATATGGCAGTGATAGTGAGTTTGTTTTCGCTCAATCTAACGCTTCCCTTCTCTTGGTATCATCTACTCGAAAAGCAGTATCTACACATTAGAGTCTAGTTGGTATGTTCTTATAATATCGTTAAAGAACCTGCTAGTAAATGTGAACAAACAATGTACAACTAGAATGTTTTGTTTTGATTGGTTATTTAAGTTTGGTTTAAGTATTCTGCGTTAAGCTTTATCTAAATCAAGCAATACCTTTTCCTAAAATAATCCAACTGATAATACGAGGAGTGTTCATTAATGAAAACCAACAAGATCAAAAGCGTAAGCGCCGTTACTTTGGCCGTATTACTAACCTTATCCATCGCGGGATGCTCTAAGGAAGAGGTCAGCAGCGGGGCTGCGGTTGCAGCTACGCAAACAGCAAGTCAGGCCGTATCGTCAAACACATCGTCGGCAGACTCAGCAACATCGTCAACGACAGAAACGTCAACGGCCTCAGCGGAAGCTTCCACTACTGACACAACGGAGCTATTCAGCGACCGGGATTTGGAACAGTCGGCGGATCTTACTGCGGCAACACAAATGAAGCTGGTAAGCAATCAGGATGTGACACTAAGTAAGGAAGGCGTCTATGTCTTAAGCGGTGATGTGGAAAATGTAACGGTGACGGTTGATGCTGCTGCCGAGGATGCCAAGGTTCAAATCGTCCTGGATGGCGCCAGTATAAAGAATGATGATTCACCTGCCATTTATGTGAAAGCAGCAGATAAAGTATTTGTTACATCCACGGACAGTGAGAATCACATGGAGGTTACCGGAAGCTATGTAGCGGATGGGGATACCAATCTGGATGCGGTTATTTTCTCCAAAGCAGATATCACCCTGAATGGGACCGGAACCTTAGCTATTGTGTCGAGTCAAGGCAATGGGATTTCTTCTAAGGATGATCTCAAAATCACTGGCGGCGTGTATACCATTCAGTCAGCAGCGGATGCAATAGAGGCTAATGATGCCATTCTGATCAACGACGGAACGGTTACAATCGATACAGATAAGGATGCCCTGCATAGTGAAAATGCTGATGATGCGGCTCTTGGGAATATCTACATTGAAGGCGGCACATTAAATATCAACGCTGCCGACGATGCTATCACGGCCAACAACCTTGTGCAAATCGATGGCGGTACTATTAACATTGAGACTTCTGTTGAAGGGATCGAGGCAAATAATATCATCGTGAATGACGGCCAGATCACACTGTATGCGAGTGATGACGGCATCAACGCCACACCCAAAGTCAATGAGGCGGCATCGATTGTAGTCAATGGCGGTACGATTAAAGTAAGTATGGGCAGCGGAGATACAGACGCTTTTGATGCCAACGGTGATATCGCCATTAATGGAGGTACCATTAACGTAGAAGCCACTTCCGCCTTTGATGCGGATGGTACAGCTCAATTAAACGGCGGGACTGTCACAGTCAATGGCGAACAAATCACTGAAATCACGGAATCGCGCATGGGAGGCGGAGGTCAAGGGGGAGCAGGTGGCGGCAAAAGAGGGCACTAATCGTTTATGAGCCCGGCAAAAAGCTCCGGCCCTAACCGGCCAGCATTGCTTTAACGCATAGAAATCATGACATGAAGCGCCTGAGAGATCCCTGAATGAACAGGGTCTTTCGGGCGTTTTTGTGGATCCTGTGAAGAAAAAAATCCCCTCCGGAAGACAGTGCAGGAACAACATGTTTACATGTGCTCTTCATTCACTGTCAACCCAGAGGGGGTCCTTATTAGTTCTTATGCACTTTTTTTCGTGAGAACCACGAATTCCTTGCCTTCTTTACGTTTCTTTGCATATTCGGCGGTTGCTGTGAAAAGTAAGTCAGAAGATGAGTTAAGGGCCGTTTCACAAGAATCCTGCAGCACACCAATAATAAAGCCTACTCCAACGACCTGAATCGCTACATCATTGGGAATACCGAAGATGCTGCATGCCAAAGGAATTAATAAGAGCGACCCGCCGGCCACACCGGAGGCACCTGCAGCAGCTACAGCCGATAAGATGCTTAGGATTAGTGCCGTACCAAAATCCACATCAATGCCAACGGTATGGACAGCAGCGAGAGTCAAGACAGAAATCGTAATCGCTGCACCTGCCATATTAATCGTAGCTCCTAATGGAATGGACACCGAATACGTATCTTTATCCAGCTTCATTTCTTCACATAAGCTCATGTTGACTGGAATGTTAGCAGCAGAGCTGCGGGTGAAGAATGCGGTAATCCCGCTTTCCTTCAGGCAATGAAGAACAAGCGGATAAGGATTTCTGCGAATATTCAGATAGACAATCAACGGATTAACCACAAGCGCCATAAATAGCATACATCCAATAAGAACGAGCAGCAGTTTGCCGTAATCTTGCAAGGATGAGAGCCCGTTGGCTGTAATCGAATCAAACACAAGGCCCATGATGCCCAGTGGGGCCAGGTTGATTACCCACTTGACGATTTGTGAGACGGCATCCGAGAAATTAGAAAGCAAGTTTTTTGTACTATCCTTGGCATTTTTTAAAGCCATTCCAAGAAGAATAGCCCAAGTCAGGATCCCGATATAATTAGCATTCATAAGGGCGTTCACCGGGTTGTCAACAACCTTAAACAGCAATGTCTTAAGCACTTCTACAATTCCATCAGGCGGAGTGAGATCACTCGCTCCCTTAACCAGCGACAAGGTCACTGGAAATACAAAACTGGCAATAACCGCAAGCAGCCCCGCTAAAAATGTACTTAACCCATACAGAGCCAGAATGGACTTCATATTCGTCTGGCGGCCTTTTTGGTGCTGGGAGATAGCTGTCATTACTAAAAGCAGGACCAATACAGGTGCAACGGCCTTTAAGGCGGATACAAACAAGGAGCCGAAAATGGCAATTCCTGTTGCCTTAGGAATCGCTAAAGCCAGAACAATACCCGCTATAATCCCTATGAATATTCGTTTTACTAGGCTGACTTGGTTCCACTTGAGCAATAATGCGTTCATGTATTCCCTCCGGTATCAATATGAAAATATAACTCAGCCTAGTTGCTTTACTATGTTGATGCATAGCTGCTTTACTAGGTTAAGGCGATTATATTTAGCCTAGTTTATCATGAAACTTACCGGTTGTGTAAGAGTGGGAATAACTGTGCGTAATTATTCACTAGTGGCCCGGTCCTCTACTCATTTGATATTAATAGGAACTCCGATGTTTACCGAAATATAGGTGTAGTCATAATACTTAAGGTTTCTCTCTGACAAGGCATTATCTGCAGAGAAAGATGGAGGGGCCAACATTGTCATTAACATCTATTTTTTCTTTGGTTTTTTTTATTGCGTTTGCTATTTATTTCATTTTGGGAATATATACTTTGTCCATCAACACAAAAAACAGGTTAAATAGGGTCTTTTCACTGATTTTTCTAACCCTTTCCGTATGGGCATTTGGTTTCTCAATCTCTAATTCAGCTCCGGACTATGAGACGGCGGTTTTTTGGCGCCGGTTGACTTCGCTAGGTTGGGGAACTGTTTATAGCCTATTGCTGCATTCTTGTCTCATTCTGACGGAGAGAAATACAATACTGAAAAGCAAATGGCTTTATGTGCTGCTGTACCTTCCAGCGGTGGTGAATGTTATTGTTTTTGGTTATAGTGATACCGCCGGCGGGCAGTACAATCTAATGAATACTCCAATGGGTTGGGCTAATGTTTCAACGAACGGCTGGGAGAGTATTTATTTCAAGTTGTATTACGTATGTTTTATCCTTGCAGTATTATTGCTGCTCTGGAATTGGGGAAGAAAGACGGAAGACCCGGTAAAGAAAAAGCTGGCTTACCTGTTTATGTCTTCATGTACAATAGCCTCGATATTAGCAACCCTGACAGATGTGGTAGTTAACGACTATACATCATTTAAATTCATCCAAGTGGCACCTATTATTCTGCTTTTGCCTACAACAGCTATTTTCTATGCAATCAAACGTTATGGACTAATGGGTATGGAAAAAAGCGACCAGGCTGAGCCGGGGAAAATATTAAGTCAAGTCAACTTGGACAGATTCATAAAAATCATGTCCTTCGTGTACATCGTTGGCGGGATGCTGAATTTCGCGGCACAGTATTTTTTCAATCAGAAAGTTCCTTATTTCCACGCTGTTTTATTATTCAGCTTTTTCTTTTTTGCTATAGGGGCGTTATTGACAATTATTAAATTTCTACCCATTAAAGCAGATTTTAAAGAATACATTTTTATTCTCATTATGCTGGCATCCATCCTTCTGATCGCGGTTAACTTTATTGATTCTGCAAGCATTACCGTATGGGCGGCGCCTTTTATTATTGTGATGCTCTCCGTTCTTTTCAATAAGCGGCTGATGATCTTGTGGATAGGGATTTCAATTCTGATTACGCAAATCTATATTTGGGTGAAAATACCGAAAGCAATGGTCCAGGTGGATGGGTCGGATCATCTTGCCCGGATTGGGATCTTAGGCATCACCCTCTGGCTGGCCTATTTTGTCAATCGGGTATACCTCCAGCGTCTGGAGGAAAATGAAGCGCAAATCAGGTTTCAGAAGATGGTTTCTCAAATTTCCGGTGATTTTGTTAAGGTAACCGAATCCAACCTGGATGAAAAAATCTATGAACTGTTAGAGCTGAGCGGAAGGCATTTTCAGGTAGACCGGACTTTTTTTGTTCATTTAACTGAACATCAAAAGATGTATGAATGGTGCGAGGAAGGCGTTGAATCCGCGGTTGATATATTTCCTAAGCAGACCGGCGATGCATTTCCATGGTGGATGAACGAGATGTTAAACAGTGACCACGTAAATGTAATAGACGTAGAGTTGCTGCCGCCGGAAGCCGGAGCGGAAATGGAGATGTTCAAGTCTCATCAGATGAAGTCGCTGATCTCCATTACGGTAAGAAATAAAGGCAATATTATGGGGATTCTATTCTTCGCCTCCGTCAAGGCGGTGAAATCCTTAGGGGGAAATCATCAGGAGCTGCTGAGAATTCTGGCCAATTTATTGACAGATGCGCTTGTAAAAGTGGAGGCTGAAAAAGAAATCAGCTACATGGCGTATTATGACGCTTTGACAGGATTTCCTAACCATGCCTTGTTTAAAAAACAGCTGGAACAGTCGATCCATCTAGCCAGAGGAACCGGTAGTCTCATTGGTGTGCTTTTTATAGATCTGGATTCTTTCAAATCCGTTAATGATACTATAGGCCACCTCGGAGGAGACGAGATGCTGCAACAAGTGGCAGCCAGGCTATCCGGGTGTTTGCGGGAACAGGATATGGTTTCACGTTTTGGAGGAGATGAATTTTTGATTATGCTCACTGGAATAGACCGGGTGGAGGACATAAAGAAGATTGCCGGGAAACTGATGAGGTCGATCACTCAGCCCGTGATTGTCAAAGGCCAGGAGTTCTTCATTACCGCCAGTGCAGGGATTGCAGTATATCCTACAGACGGCGAAAATACAGAGGAATTGATTAAGAATGCTGATCTGGCAATGTACGCCTCGAAGGAAAAGGGAAAGAATCAGTACACCTTATGCTCACCAGCGATGAAAGGAGAGGTGCTCCAAAAAACGCAACTGACAAACTGCCTGTACAGGGCCCTGGAAAGAAATGAATTTGTGCTGTACTACCAGCCGCAAGTGAGTGTTTCAACCCGGGAAATCGTGGGACTTGAAGCCTTGATCCGCTGGAATAACCCGGAGTTAGGAATGATATCACCCGCTACCTTTATTCCCCTGGCAGAGCAGACCGGGCTGATTATCCCGATTGGCCAGTGGGTTCTCGAGACAGCATGCCGGCAGATCAAGGAGTGGCAGGTGATGGGGCTGCCGCCTATACGCATGGCAGTGAACCTGTCGGTTGTACAGTTCCAGGAGCGGAACCTGCTCAGCCTTGTTGGCGGAATCCTAAGTGCAACTGGATTGGAAGCGAAATATCTTGAATTGGAAATCACGGAAAGTGCGGCAGCTGACGGGGAGGACTATATTGTTCAGGTGCTTCATGAGCTGAAGGCGCTGGGAGTGAACATTTCCATTGATGATTTCGGGTCCGGATACTCTTCCTTAAGCCGATTAAAGACATTGCCTGTAGACCGGATCAAAATTGACATGCAGTTTGTACGCGGCATTTCCACAGGGAACAAGGATGAAGCCATAGCAAAGACGATCATTCAGCTGGCCAAAAACCTGGAGCTTCAGGTCATTGCCGAAGGGGTTGAAACCGCATCCCAGGTTGAGTTTTTTAAGACCTATAAATGCGATGAGATTCAAGGGTATTACTTCTATAAACCTATGCCTGCGTCAGAGGTAGAAGCGATTTTTTTTAAGTAAATATGGAAGTGTGGTTGCGGAGAATCAATGCAGCTATTGAAAAGGATTTTGTATTAAGTCCTGCTTAAACTTGTCCCACCAAGCGGCATTGTTATCAATTGCTTCATAGATATGCATGGCTGCCGGATCGAGGCGAAATCCGTCAGCGCCTTGGTTCAGCCAATACATGCCGACGCTCATCATCTCTTCCCGGACTTTGGGATTATCAAAGTTTAAGTCAGGCATAGAATCAATAAACAAGCTGTAGTAAAAGTCTCCGGAACCAGGATACGTTTCATACCATACCTGTTGTCCCCAGGGTCCTTTTTCATTCAGGTCGGTGTCCGAGTCAGCCCAGATATAATAATCCCGGTACGGGCTGTTTTTATCCTTAGATGCTTCCTGAAACCAAGGATGTTGGCTGCTGGTGTGGTTAAGAGCAAGATCAATAGTCACTTTCATCTCTCCTCTTTTAGGATATTATGGAATAAACAGTAAACGGGTTGAAGCCGAATGCTCCCGCCCGTTTACTGTTCTTATCCGGCAATGGCCGTGAATCTTATTATTGAATTTTTACTTTGTGATTTTCGTTTACAGGGATTTTGACATACAGAACGTTCTCTCCCGAATCGAAGTAATAACCACGTTCCTGTTTGTTCAATTCTTCTGCATTGCCGGCTTTGGCATATTTGTTATCAGCCGCTTGCACTTTCTTCGGTTCCTCGGCATTATGCAGTTTAAGCGTGTAGGATTTAATATCGGATGCATAGTTTTGCGTCTTTTTGTCCTGCTCGAACTCGATGTGGTTATCTTTCTCCTCCACATGGAAATCTGTAACATTGTATTCGCCTTGTTTGTAATCCAACGTTTCAGCATCGTCCTCGTAGAAGCTGTAGCTGGCTTTATCGTTCAGGTAAACGTCAATAATCAGGTTTTCCAGCTTCTTCTCATCCGTATACTGCTCTACTTCCTGACGAGGAATAATGGAGTTATTTTTTACGAAGATAGGCAGCATTCCAAGATCAGCTTTTACTGTAATGGTCTGGTTGCCGTCATACTCTTTTCCTGTCCAGTAATCCACCCATGTCTCGCCTGCCGGCAGATACACTTCACGGCTCGTTTGACCTTCTTGTACGACAGGTGCAAGCATGAGCGAATCACCGAACATGTACTGATCTTCAATGTTATAGGTTTGCTCATCGTCCTGGAACTGGTAAACAAGCGGTTGCTGAACCGGTTGGCCATTATCGGCCGATTTCTTGAATTGATTGTACAAGTACGGCATCAGCTCATAACGCATCGAAATGTATTTCCGGCTGATATCCTCAACTTCTTGGCCGAATTCCCAAGGCTCCTGTCCGCTTCCGAGTCCTGATTTCGCGCTATTGTCATAATGGTCGCGGGCAAACGGCAGGAAGGCGCCGACCTCGATCCATCTCGCAAACAGCTCAGGCGTCGGAACATTGCCCGGCGATTTCGCAAAGCCGCCGATATCATTTCCGACAAACGGAACTCCGGACAATCCGACATTTGCGTTCATCGGAATCGACATTTGCAAATGCTCCCAGTTACTTACATTGTCCCCTGTCCAAAGTGCAGCATAACGCTGTGTTCCTGCGTACATGTCGCGTGTTAATACGAACGGACGGGTATTCGGTTTATTCTGCAGAGCACCGTTATAAGTCGCTTCCGCCTCATCGTGTCCGTAAAGATTGTGGTATTCCGTGTGCAATACCTTTTTACCGTTGTCATCTTCAAATACAGTGTCAAGCGGCATGGTATGGAATGGACCATCAAAAACAGCAGGCTCGTTCATGTCATTCCAGATGCCGTCCACCCCTTGATTATAGAGAGTAGCCAGATTGTTAGACCACCAATTGCGGACATCCTTCTTCAGGAAATTCGGGAAAGCGGAATTTCCCGGCCACACTTCACCAATGAAAGTAGAACCGTCCGGATTTTTCACCCAATAGTCATTTTTGGTTCCTTCTTGATACACACTATAGTTCTCGTCCTGCTTGACAGCCGGATCATTAATCGTAACCGCGTGAAATCCTTCGCCTTTCAGTGTCTGAAGTGCTTGTTTGTATTGATCGTTCCAGGTGAACACGCGGTAGCCATCCATGTAGTCGATGTCAAAATGCATCGTATCGAGCGGAATTTGCTTCTCACGGTATTTATTGGCCACACTCACCAGCTCTTCCGGTGTATAGCCCCATTTACTTTGATGGAATCCCAGCGACCACATCGGAGGCGTTTCCGATTTTCCCGTAAGCTCGGTATATGTATCGATGACATCACCGATTTCCGGGCCGTTGATGAAGTAATAAGTCAGCGTGCCGCCGTTGGCGTAGAAATAGTAGTAGTCGTCTTTCTCGCTGGCCATTTCGTAGTAGGAGCGATACGTATTATCGAAGAAAATGCCGTATGCCTTTTTGTCTTTCAGTCCTATGAAGAATGGAATAGATGTATAAAGATATTTTGTATTCTTATTATAGGAATAGGCGTCCGTATTCCACATGCCAAGACTTTTGCCGCGCTTGTTCAGCCCGCCGGATTGCTCACCGAATCCATAGAAGTTTTCAGTCGTATCCGTTTTCTTGAATACATAAGGCTTGCCGTTCTCATAGCCTACACCCTGTGCCGCATCTTCGTTAATGACATTACCCTGCTTGTCCAAAAACTTGACGCCGAACGGACTTTTATTTATTTTCACTGTGATTTCATTAGTGGATAGAGTGTAATCTTTATCCGTTTCTGTTGTTTTAAACTCAGGTGTTGTCCAATTCTTCTTGGCAATCCCCTGGGACTCGAATTCCGCTTCACCGTTCTTCACTACCGAGATTTTCGCCATGTCCTCTGTGAGGAGTCTGATATATCCCTGATAGTCTCCTAAGTTCAGTTTTACGCCGTTTTCCAACGCTTCTATCGATTGTACGGATAATGGCTGAAGATTCTGTTTGTCTAGCGGGGTATCCGCTTCAGGCTGAGTTTCCGCAAATGCCACGTTGGCCGGAAGCACTGCCGCGACCGTTCCTGTCAGCATACTCAGGCACATAGCAGTTTGTGCCAGTTTTTTCGACATGCTCAAAGTCCTTAACTTTTTACGCATAGATTTCTCTCCCATTCCGAATTAGTTTAGTAAGCAGACATCCTTTTCCTAAAGTGAAAACTCCGGTTTCTGGTGCCCCCTACAAAGTTAGCAAGTAAAAACGGCATGAACAATGGGGATAACCTCCTACGGGATGAACGAACAAGTCAATGCACTGGAAAGAAAGCGTTTCCTAAATAACGCTTCAACCTAAGCTAAACCAGCGCCGGACATAGACTTGCGCTTAATCAGGTTATTCTTTTGGTGAGTTCGCTTGATGTCAAATCATTACCAATAACATGGATATATATGGTTAAGCATGGTTCTCTGGGGCTAGAGGAAAGCTCTATTAAAAAGTACAGCGTCCATAAGTCAACCTTTTTTATTGTTGCATATCGCAAAATAGAACACTTCAATTGGTGGTTTTTGGAGTGTTTAATATTTTTTACAAAGTCGAATGTTGATTTTCCGGATTTTAGGTAAAAACCAGGAGGGTGCAATATTTTATGCGATTATGAAAATATAGGACACCCAACGTTTTGGTAGCGGTTACATAAAGGATAATGTTAAGAATCTATGAATAGGAGTGAGAGAGAATGAGAAATAGCAGGATGATGCGAATGACCGCGGTCCTTTTGACCTGTACAGCTATTTGGACAACATCGGTTGGTGAGAAGGTTTCTGACAAAGACTCTGGTCCTCAAAAGGAGGATGTTCAAATGCATAGAGATTCCCTACTTGAGGAGCTGTCTACGGATAAGGCGGCTTATAAACCCGGAGAGAACGTTCAGTTTCATTTGAAATTAAAGAAGCCCGTTTCCGGCGGAGTGTTCCATATTCGTTATCTGCATATGGAACGGATTGTGGAGGAAGCTAGGCTGAAAATGAAAGGAAACCAGCTGACTTGGAGCTGGAACCCCCCCGAGGATGAAGGAAGAGGGTACATGGTTGAAGTGTTCTATGAGCAAGATGGCAAGACGGCCGATCAAATGAATATTGCTGTGGACGTCTCCTCTGAATGGGGACAATTTCCCCGTTACGGTTACCTGGCAGATTTCCCGACCATGAATCAGAGCGAGATGTCCCGAGTAATCGAACGTTTAAACCGGTTCCATATCAATGGTGTCCAGTTCTATGATTGGCAATATAAGCATCATCAGCCTATTCCCCTTGAAAACGGCAAGCCTTTGGCGGAGTGGAAAGACATTGCTAACCGTCCTGTGGCATTCGACACAGTAAAAGGCTATATCGACTTATCGCATAATCGTGGCATGAAGGCCATGAACTACAATTTGCTCTTTGGGGCCAATGTGGATTCGGAAAAGGACGGTGTGAAGAAGGAATGGGGCTTATTCAAGGATCCAACGCACACCAAGCAGGATCAACACCTTCTTCCGAAAGAATGGGCAAGCGATATTTATATGAATGATCCCTCAAATCAGGAGTGGCAGAACTACTTGATCGACCAGGAACTTAAGACATTCGAGGCTCTACCCTTTGACGGTTGGCATGTGGACCAATTGGGAGACCGGGGCGCGCTTTGGACCTATGATGGCAAAAGCATCAACCTGGCCGAGACTTATCCGGCTTTCCTGAATACAGCAAAAGCGAGGCTTAATGTGGATTATGTGATGAACGCAGTCGGACAATTTGGTCAGGAAATTATTGCGCGTGAAGCTCCCGTCAAGTTTCTCTACACCGAGGTATGGGGGGATCACCCGGGTTATCAGAATTTGAAAGAAGTGATTGAAGAAAATTCGAGGTACAGCGAGAACCGGCTAAACACGGTATTGGCCGCTTATATGAATTATCATTTATCCGACTCACCGGGAAAATTCAACACGCCGGGGATTCTGCTGACGGATGCGGTGATTTTCGCCTCTGGAGGATCTCATCTGGAGCTTGGGGAGAACATGCTGGCCAAAGAATATTTTCCTCATAAGAATCTAAGCCTGTCTCCGGACTTGGAAGAACAGCTGATCCACTATTACGATTTCCTGGTTGCTTATCAGAATCTGCTGCGGGATCACACGGAAGCTTCTATACTGAAAGCCGAAGGAAGAGGGGGGATGGCCGTTTCGGATCTAGCCGAGCAAGGTAAAGTGTGGTCCTTCACTAAAAGGAAGGATGGAAAAGATGTATTTCATTTCATCAATTTCACAGATGCTTCTACTATGAATTGGAATGATGACCACGGTACACAGACAGAGCCGGCAGAGAGGACGAATGTTGCCGTTTCTGTGAAAATGGAAAAACCGGTTGCCAAAGTGTGGTTCGCTTCCCCTGATTATGATCAGGGCTCACCCCAATCTATAGCGTTCTCGCAACGGGACGGTATATTGCAATGGGAGCTGCCCAAGCTGAAATATTGGGACATGGCGGTTGTCGAGTACAAGGAGTAGACGGATCTTCTTTCCTGCAATTTCCATTGGTATGGAGACTTTCATCTTGTACACTCTTAGGAAGAAATGAAATAGGAGGTACAATGTTTCACAAATTAAGAATATCAAATCGCTTCACCGCCAAAATCATACAGGTCCTCCTACTCGTGATTTTAATCCCGACCATATTTACCAGCGGGTCCTTCTACTGGGTGGCTGACTCCATTCTGAAGAAAAACGTACGGGAATCCACTCTTCAAATCGCCGAACAAACGGCGGAGTCGCTCTCTTTTATTCTAAACGTGGGTGTAGATACCTCTGATTTTATTTCCAGTGATCCAAACATTCAACGTGCTGCGATGCAAGTAAACAGCAGTCCGTCGTACGCAGAAAACTGGGATTTTCATTATATTAATACTTTGCTGAATAACTATGTCTATTCCAATTCTTTCGTCAAAATCGTTTATTTATTGAAAGAGGAGGGAAGAGGGTGGGGCAGCGGCACCTTTTCTGACTCCGGACTTAAGCAGCTGCGTCTAGCAGATATGGAATGGGTGAAGGAAGCCAAAAGAAAAGATGGAGAACTGGTCTGGCAGGGCCTTCAGTATGACCATTTCAGCGGGGGCGGCGTCAATACGGACCTTGTTTTGCCTGTGGGAAGAGTGCTGAAGGATTTTGATACCATGCAGAACATCGGACTGGTGCAGGTTCATTTGGATGGACAGTCGATTCTGAATACGATCCGGCAGCCGGAACTCGGGGATACGGGAAAGTTTTTCGTTGTGGATTCCAGAGGGAGAGTCATGATTGATTCCAATCTCGAAATAATCAACCAGAAGGTGAAGAATCCCGACTTGTATCAAAGGATTGTGGGCGATGATGCAGTGGAATTTGAATTTGACATGAAGGGCGTACCTTATTACGGGGTTAAACAGCTGCTGAGCAACGGATGGATGATTGTAGGGACAGTACCGGTTGATGAAATCAGCGGACAGCTGGAACGCCTCCAGACCTGGATATTATTATCTTCTGCAGTTTTCTCCATGATTGCTATCGGTATCGGGCTGTTCATTGCCGGATGGGTGACCAAGCCCGTAAAGCAACTGACCCAAAGTATGCTGCACGTTCAACAAGGTGACCTAAACGTAAGGGCAGTCGTTCGAACCTCTGATGAAATCGGCTTTTTGAGCAAGCAGTTTAACATCATGCTGCACGAAATCGGGAATTTAATGCAGCAGGTGGAGGATGAACAAAGCGAAAAGCATCATGCAGAGCTTCGGGCTGTCATGCACCGGGTACATCCCCACTTCCTTTATAATACACTCAGCACGCTGCGGTGGCTTATTGATTCCGGGCAGAACGGCCGTGCATCTCAAGTTTTGCTCGCGCTAAACCATCTGCTCGAGGCTAACATGGGCAAAAGCGGGAGCATGATCACGGTGGAAGAGGAACTGGATATTATCCGGAAGTACCTGATCATTTTGGAGCTTCGTTATGAGAAAACCTTTGCTCTGATGCTGGACGTTGAACCGGATACGGAGAAGTTTATGATCCCCCGCATGCTGCTGCAGCCATTGGTGGAAAACGCCATATTTCATGGAATCGTACCGAAAAATACGGGCGGCGTGATCTCGATAAGAATTCGTATGTGTAGAGGAGACTTGGAATTTGTAGTGGAAGATGATGGTTTAGGCATTGGGGATGAAAAGCTGATAGCATTGAACGATCCGGGGACTGCTATTGAAAATGGAGAAGTTGGTATCGGTCTGCGCCATATTTATGACACGTTGCGGCTTTATTACGCTCGAAATTGGGAATGGTCTATCGTAAGCGGAATTGACCAAGGAACCACTGTACGCATTTTGTTGAAACAACTTGAGGAATCGGCATCTGAGAACTAGCAGATCAGGGGGAGACCATGTATAGAGTTCTTATTGTAGATGATGAGCCTGTTATCCGCAATGGTATCAGTGCATTTATCGATTGGGATAAGGAAGGGATGACGGTTGAAGACCATTACGCTAACGGCGTGGAGGCATTGTCTGCCTTAGAAAGTCATTCCTTCGATATTCTGATCACAGATATCAAAATGCCTTTGCTGAACGGTATTCAATTGATGAAGCAAGCGCTGGCACTTTGCCCTTGGCTAAAAGTGATCCTGATCAGCAATTATAGTGATTTTGAATATGTAAAAGAAGGACTTAAGCTAGGCGCTGTTGATTATTTGTTAAAGCTGACCTTGAAACGGGAAGACCTTCTGGCCGTCCTTCACCGTAGTATTTCCATGCTGGAGGAAGAAAGGAGAAGGGATTCCGAACTGAATCATTACCAGCAGGGGGCGCTCTATCTGGAGCGAAAACGTGTCGAACAGGAAATCAAAAGATACATCGCCCAAGAGCAGACCTTTCCCGAATCAACCGTTTGGGCTCCGCCATGGCTGGAAGAAGCCTATGTCTGTGTTTATCTTATGCTGGATGCTGCTGAGGAGTGGAGAGAAAATTACGGATATTTGTATGTGCAGTTGTTACTTGAGGAACTGCAAGAAGCCTTCTATGAGCAGAAGAGGGAAGGTAGCGCACTGCTGGTGGCTGAAAGCAGCCTGTTTCTCATCTTTCCGGATCTTGAAGGGGAGGGGGAAGAACAGCTCGATCAATGGAAGCGGCTGCTCGAAGCGAAATGGGGAATTTCGACGTCGGTGGGCTTCGCCCAAGAGCAAGGAGTGCGCAGAATACTTAAGGGATTTGCCGAGAGCAGATGGGCTTGCCAAAGACGATTTTTTGAAGGGCTTGGCGGCTTGCATCGATGGGGCGGATCGGAAGCCAATCATGTTCAAACGTTAACTGATATAGAAGCAAATCAAGACTGGACACCCTTCTTTGAGATGATCCATAAGGGTGATCCGGCTTCGTTCGCAATTGATTTTGCGCTTGTGCGCTGGAAGAGCGGGATCTTGAACCCGGAACAAGTACAGCTGGAGGCGTGCAGCCTCCTTGCAGGTGCTTATCAGTCACATGCTGACGCAGGATCCCTGCTCTCAGAACGGTATGAAATGCTTCGCAAGACAGAGACGTTGGAACAACTGGCATCATTCATGATCTGTGAGCTGGAGGAGATGGGGAAGTCCTTTGTTCCTAAATTGTCTGATAACGGTTACGGCGGGCAACTGATTACTAAGGCGCTGGAATATATAGCTGCTCATTATACCGAGAACTTGACGCTCCAATGCGTAGCGGATACCGTTCATCTCAGTAAAAGTTACTTCAGCCTTTTATTCAAAAAACAAACCGAAATGAACTTTATCGACTATCTGATCGAGCTGCGGATTCGGGAAGCGAAGCGGCTGCTTGCGCAAAATGACAGCCGGATTTACGATGTGGCCGGAGCCGCGGGATTTAAAGATGTAAAATATTTCAGCAAGGTGTTCAAAAAAATAACGGGACATACTCCGGTAGAATATAGGGAAAACATGAAATAATAGTTCTCGCACACTGATTAAGGAAGGGGGATTACAGATGGCCATCCGGTGGATATCCTTTTTACTGACTTTAGTGTTAACGGCCGGGTGTAGGAATCCGTCCGTGATCTCGGATCCGAATCATGTTCAAAAGCTCCACGGAAATGATAAAACGGTTATTACCTTCTGGCATACCTACAACGATGCAGAAACCCGGCTGTTAGTGCAGGAATTGATTCCGGCTTTTGAACGCATGAACCCGGGCATTCGGGTCAATTACATTAACTTAGCCAACAATAACGAATTAAAGTACAGTCTTATTGCGCGGGCCTCCTCCAACCGTGGTCCGGATGTGGTACGAATGGACATCTCTTGGGTGCCAGAGTTTTCACATCATGGGCTCCTTGAACCGCTAACCGGGTTTCCGGGGTTCGAACTTCTGCACAATGTGTTTCATCGTAAGGCCATGAGCGTTGGTTATTATAAGAATCAATACTATTCTCTGCCACTCAATGTATACACCAAATCGGCTATCTTTAACCGGGAGCTTCTGGAGCGGGCGGGTTATTCAGAGCCTCCACGCACCATGGATGAAGTTCTGGAGCTTGCTCGTAAGCATCACTTCACGATTGGACTGGGGGGATTGGAAGCATGGGATACACTTCCATACCTTTTCAGCCTTGGAGGCTCGTTTATGGATGAGAATTTCACCAGGGCTTCAGGATTTTTGAACAGCAAAGGCACCATCCGGGCGGTGGCAAAGCTGGCCAGTCTATATAAGGAAGACCTGATTCATCTCTCCTCGGTGCCCCTCAAAGGCGATAACTGGGGGGAGGTACGGAGTGGAAACATGATTTTAACGGATGAGGCGCCGTGGTTTTACAGGTTGTTGAAAGATTCGGATATCAAACATGCTCTTAAGCAGACCTTACCTGTACCGTTTCCAAAGGGGAATGGCCCGTCTTCGATTATTGGCGGCGAACATTTAGTCATTATGAAAGGCAGTAAACATCCTGCGGAGGCCTGGGCTTTTATGAAATGGATGACGGGCAAGGAAGCACAGCTGATCATGGCACAGGCGGGGTTAATTCCGGCTAACAGGGAGGCGGTAAAAGCTATGAGTGTGAATAAAGATTCATATCTATATCCCTATGTTGAAGCAATGGATGATACCTTCTTGAGGCCGGCTGTGAAGAACTGGGGCAAAATTGAAGAAGTCTATACCGTTTATCTGCACAAAATATTTCTGGGTGACCTGTCCGTTAAGGATGGATTAGATCATGCGGCCGCTGAAATAGACAAACTCTTGGAAGATTCAGATTGAGGGGTAGAGGGTGCCCTCACTCAGTGAGCACAAGTTTATCTCTATTTTTCGTCGGCAATCTCCTAAACCGGAGAAGGGCTCCCTGGTGAATACCCGTAGCGAATCTGCTATGGGTATTTTTACGCTGTAAGATACTTAGAAAAATTCGTCCCCATCCTTTATACTGGATAGAGTCATAACTTATTGAAGGAGCCCCGAATCCATTATGAATAAAAAAGAAGTAGCGCACATACGCAAGCAGTTTAAGCTGGATCATGATTTGCTGAGTCTATACGATATCCTTAACGTTTATATTATGAAGGACAGCAGCGAGGTTTATCATTGGGAGCGCCTGCCGTTTGGTATGGTGGACAGAGAGAAGCAGGAGCTCTATATGGGCAACTTCAAAAAACTGCTGACCGGCGAGCTAGACCATAAGCTGTTCGAGCTGAAGTTTCAGGAGGAAGCCGAGGAGCCGACAAAGGTTATGCTTCACCAAGGCCTGGTGACCGGTGATCCGGAGGAGTGGCAGGACCTGATGCTGATGCTGGTGGACAAGATGCTGGCCGATACCAAATATGAAAAGGACACGGTGATTACCTTCGTCCGCGGGCAGTATCACCGGCCGACCAAGGCCAGAAATGATGAAGCGGAAGAGAGTGAGAAGAACGAGACATTTGCACATCAGTTTATCCTGTGCAGTGTGAATTCTACGGAACAGCAGCGTAAAAATCTCATGTTCGATTATGTCGAGCGGGAGTTCAAGTATAATGTCATCGTCGATCCGATTGTTAAGCTCAGCTCACCGGAGCAGGGATTCTTTTATCCGAGTGTGACGGACAACTATTCGGATGTGAACCGCATTCTATATTGCACGGGAAAATCTAACTTTCCGGACCCGCATTTCATTGAGCAGGTGTTGAATGCAGAGACCTCAGTAACCGCCTTGGAAGAGAGAGCCTATTTCGAGGATATCGTGAAGGAATTGGCAGGCGAACAGCTCGATACAACGACCATTGCCCAGGTGTATGAGCAGATCCAGCAGGTCATCGAGGATGCCGCAGGGGAGGAAGAGCCGCCTACGCTGGATTTCAAGGATGTGGAACGCGTCCTGAAGGTGAGCGGGGTAGAGAACGTGACGGCAGAAAAAGTGGAGCTGGCCTTCGAAACGATCATCGACGACAGAAACTACGAAATGAAGGCAAGCAGCGTGATTCCGAAATTCACGACCAAGTCGATTAAGATCGAGACCAAGGTGGCAACCATTTCCGTCAGCCCGCAGGATCTGCGGTATTTGAAGCAGGTGAATTATCAGGGGAAACGCTGCATCATGATCGAGGTTGACGAGGATGTTGTGATTGAGGGCTTTACGCTGAGTACGGAAATTTTGTAGTACATTTTCATAAAGTCATTAACCCCCACTGTTATTGCGATAAACGCGATACCATTATGGGGGTTATTTTTTGACCCAATCCACATATTTCCCAAATGGGATATGATTCTAATATGAGTATGTTTATTTTTTGCTAGAATGGATGTAAATATCAAGGGTTTGGCGAAATGATCACTGAGAGGTAGCATTATCTAATAAATATATTAATTAGATAATAGGTATTTTTAGTTTAATCAGATTATGGTATAGTGAGGTTAGAAACAGCGTATAATGCAAAGAGAGCCGTGCTACTAACACGACTCCCCTCTGCAACAGCCGCTTTTAAGGGCGGAAGGCTTAAGAAGGATTACATACCGAAATAGGACCGCTTACCTTGACCGGGGCGGCCTATTTCTTTTTGTGGAAAAAAAGTATCAACACAATCAGAGTCGCAAATGAAATCATTAACGTCAATGCTTGGTATACTTCCACTGGCATCACCTCCCTTCCGGGAGATTAGCCGGCCGCCCTCAAAGCCTTTCTATTGCTTAGTTATTATTGCATGCATATAAGTTGTCTGAATATATGGTAGATTACTAGCATCCGTAATGTTCAATAAAATTTGCTATGATTTAGATCTAAACGTAACCAGCAGGTTAATTATTTATATAAAGCAAAGATACGCTCCGGGATTTTCCCCGGAGCGTATCTTTGCGTCCATTCACAATCCCCCCGTTCCTCACACCCAACCCGTAAACTCCAATATCGATGCCTTCGCCGATTGCGCTTCGGATTGCGCCCCTTTACGCCATTCTTTGGGCGACGTGCCCATAAGCCGGGAGAAGCAGCGGTTGAAGCTGGAGATGGAATGAAAGCCTGCCTGCTCGGAGATTGAAAGGATAGAAGCATCCGTGCTTTTCAGCTGCTTGCAGGCCTCCTCAATCCGGGTGCTGCTCAGGAAATCGAGGGGGGCTGTACCCATGATTTCATGAAATTTTCTGCGGAAATGGGTGGTGCTTAAATGGCATAGCTCGGCCAGGTAATCGATGGTGATGGGGGTCATGTAGTTTTTGGTTATATACTCCAGCGCCGGAGAAATGACAAAATCCCCATTTAGATTATGCTCGGTATCTTGTTCAGTCAGCGTTTCATTCGTGGAATGGATTCTAAGGAGCTCTATATAGAGAGACAGTAATAAGCCATACGCACTTTCCTGATAGTATGGATTCTGCTGCCTCAGCTCCTCTACGACCGATGTGGCGAGTGAATGGATCTTGGGATATTGCTCCTTGTTCAGAATGCAGTTCTTTCCCTGTATCCGCCACAGATTCGGCTCGAAGCTGGTGTAAGCGCTTTTTAGAGAGGGTTGAAACAGCTCCTCCGGCGAGAAAAAAAGATAGGACCACAGACTGGCGGTACCGGGCGAGCTGTATGTGGTATGGGGAAGATATCTGGGGAGAATCGTGACATCTCCGGCTTTAAAAGGGACGGCTTCCCCCTTGATCTCCATAATGCCGCCGTCTGAATAGCAAATGCCAATCTCCAAATGGTTATGGAAATGCAGATGCTCGCTTTTGATGTCGGAAATCCTCCAGCGCTCCCCGCTTAACAGCAGGACAGGGAAGTTAATCGGCAGGCTGTAGTGGCGGTACTCGATGACGGGTTTCTTTTTTCTGGGCATATTTCATCTCCCGTTCTCATTACGTTAATTAGAATTGCTTTACAGGTAATGGACAATAAAAGTTTTCTTACTTATATTGTGTATGAAATTATACCTTTAGGGAAAAGTGGCGGAGGGGAATTTTGGAACTGTAGGAGCATAGTGTCCGCCTTTGTCTTCGGATTTCAACCGCCAGTGGCGATTTAATCAAGAAATCTGAAGACAACAGCGGCCGGAAGTCCAAATATTCTCTGTAGTCACGGCCTATCCCAAAAGACTTAGTACTATTGACTTTTATAAGGATAAATAGTCGAAATTGCGCAGTTTTGCTGCGAATGTGCCTAGATGTATACCATTATACTGCTTACAATAGAAACTATAAAGCGTTTACAATAAGACGGACGGCTCTCAATCGCCTTTGGGGGCGTGTGCGGACGAGAGGGGAATAAGAATGCTTCAATTGGATTATGACAGAGAACAGATTCTAATGGTAATTGACAAGGTTACCCGCAAAACATTGGCTATGGATTTAACGTGGGATTGGCCTTGCGGGGTGGCTTATTACGGGGTCTCCAGAGCCTATAAGACTACCGGAAATAAGGATTATCTGAACATGCTTGTGAAGTGGGCAGATGAATATATTGAGCTTGGTTTACCAGACTGGACGGTCAACACTTGCGCCATGGGCCATGTGATGATCACGCTGTACGAAGAGACCGGCAACCAGAAATATTGGGATATTGTGATGAGCAAGGTGGATTATCTCCAGAATCATGCACTGAGGTTCGGAGACCATGTGCTGCAGCATACCGTATCTGTGGCGAATGATTTTCCGGAGCAGGCTTGGGCGGATACGCTGTTTATGGCGGCATTTTTCCTGCTGCGCGTCGGAAGCAAGCTGAATGATCAGGCGATGATCCAGGATGCCCTCAATCAGTATTACTGGCATATCAAATACCTGCAGGATCCTAGCACAGGTTTCTGGTTCCACGGCTACAACAATGTGAAGCAGGATCACATGTCCGGATTGTACTGGGGCAGAGCCAATGCCTGGGGCGCTTATACCATGTCGCAGGTCAAACCGCTGCTGAAGGACTGGTATCTGTATCCGCAGTGTATGGATGTGGAGTGTTCCCTGCGTGATCAGCTGGCGGCGCTGAAGCTGGTGCAGACAGAGAACGGCCTGTGGCGGACGGTGCTGGATGACGAGGAATCTTATGAAGAGGTATCTGCCTCCTGCGGGATTGCCGCGGCTATGATTAATAACGGCAATCCGCTGCATATCAAATATGTGCAAAAAGCGCTTAAGGGCATCCTGGAGAATATCAGCGAAGATGGACGGGTGCTTGGGGTGTCGGGCGGAACTGCCGTGATGAAGGACCGTGAAGGGTACCGCAATATTCCTAAGGACTGGATCCAGGGCTGGGGACAAGGCTTAGCGCTTGCTTTTCTGTCCGACATGATTAAATAGGAGGGGAACAGGTTGGCCAAACCGAATAAGGGGGCTTTTACCCTGCCGGGTGAATCCGGTTATGAACTACTAACCCTGGAACTGGCGGAACGCTGGGGTGCCGATGTTATCCGTGACAGTGACGGCACGAAGTTGTCCGATGAGATTATTAATGCAGGATACGGAATTTATTCTACGATCTGTATCATCAGAGATCACAATGAGTGGGCATCACAGAATCTGGATAAGCTGCAGCAGTGTTTTCTGATTACGAATCCGAAGGTGGCGGTGCAGGATTACTTATCCGTCTATCTGATGGAGGATTTCTTCGCGGAACAGTTCAGAGTCAATGATTCCAAAGAAGCGTTCAAATACTGGCAGGTTATCGACCGGACGACCGGGGAAGAGGTTCCGAGAGAACAATGGAATTATGACCGCGAATCGGGGAATGTGGTCCTGACCGGAATTACGCCTTGGCATAAATACACAGTCAGCTTCATGGCCTACCGGATCTGGGAAGAGATCTCCATGTACAACCACACCACGAATAACTGGGACAAAGAGCATCTGTTGCAGATAGATCCCATGTATCCGGAAACGCAGGCGTATATGCTGGACTGGATGGAGAAATGGTGCGCTGAGCATAAGGAAACAACCGTGGTCCGCTTTACCTCTTTATTCTATAATTTCGCCTGGATCTGGGGCAGCAGTGAGCGTAACCGCCATCTGTTCTCGGACTGGGGTTCCTATGATTTTACGGTGAGTGCCAGAGCACTTGATGTGTTTGCCAAAAAATATGGCTACCCGCTGACGGCTGAGGATTTCGTAAACGGCGGGAAATACCGCGTCAGTCATATTCCGGCGGAGCAGCGCAAGCTCGACTGGATGGCTTTTATTAATGACTTTGTGATCGGCTTCAGCAAGCAGCTCATTGACATTGTACATAACCACGGCAAACAGGCGTATGTTTTCTATGATGACAGCTGGGTGGGCATGGAGCCTTATAATGACCGGTTCGGGGAGTTTGGCTTCGACGGGATGATCAAATGCGTATTCTCGGGTTATGAAGCACGGATGTGTTCAGGGGTAAAGGTGGACACGCATGAGATCCGGCTGCATCCTTATTTGTTCCCGGTAGGCCTGGGCGGCGCCCCTACCTTTATGGAGGGCGGCGATCCTACCCTGGACGCCAAAAAATACTGGATCAACATCAGGCGCGCGCTGCTCAGGGAGCCGATTGACCGGATTGGACTGGGCGGATACCTGCACCTGGTCGAGCCTTATCCGGATTTCTGCGATTATATCGAGAAGATTGCTGATGAATTCAGGGAGATCAAGGAGCTGCATAACCAGGGTAAGCCGTATCAGGTGAAGACCAAGGTAGCGGTTCTGCACAGCTGGGGCAAGCTGAGATCGTGGACGCTGTCCGGCCATTTCCATGAAACCTTCATGCATGACCTGATTCATATCAATGAAGCGTTATCCGGGTCGCCGGTGGAAGTACAGTTCATTGACTTCGAGGATATCCGTCAGGGCGTACTGCAGAACGTTGATGTTGTAATCAATGCCGGTACGGCCGGTTCAGCCTGGAGCGGCGGCAAGCACTGGAAGGACAGCAAAGTTGTAGACCTTCTGACCAAATGGGTATACGAAGGCGGCACGTTCATCGGGGTTAACGAGCCTTCTGCCGTTGAAGGCTATGACACCTACTTCAGAATGGCCCATGTTCTCGGCCTGGATGAAGATACCGGCGCCAGAGTCGTTCATGGCAGATGGGCTTTTGAAGCTAAGGATGAGCCCGGCCTGCTGCCTGAAGGCGCAACCATTGAAGCCAAGCAGGGAATCTATCTCACCGATGGAGCGGCCTCCGTAGTGCAGCAATCCGGCGGCAGAATTACATTGTCCACGAATATCTTCGGCAAAGGCAAGGGAATCTACCTTCCTTCGTTCGAATTCAATCTGGAGAATACCAGATTGCTGCTGAACCTGATCCGTTATGCGGGTGATGAGCTGAATGACAACAGGTACATCACGGATAACCTCTATACGGAGTGCGCTTATTATCCGGAGAGCAAGATTCTGGTCGTAATTAATAACAGCGCTGAGCCGCAGAAGACTTCCGTGGAGACGGAGTACGGCCTGCAGACGCTGGAGCTGGCTCCTTTTGATACAGTGATTACTACAATCGGTGGTTAATACTTCTGATCTGCAGAATAATCTTTTGAAAAAGCTCAAGCCTGTGGCTGTATGCCCCAGA
>CAKMKL010000048.1 GCA_927443375.1 uncultured Paenibacillus sp. | reverse complement strand
CAGCGCTATTCCCTTCATCCGAAACCGAGGTGGCTGCCGCCAGTACTTCACTTACCCGGTTCGCAGAAGAGGAAGCCTTGGTGAACAGGATAACCAGATTCGAGACAACAATCAGCGCCAGCAGAATCTGGGTCACGTAGTTGATAAAAGCGATTATCTCACCCTGCGATAGCCGTCCGGCATCGATGTGTCTGCCGCCTGCCCAGAGGATGGCAATAATGGCCGCGTTCACGACCAGAGTTGTCATCGGACCCAGCCAGGCGGAGATACGTCCGACCCGGATCGCGGTCGCGGTCAGGTCATCCGATGCAGCATCAAAACGCCGCTTCTCCCGGCGCGACTCAGCAAAGGCGCGGATGACACGGATACCGGACAGGTTCTCGCTGAGCACCAGCGCCAGATGATCCAGCTTCTGCTGATATTTGCGGTATAGCGGGGAGCTGCGGGTGATGATCAAATACAAGATCACTCCAAATACCGGCGTTGCCGCAAGCAGGATAAGCGACAGCCGGAAATCCAGAATCATCGACATGATGATCGCTCCAATACAGATAAACGGCGCCCGGACAACCAGCCGGATCAGCATGGCCACTGCCAGCTGCAGCTGGTTCACGTCATTCGTGATCCGGTTGATCAGCGAAGGTGTACCGAAGAGGTCCAGCTCCGCATAAGACAAGGAGGAGATATGCTTGAACATTTTGTTGCGAAGTGAGGTGCCGAAGCCCTGGGATGCGCGGGCCGCATAATATTGGCAGATCATCGAACAGCCGAAGCCAAGCAGCGTCATGAACAGCATCAGCCCGCCCATTTTGTACACATAGGCACTGTCATTCTTACCGATCCCGTTATTAACGATCAGCGCGACAATTGTCGGCAGCAGCAGCTCCAGTATCGCCTCAAGCAGCTTGAAGATCGGCCCGAGAATAACCTCTTTTTTGTACGGTTTTAGAAAAACAGCCATTTTAAACATCATTAACTCACCAGCCTATACAATATGTAACCCCTATGAAATCATGAAAAGACCCGTTATGATTATGTCATATCCGTTTACATATTAATAATATTGGTTTCGTATCAATGCGATACGAATTGCATATATCAAATCCGGAGGTTTTCATATGGATATCAGACAGCTCAAATACTTTTTGGCTATTGCCGAAGAAGGACAAATCACTTCGGCGGCAAGGAAGCTGCAAATGGCCCAGCCGCCGCTCAGCCAGCAGCTGAGGCTGCTGGAGGAAGAGCTCGGTGTGAAGCTCGTGGAGCGCGGCCCGCGCAGTGTTCAGCTCACCGATGCCGGGGTGATCCTGCGCGGCCGGGCACAGCAAATCCTGGAGCTGGCAGACTCGACCACCCGGGAAATCAATGATTTCGTGAATGGATTGCAGGGAACGCTCTCGATCGGAACCGTCTCTTCTTCCGCTGCCACCCTGCTGCAGGACAGGCTCCTGGAATTCCATAAAACGTATGCCGGGGTCAAATTTGAAATCCATGAAGGCAATACATATACGATTATCGACCTGCTAAATAAAGGAATCATTGAAGTCGGTATTGTCCGCACCCCGTTCATCAGCACCAATCTAGAATGCGTGTACGCAGCGGCTGAACCTATGATTGCCGTGATGACTGCCGAATATGACTGGAGCAGTGCACAAACCTCCATTGATATTAGCGAGCTGAAGGACAGACCGCTAATCATCTACCGCCGCTTTGAGCAGCTGATCCGCGAAACCTGCCTGGAGCATGGCTTCAATCCCGATGTGTTCTGCATGAACGATGATGCCCGCACAACCCTGCTCTGGGCCAATGCCGGGCTAGGCATCGGGATCATTCCGAGGTCGGCGCTCAGCCTGGCTGACAACAGCAATCTGCTGTACAAGGAAATCCGCAGCGAGTCCCTGCATACCCGCATCGCGGCTGTATGGGTCAAGGATAAATTTCTATCCTCGCTGGCCGCTAATTTTATTGATAGCTTCAGAAGCAATTAGCTAATATCAGCCTACCGGTGACTGGTTCCAGCCGATTCCGGGGACTTAGCATAACCAACAAAACAACCCGCCCCGGCCAGCGCCGGAAGCGGGTTGTTTCAGCTGCACTCCCTAGCAGGAATGCCGCGTAGTTTAAACCATGATTTTGCAAATATCGTTCGTGAACTGCACCGGATCATTCACCTGCAGACCTTCGATCAGCAGCGCCTGATTGTACAGCAGATTCGTGTACAGACCCAGCTTCTCCTTGTCCCCTTCGGCAGCAGCCTTCAAGGATTTGAAAACATCGTGGTTCACGTTGATTTCCAGCACCTTGTCAGCTTGAACCTCTTGGCCGTTAGGCATCGCTTT
>CAKMKL010000047.1 GCA_927443375.1 uncultured Paenibacillus sp. | reverse complement strand
GATACGCGATTTCTCGGCTTCCGCCACTGCCTGAATCGCCTTGGCCTGACCGAGCGCTTCCAGCTCCTGCGCCTGGCGCATGCCTTCCGCCTGACGGATACGCGCTTCCTTGTCACCTTCAGCCTTCAGGATTTTACTCTGCTTGTCGCCTTCCGCGCGCAGGATCATATCCTGCTTGGCGGCTTCCGCCTCAAGGACAATCGCACGTTTGCTGCGTTCTGCCTTCATCTGCTTATCCATCGCTTCCTGGATATCAAGCGGCGGCTTAATATCAATGACCTCCACGCGTTCGATCCGTACTCCCCATTTTTCCGTCGCTTCATCCAGGGCGAGCCGGATATCCGAGGAGATTTTTTCCCGGCCGGACAGGGTTTCATCCAGCTCCAGCTTCCCGATAATCTGGCGCATTGTTGCCGTGGAGATGTTGCGTACCCCATATACATAATCGGAGATCCCATAAGTCGCTTCTTCGGGGCCTACCACCTGATAAAAGATGATCGTATCAATCTGCACCTGCACGTTGTCCTTCGTAATGACCGTTTGCGGCGGGACGTTGGCCTGCTGAATCCGCAAATCATGATAGGTCCGTACCTGGTCGATAACCGGAATAAGGATATTCAGACCCGGTGTTAGCAGGCGGTTAAATTTCCCGAGCCGTTCGACTACGCCTACCCTTTGCTGCGGAACGATTTTGATCGTCAGTGCGATAAATACTACGACAACAACAACGATAATTCCTAAAATGGCTAATTCCATCAGTACGTGTCCCCCCATCGTTCTACTTCAATAATCGTGGTACCTCTTTTAACAACGATAACCTTCTGATCTTTGCCCAGCGCTTCTGTGGACGTTGCACTCCACGTATCACCGCCTACTTTGACCTGCCCGTAACGCCCCGGCACAATCGGTTCCACGACCAGCCCCTGTCTGCCGACGATCTCTGTCCCGGTATCCCTGAACCCCCGGGAGCTCCGGAGTCTCGCGGCCAGAGGTTTGGTAAACACCGTCAGACCCAAAGCAACCAGTGAACCGACCATCACTTGCAGGAAGATAGCCTCCGGAAACAAGATTGCAACCACACCGCCCGCCAAAGCTCCGATACTGAGCCATAACAAATAAAATGTAAACGTAAACATTTCTACGACAAACAAGACGCCGGCAATGATTAACCATAACGCCCAGACATCCATCGGTGACCCACCACCTTCCGCTATATACTACTATAACGAAATCAAAGGCACTTACGTTCCATAAATGTTAAAAACCGGGCAGCGGCATCATCATTATATTTCAGCTGCTGGAAGCTTATGAATACAGAACCGCACTTCGGCAAAAAACCTGGCTTGGGAGCAGGGGGCAGTCCCATGATCACGCTATACGTGAAGCACAACAAAGAGCCTGCAGAGAAGCCTTTCCTTCTCCGCAAGCTTTAATAATAATTATATACCCAGCGGATGCGGGGTAAGCGGAATTAGTTCAGTTTCCAGAGAGCCGGTGTGGTCGCCGGTTCCCAGCCCGCCAGTGAGGTGTGCGCCTGGAGGCAAGTATAAGATGCTCCATTGTAGCTAACCACATCACCTGCTTTATAAGCGATACCTGCCGTCCATGCACCGGCTCCAGGTGTTGCGGTCGGTTTTACCGTTGCAGTCGGCGTATCGGTTGGTACAGGCGTGGCGCTTGCGGAAGGAGACGGTGTCGGGGAAGCCGCGGTATTGCCGCAGGTTCCTATCACCTTCCACACCCCATAAGCACCGCTCTGATCAGGACGGTCGCCCTGTGTCCACCACTGGGCTTCGTACAATATACCGCCGTAAGAGGCCTGCTGGCCTTTTGTATATACGGCAGTAGAGCTCCAGGCTGCTACTGTACACTGCCCCGGTGTTGGGGTTGGTGTCACTGTGGCACTTGGCGTTGGCGTTGGCGTCGCTGTAACGCCAGGAGTTGCGCTTGCGGTCGGTGTTACCGTGGCACTTGGTTTTGGAGTTGCCGTAGCTGTTGGTGTCGGCGCCACCGTTGCAGTCGGTGTTGGGGTTGGGGTAACCACAGTACCGCCAAGCTCGGCGCTCAGTTTGGTCTGGAGGGTTCTGTTGCGGTCGCCGCTCGTCTCCCAGAACATGGCCCCGGCCAGGCCTTTGGACTTCAGATAGCTGATTTTATAGCCGATGGACTCCACATCGTCGTAGCTGATATAGGTTTGTGCCGAAGGATTATAGAGATAAGGCACTTTGGACGTATTATTCCAGTAACGGGTGTAGCCGTTTTTGTTGATGTAGTTCGCTTCCAGGTCGTAGAAATCATAATTCCCCTTCTCCCAAGTACCAGTAGAGGAAATACCAGCCGATACCTGATACTGCCCATTGTTCGTACCCGGTGCTCCGCCCCAGCCGCGCCCGTAGAATGGCATACCGAGCACCAGTTTGCCTGCCGGAACCCCTGCGGAAAGGTAGCTGGTAACAGCTTTGTCGATATTATAATTCGCCGGCTCAGTAAGCCCGGAAGACGCTGCCGCAGGGTCATAATATAGCGGTGCGTTGTGTCCGGTCGTGGTGTTCCAGCTTCCGTTAAAGTCATAGGTCATAATGTTGATCCAGTCCACAACCGCAGCGATGCCGCTGAGATTATTGTTCTGGATATAGGCTGGACCTGCGCCGGAGGCGATGGTCAGCAGATAGGTTTTGCCGTCGGCAGTACCCGCCGCATTCAGTTTTTCACGTATTTTCTGCAGCAGCAGTACGTAATTCTGCTTGTCTTCTGCACGGTAGCTGTTACCTGCCAGCCCGCCGCTCACCGGATACTCCCAGTCGAGGTCCACACCATCCATCTGGTATTTACGGATGAAGTCGACCGCGGAATTAGCAAACACCTCACGGGTCGCAGCCGTAGCCGCCACATCTGAGAAGCGGTTCGACCAGGTCCAGCCGCCGACAGAGATAACAGTCCTGAGGTTCGGATTTTTTTCCTTGAGCTTCCACAGCTGCTTCAGATTGCCTTTGATCGGATCGTCCCATTTGTCATCCCCAAAGCTTTTCTGGGCATCGATCCAGGGATCACCCAGCACAATCGTACCGTTCGGTACGCTGATGGTCTGGCCCTGCTCATTCTGGCAGCTCCAGGTAACCGGGTTCGGTCCGGTCGGGTCGGGATTCCCGTGTACACCGTTCCAGCAGATGTCTGCGAAGGCATAGTTAATCACATTCATTTTGGTAGGATCAATATCCGTTACGTTAAAAGCCCGTCCATAGGCAGCCCATGATGCATAATACCCGACCAGCTTGTAATTTCCTTCCGCATTTGCGGTTTTGACACTGCTGCCCAGTCCGGCGGCAAGCGTAAGGATCAGAACAGCTATAAGCCCCAGCAGCGCAGCTTTCCTCGATTTTGGTTTCTTCAGCATTGAAGTGGTTACCTCCTCGGTTGAATGCGTAGCACAATCCTGTTCAGGTACAAGAAACGGCGACGGCGTTCGGACTAGAATGGTAATGCTTATGCCTGCATGCTCAGAAAAGAAGACTCAGCGCTCACCCCCAGGAATTGGATTCACCCTCACTTGCCTTTCTATTAATTTAGCGGCAGCCAAATAGAAGATTACATGTTAAAAAAGCGCATGAAGCTTCTCCGCTGCCTGTGGTGCCGGAATCTTTTGCCTCCTTAGGTTGAACTCGCCAAAGAAAAGGTCTATCAGGTGTGTGAACGGGTAGGAAGGGTGGAGTGAATGGTGGAGTGAATGGTGGTGAAGGATTTATTACTTAGAAGGTGTGAAGGCACTTCTAATTTTCAAGCATTGCTGCTCAAAGAGCTAGGGGGAAATTTCCATATTGGAGGGATAAGTTCATCTTATGCTTAAAAAATGCCACTGCGTAATATTGCATTTCCAATTTATTTTGTAGTTGCACAGCACAAAAAGGCCCCACCCGCAAAGACTGCGGACAGGGCCTGTAATTGTACTAATTGAATTACGGTGCAACACTACTGTAATCTTGCCGCAAGCCGTGACTAGCCGCTATTTCCGCTGCTTCGCGGCCAGCTTATCCGTCAGCAGCCTAAGCGCCATTCCCCGGTGGCTGATCATCTGCTTCTCTTCCAGCGTCAGCTCAGCCATCGTCTTCTCATACTCCGGAAGGTAAAAGAGCGGGTCATAGCCGAACCCCCCGCCACCCGCCGGCTCAGAGGTAATCCAGCCCTCCACTGTGCCTTCTGCCGTCAGCTCCCGGCCGTCCGCCGGATCATAAAGCGACAAGGCACAGACGAAACGGGCGGGACTGAGCAGCGGCTGGCCGGTATCCTCGCCCTGCTTCAGCCCTTCCAGGTCGCTCAGCAGCTTGAGGTTATTGTCCTGATCCCGGGCGTCTTCTCCGGCATAACGCGCCGAGTAGACCCCCGGTCGGCCGTCCAGAGCGTCGACACAAAGACCGGAATCATCGGCCAGCACAGGCAGCCCGAGGGCCTCGCCGACCGCTTTGGATTTTTTGAATGCATTCTCGGCAAAGGTTGTCCCGTCTTCCACTACATCCGGCAGCTGCGGGTAGTCGAACATACTCTTCACGGTCAGTCCAAGCGGCGCAAAAGCATGCTGGAACTCACGGACCTTGCCTTTATTTTTGGTTGCGACTATCAGAATTCCACCGCCGGCGTTCATGCTACACCTCTTGGCCAGGCTGGCCGGAAGGGATTTTGAGCGCGATCGGACCGAGCACTTCCTTCTGCACGGCGATCAGCTCGTAGATGCCTTTCTCTCCAAGACCGAGAAGCTGGTCAAGCTCCTGGCGGGTGAACGGCCGCTCTTCGCCGGTGCCTTGCACTTCTACAAATGCCCCGCCGCCGGTCATGACAACGTTCATATCGACTTTTGCTTTGGAATCCTCTTCATAGTTCAAATCAAGCAGCGTTTTGTCGCCGACCAC
>CAKMKL010000046.1 GCA_927443375.1 uncultured Paenibacillus sp. | reverse complement strand
GGAATCAGCGCCGGATGTCCGGTCGCCTTATAGACTGAGGGATTATCGGGGTGGCCTGCCGGCAGGGCGCGAGTCGCCCCTTTGCGGTGCACAAACTTGGTACCTGAGGAAGTCTCCTCTCTCCAGGCATAATTGTGCATCAGATCGTAGAGCGTGCGCAGCTCGCATTTCGTGCCGAACACGTCACGGAAAGCCTCGCGGACCCCGTAAGCGATCAGATGGCGGTTCACCACCGCATAATTCAGCGCGGAGTACATCAGATTGACGTAGCGCTGGCCTTGCGGATGCGCAAGCGGGGCGTAAATCAGCCGCGGGTCGGCACTGCCGAGCCCCAGCTGCCCCATCACCTTCGCGAAGGCGGGAGTACAGAACTGGTTGACCAGCCCGCCCCAGGCCCGGGAGCCGGAATGGATCATCACGGCAACCTGCCCGTCCTGCAGTCCCCAGGCTTCGGCTACTCCCCGCTGCTCCTCAGCAATTTCAATCGCCTGAATCTCCACGAAATGATTGCCGCCGCCGAGGGTGCCGAGCTGGCGGTGACCGCGGTGCCAGGCCATATCGGGCAGCTCATTCAAGATTTCCTCGTCAAAGGAAAGCTTGCTGATCTCCACATGGGACAGCGCGCTTGATTTCTTGGGCGTATAGCTGTCGGGGATATATTTATTCGGCAGGCCGTGCAGCCCCTTGCGGACGATATTCTCCAGCCGGATATCGCTGTAATGACCGCGCTGCTGTGCCTCCATCGGCAAATACTTCTCAATTGCGCGGACCAGCTTCCGGCGCAGCTTAACCTCACGCAGATCGTCCTTGTGCAGATTGGTCAGATGCACCCGCATTCCGCAGCCGATGTCACTGCCCACGATGGACGGCGACACATAACCTGATGCCGCATCCCAGACTGCGGTAGTACCAATGCAGGTGCCTACGCCTACATGCACATCCGGGGTATAGCTCATATATTCGATATCCGGAATCTGCAGATTGTTATTGGCCATTTCCAGGACTTTGTAATCAAGTGAGCCAAACAGCTGCTCGCTGGCATACACCTTGAGATCGCCGCCCGGAAGGGCCACCTCATGTTTATAGCGGGGCTCATAGCCCGCTTGCTGCTCTATGTTATTCATAAATGATTTTCATTTCCTCTCAAGTTGGTTAGGCGGATAGCAAATTTCAGGTAACACAAAAAGAGCCGCAGATCAGTTCTGATCGTACGGCTCCCGGAGCGCTGGGTGCAGCTTCAAGTTCAAGCTTCCACAAGTTCAAAGCACACCCGTATACAGTTGTGACTGATGAGCTGGGCAGCGCATCATGTCTCCCGGACGAAGGCGATGAGATCAGATTGTTCATATGCGGTTGTCATTCGGCTTACCGGCGTTCTCAAACCATTTGTTCCAATCATGACCCATCGGCCTCCCTTCTCTAAATGATAAACCCAATATTAAATGGCGCTGCTGCAGATTGTCAACCCTGAATTTGGTAAAGTTTAGTTTATTTAAATTTATGCCAGTCCTGGCTGCTGTTGTCCAGAAGATGGGCAAAATCATTCTCCAGCCGCTTCTGCTCCGCTTTACGCTGGTCCTCAACCGCCTTGCGGGCTGCTTCCTTTTTGTCATTTTCTTCGGCCTTGAGCGCATCCGACTGCGCCTTCAGCTTGTTAAGCACATCGCTGCTCAGCAGATCCTTAAGTGTAGCAGGGGCATCCGCAGGAGCGGGGCGCTGTACACTTGCTGTCTTCTTCTTTTTAGCCATTTCAGACATCCTTTCGGTCTTGTATATCCTTCAAATTTGTTTTAGTTATAGGTCTTTTCGTTTATAATGTTCAGTAAGAGGTGAGCCTTATGAAATCCATAGACCTGTGTCCAAAGTTACAGAAAAGCATGGATATTATCGGCAGACGCTGGACGGGCTTAATCATCTATCAGCTTCTCCAGGGACCGCAGCGCTTCAGTACCATCGAGGCGGCACTGCCCGTAAGCGGCAGACTCCTGTCGGAGCGCCTTAAGGAACTGGAGCAGGAGGGAATTGTCCTCCGCGAAGTTTTTCCCGAGACACCTGTAAGAATTCAATATTCCCTGACAGATAAAGGCCGGGGCCTGGAATCGGTAATCCGCGATCTGGAAGAGTGGTCTGAATCATGGATTGATTCCGGTGATTGCGGGCCAGATACGGTTCCAACTCAGTGACTGTCCACTTTTCCTGAACAGCAGGCTTATCTGTTACAGCTTGCGTCCGATAATAACCAAATCCCGCTGGATGCCATCCATTACAGCAACACCCGGCAGCAGTCCCCACTCTTTGAAGCCAAATTTCCGCAGCAGGGCAAGACTAGACTCATTGTGGCCAAATACAAAGCCGACCAGATTCTCGACACCAAGACGCGGGCATTGCTCCAGCGCCTTGGCCAGCAGAATGCTGCCGGCTCCTTTGCCGCGGAATTTCTCATTTACATAGACACTGATCTCTGCGGTTGCATTATAGGCAGGACGCCCGTAGAACGACTGAAAGCTGAACCAGGCGGCAATCTCACCTTCCTGCTTCAGTACCCATAGCGGACGATGGTGGCTGTTATGCTCATGGAACCATTTTACCCGGTCCTCTACGCTTACAGGCTCCAGATCGGCAGTGACCATCCTGCCTGCTACCGTCGAATTATATATCTCCACAATTGCCTGTAAATCCTCAATTGCCGCTTCTTCTATGCTGTAATTTTGCCAAACCATTCTGCCATTCCTCCCAAAGTGTAGTCTACGTCAAAAAATATAAGTCTGCCCTGATAGGGTACAGTCTGCCTATGGTTAGCTATGCTCCCGGCTCAATCCGGTCTGCTCCAGGCTCCATTGCCACAGATGTGCCGCTTCCTGCGCATTGGTCGCCCGAGGGGACAACTGCTGGATTTGGCGGCGGTAATAATACTGTCCGGTTACTCTGCTCAGCTCCGGCGCGGTAGCCAGATAAATGGCCGTGTCTGCCCCCTGCTCAGGAGTCAGGAAAAAGTGCGAGAGCAGCTTCAGCAACGAGCGGCCGAATCCTGTTTCGCGGTTCACTCCGATGCTTGTCCCCACCGCTCCCGGATGCACCGCATTGGCCGTAACCGCAGTTCCCTGCAGGCGGGCAGCCAGTTCTCTGGTAAACAGAATATTAGCCAGCTTGGAACGGGCATAGGCCTTAGCCGGATTGAAGCCGCGCGATAGCGTATGATCATCCAGATACAGCTTTCCAATCTTATAAGCACCAGAGGCTACAACAACGATCCGGCCCTGCTCCGCTGCCTTTAATGGATCCAGCAGCAGATTCGTCAGCAGAAAATGCCCCAGATGGTTAACACCGAAATCCATTTCGAAGCCGTCTGTTGTAAGCTCACGTTTCACAGTAACGACTCCTGCATTATTGATCAACACATCAAGTACCGGATATTCCGCTAAGAATTCCTCTGCGAAGCTGCGGATGCTCTGAAACGAAGCCAGATCGCACAGCATCACAGTAATGTCATTCGAACCGCTCTGCCGCCGGGCTTCAGTCAGCGCCTCTTCACCGCGCTTCCGGCTGCGGCAGGCCATGATCACCTTGCCCCCCCGGCGGGCCATCTCAATCGTTGTTGCCAGTCCCATCCCGGAGTTGGCGCCGGTTACGAGCACAATTTTCCCATGCATGGCCGAATTCACCTCCTGAAATCTTTAGAGTCATCGCTTTTCTAAAACCCCTAAAATGATGTAACATAATCTTAAAACATCTGCTTCCTAAAGGCCAGACCAGGGCTGAAACTGGCAGGTTATGCGTACGAGAGGAGAATTC
>CAKMKL010000045.1 GCA_927443375.1 uncultured Paenibacillus sp. | reverse complement strand
CCGATAATCGTAAGCACCGCGACAATGAAGGTCAGGTCTACCTCCAGGCGGAAGATCGAGAAGATGGCCACAACCATGAATGCGTCATGGAGCAGTGCTACTATCGACTCAACGGAAAACCGCCATTCAAAACGGATAATTACATAAACGATAATCCATAAGCTGGACATAAGCACGGAATAGATCGCATTACGGGCCAGCTCTTTAGCCATTTCCGGATCAACGGTGTTGACTTCGAAGGAAGCCTTGTCATCCAGTTTGGAAATCGCAGTTTTTAATGCAGCACTCTGCTCATTGTCCAGCTCTTCATCGTAGCGGATATTCACCCGCTTGTCACCGATTGTAATGCTTGGCTCCTTGGAGAGTCCCAGATTGTTCAGAGCGGGCTGAAGTTCATCCTGCGTAATAGACTTGGACAACGACACATCGACGTTGGAACCAGCCTTAAAATCTACACTGTAGTTAAGTCCCATAAATCCGAGGAAGATTACACCCAGTACAGTAATTACAATTGAAAATATGAAGAAATATTTACTCAGATGTACGAAATCCATATCTTTCTTAAAGCGCACGGATGTCACTCTCCTTTACCCCAAATTGCTTCGGTTTTTTCAAAGTCCCGGCTTTAACCAGCACTGTGAGCAGCCAGTGGGCAAAATAGAGGTTCGTTACGATACTGAGCACGATTTCGACAATTAGGATCAGCGCAAAGCCTTTAACCGCGCCGGTACCGAATGCGAACATAACGGCCGCAACGATAATGGTCGTTACATTGGCGTCCATAACGGTCCGGAAAGAGGTTTTGTTACCCGCTTTTACGGAAGACAGGATACTCTTACCGCTGCGCATCTCTTCTCTTATCCGTTCGTTCGTAATGATATTAGCATCCACCGCCATCCCTATACCGAGGATAAATGCGGCAATACCGGGGAGTGTCAGGGTAAAGTCAGCGATGACAAAGACCAGAATCAGCAGCCAAGTATGCAGGATCAGCGCAAAGCTGGCCAGAACACCAGGCAGACGGTACATAGCCATCATAAAGATCAGGATAATCAAAGAACCTACAAGACCGGCCTTGATCGTTTGATCAAGAGACTGTTTACCGAGAGTAGCTCCAACGCTTTGGGAGTATTTCTCGGTCAGCTTCAGCGGCAGGGCACCCAGGTTAATGGTGTCAGCCAATGCACGTGCTTCATCTATCGTATAATTTCCGGAGATTGAAGCCTTACCGTCGGTCAATACAGCTCTTACCGTTGGTGGAGAACCTAGCACCTGATCATCGAGATAAATGGCAAGTTCTTTACCCAGCAGACGCTCGGTAATCTCCGCGAATTTTTTCTTATCTTTAACAGTGATGCTGATCTCTGGCTGGTTCAGGTTGTTGCGCTGAACTTCAGCAGCATTCTCAACAAAATCACTGCCCACAAGTTCAATCTTGCTATAAACTCCTGTTGCATCGCCTTCGGCAGCGCTGCGGAAAGTCAGAACCGCAGGTTCTTTCATTTTCTTGCGGACTTCAGCTTCGTTGGTAACGCCGGCAATCTTCAGACGAATGCGGTCTGTTCCCTCCGTAGTCACCTCAGGCTCGCTTGTTCCCAGTGCGTTCGCGCGTTTTTCCAAGCTTTCTGCTGTTTTTTGCAGTGAAGCCCGGGTCAGCGTTCCTCCCGTTTCCATCGGCTCAGCGTGGTACAGAATCTCGAATCCGCCCTTCAGATCAAGACCCAGCCGGACTCTGTCCAGCAGCCCGGGAGTTGTAAACGCCATAACGCCTGTTAAAACGAGCACGGTAATGATAAAGCTCAACAGTCTCTTCATGCTCTTGCTAGTTCCCCTTTCATTACTCAATATTCCTATTATAGCTACGTGCGAAATCACCGTCAATTCAAGGAAGAATGACGGTGCCCTATTCACACAAAGAAACGGCCGGCTATGCTATGGGTCGCAAGCCATCCGTTTGGATAGGTACAGCTTAAATGATCCTCTTTTACTTTAACGCTTCCAATAGCTGTTTGCAAAAGAAAATCGTTCCTTTTGATCAGGTGAATCCCCTGTATGCCGCTATTGTCAAATAATTCATATAGCTTGTGGCTTTTAATGAATAAATATCGTTCACCAGCTTGTGCAGAGGCGGCTTGCCCTCCTTGGCATAGTTGCGGCTGACACAATCCCAGATATCCTTGCCCGTTACGTACTCATAGCCCAGCAGCTGGAATTCCTCCGCCTTACTGGAGCACATGGCCTCGATCGCATCGCTAAGTTCGTCAAAATTCAATTGTTCCGATTCCACGTGATGACACCTCCAAAGTTTCCTCGCTAAAAGCAGGCTACAGGAATGTATTCGACCCTACTTGTCCGCTTTCCTGCTTCCCGCAAAAAGATGTCACATTCTAAAGCTTGTCATGTAGTGTACAGGGTCAAGCATATCAATAAACAAGCCCGCTTTAATTTACGGGCAGACTACCTGCATTGATTTCATTTTCAGGAAGAAGGAGTGCCCTTTGAGGAAACAAAGCTTTATTCAAGGAACGATGATTCTGCTGGCTGCGGGCATCATTAACCGGATGCTGGGCTTTATTCCCCGGATTGCGCTGCCGCGGATTATCGGCGCCGAGGGCGTTGGCCTATACCAGCTCGGATATCCCTTTTTCATCGTGCTGGTCACAGTGATTACCGGAGGAATTCCGCTTGCCATTGCAAAAATGGTGGCCGAAGCCGAAGGGGAGAACCGCCCGGACCAGTCGCGCCGCATCCTGCACACCGGACTTACGCTAAGCCTGGGCCTTGGGCTTCTGTTCACCCTGATTGCACTGCTATGCGCCTCATGGGTCTCAAATGTTGTTCTGACGGACAGCCGGGTATACTATACCTTCGTCAGTATGACCCCCATGATCTCCATTGTCGCAGTGTCTTCCATTTACCGCGGTTATTTTCAGGGCAGACAGAACATGATTCCTTCCGCACTTTCCTCGGTGCTGGAATCAGTCATCCGGATATTTTTCATGCTGTGGTTCTCCTGGATTCTGCTGCCGAAGGGGATTGCTTTTGCGGCAGCGGGGGCGATGCTGGGGGTAACCGTCGGAGAGATTATCGGAATGCTGGCGCTGCTGCTGCAGTACTACTTTATCGTGAATAGAGATAGAAAGGACAACAGTTTATCCGCAGAGCCGTCCGAGCCGGTACTTGAAAAACTAAATATGGAGGATCAACCGGCGGGGCCGGTAATGAGACGTCTGCTTGGTATTGCCGTTCCTGTCACAGCAGGGAGGCTTGTCGGCTCCTTTTCCTATTTACTGGAGTCCATCATTACCGCCCGCAGTCTGGCGCTGGCCGGAATTGCGACTGCTGCAGCCACTGCACAATACGGATCACTGCAGGGTATGGTCATTCCGCTGCTGCTGCTTCCCGGAGTGCTGAGCTCTTCACTTGCGGTTTCGCTTGTCCCCTCATTGTCAGAAGCGGCAGCCCGTCATGATCTGACTACGATTCATAAAAGAATGCATCAGGCTCTGCGGCTGGCGATGGTCACGGGCGCCCCTTTTGCCGCGATCATGTATGTACTTGCCGTACCCTTGTGCACGCTTATGTACGGCAATGCGGACACCGCCCCAATGCTGCGGATGATGGCCCCTTTTGCACTGTTTCTGTATGTCCAGGCACCGCTGCAGGCAGCCCTTCAAGCCATGGACCGGCCGGGACGGGCCCTCATTAATACGCTGATTGGTGCGGTGGTCAAAATCCTGCTCATCCTAATGCTCGCCTCACAGCCAGAGTACGGGATCTATGGTGCCATCATAGCGATTATGGTCAACAGTATTCTGGTCACACTGCTGCATGGAGCAAGCGTGGTAAAACTGATTAAATTATCACTGAGAATCGCCGACCCCCTCAAAACACTCACCGCAATGATCATCATGGCAGCCGGGATGTCATACGTGTATACCTCTGTACAGTTCTCTGACGCAGGGTGGCTGCAGTTCTTATTATCCGCCGTGAGCGGCATGGCCCTTTATCTGGGAATCTGCCTGCTCTCCGGCCTCATCTCTGTACGTGATCTAGACCGGGTGCCATTCTTCAAACGGCGGCGGTAAAAGTTCATCGGCTGTGCAGCCGGTCTACATAAATTTTGCCTTTATGATCGATAGAACAGAGAAACACATCACGAAAATCAGAAACCCCTTTTTGACGGATTTGGGTCCGCAGCCAGAATCTGTTTTTACCGATCATCTCCAGATTATCATCCTGCACTTTACCGTCCATAATCAGCGGAATCGGCAGGCCTTCATACCGGATCTTTTTGCCTAGCAGCGCAGTGCTCCCAGAGGCGCCCGAATTCCCGGCAGTACCCGATTTCCCGCCTTCATTGGATTCCTGCTCCTGCTCCCCGGCGGCCGTACTGCTGTTGCCGGACTGGTTCGTTGATGAGACACCTTTACTTTTTTCTATAACTGTCAGTTGCCCGCTGGTCTCCAGTATCGCAAATTCCACATCAGCAGGGCTATCGATATTCTGCCCCCGTAGCTGAAGCAGCAAATCGTCAATATTGTACCGCTGTTTGCGCATTTCATTCCGGTTGAGCTTCCCGTCTGCGATTAGGACGCTGGGCTTGCCGTCAACCAGCAGCCGCAGTTTTCTGCTCTTCAGGCTGAGCTGTGCAACTAATATCTGTATCAAAACCAGTGTTGCCATAGGTACAACTCCGTCGTAGACCGGCCGTTCGATATCTTCAATCACAAACACAGCAATTTCTGCAATCATGATGGAGATCGTCAGATCAAATACCGACAGCTTGCCGATTTCACGCTTCCCCATAATGCGCATGCTCAGGAAAATGAGGATATACATCAGCACGGTCAGAAAGATATGGATAGAAATATGCTTGAACATATTCTCTTCGCTCCCCCTTCCGCTTCTCACCCGCGTACCTGTCTCCGGGGTGGTTGATTGTAACCCTATTCTGGCCTCCCTGCCAAGGGAACATTCGGAAGCGGCCATATAAATTAATGGTAAAAGGACAGACATGCCTTTCTTGTACTATTGGGGCAAGCCTTCCCATACACTGATTAGTAGTTAAAGACACCCATGCTCAAAAACTAAGCGTATGCTTCCGAAGACAGTTTTTTTTGAAGCTGATTCTCGGGAGTTACGCTCAAAAAACTTTTAGGAGGTTGTATCATGTACTTAATCCGGCGCCTGCTTTCGTGGAGAATTGCAAATCCAGTTCTGTCGGGTTTATGCCGATCGTTTATGTGGATGCTGGCAGGGGCATTTATTCTCTCACTCCTGTTGTGGGGCAGCGGCCTTAAAGAGCAGGACCTTACAATGTATACTTATATTGTCCACGGTATTGCTGCCGCATTCGGCGGCCTGACTGCCGGAAGCAGAGCCGTTAACAAGGGCTGGTATCAAGGTGCGCTAACCGGCACTTTTTACGGGGTGATTGTGCTGCTGGTCGGATTTCTCGCGCTTGACAGCTCGCCTGCCGGCATTGACGGCTTGTGGATTTTGGCTGCGGCAGCGATTGGGGCACTTGGAGGAATGTTTGGGGTTAATTTGCAAAAAACCTAATAAGTAGAATATTCTAAAAAATAAAAACCTTCTTCGAAAATATGTTACACTGGATTCATCTGACTGTGCAAAAGCTCAAGGAGGCTTTGAATGTTTTGCTGTACCAATCCATGAATCATGTAGTTCTCTATACCGTCATTATTGTAGTGCTGTTAATCTGGCTCGGTACCCGGCGTAATCCTTTGTTGGCATTTCTGGAAATCTTCAAAGAACTGCTGCGCTCTTATAAGTTTCTGCTGATTATTGCCGGAATGATTAGTGTTCTAACCCTTAACAAATATGAACTGCAGCTCGAAAGGAAGATGCATCTCGGCTCCGATTTTACGTCCTTCATCTTCGGGCTGGAGGGGCATTTTGTAGAGTATGTGCAGCAGCTCTTTTATTCTCCCTGGCTGACGCCGATTATTGTTTTCTTCTATATTTTCATGCTCCAGTCTGTACTCGCCGCATCACTTGGCGTCTATCTGCTGGATAAAAACCGCGTGATGCTCTATGCCACCTGCTACACGATCATGATCGTCTATGCGGTTGCCATTCCGTTCTATTTGTATTTCCCGGTAAATGAGGTTTGGTCCTATGCTCCGGCAGGGGTGCGGTTTACAATGCTTGACGTTTTCCCGAGATTCGAACAGGAATATAGACCTCTCTCCGGTCTGAACAACTGCTTTCCAAGCCTGCATACGGCCATTTCCGTTTCTACAGCGATCTTGGCTTACCGTTCCGGCAACCGGCGCTGGATGGTCATTACAACAGTCTCTGCAGCTATGATTGTGTTCGGAATCTTCTATCTCGGCATCCACTGGCTCACCGACATGCTTGGCGGAACACTGCTCGCAGTACTCTCCACCTCCGCAGCTGTCCAGCTCGCGAAGCTTACGCTACGCAGCGGGGAAGAATCACTGGCTGTGCGTAGCCGGGCAACGGATGTTCAGTGATAATCAGATATTGCTAGAACGATTAAAGCACACAAAAAAGCGGCATTCTCCCAAAAGAGAATTGCCGCTTTTTATGTATGTGGTTAAAACTACTCTTTACCTTCTGCGATTGTAACCGCATGGCTGATCGAACCGCGGTCAAAGGTGAGCTTGGTTACATCATTAACCCGCAAAACAACGATATCATCGGAAATCTCGGTGATCGTCCCGTGAAGGCCACCAATCGTGACTACCTTATCGCCTTTTTTCAGAGCTTTCAACATACTGTTTCGCGTTTTGGTTTTCTTCTGCTGCGGGCGGATAAGTAAGAAATAAAACACCACAAACATAAGTACAAACGGGCCTACAAGACCCAGGATGCTGCCCCCGCCACCCGTAGTTGCTGCAAATTGAAACATATCTTTCCCTCCTTTCAGTACACATTAAGCACAATCGAGTGTTCTAGAAGCCTTTAAGATTATCATACAATCCGTATTGTGCAAAAAACTCATCGCGAAAATCAAGCAGCCGATCTTCCCTGATGGCTTCACGCACTTTACGCATCAAATCCAGCAGGAAGTGTAAGTTATGGTATGTCGTTAACCGCAGGCCGAAGGTTTCATCGGCTTTGATTAGATGACGCAAATAAGCGCGGGAATAATTCCGGCAGGTATAGCAGTTGCACTCCGGATCAAGCGGCCCGAAATCACGGGCATACTGGGCGTTGCGTACAACGAGTCTTCCCTGACTGGTCATCGTTGTTCCATTACGGGCAATGCGGGTAGGCAGAACACAGTCGAACATATCCACACCGCGAATTGACCCCTCAAGCAGCGCATCCGGTGAACCGACACCCATTAAATAGCGCGGTTTAGTCTGCGGCAGGAGCGGAACTGTATAATCCAGCACTTCATACATAAGCTGCTTGGACTCTCCGACGCTGAGCCCCCCAATAGCATACCCCGGGAAATCCATGGAAGTCAAATCAGCTGCACTCTGGCGGCGTAAGTCTTCATACATGCCCCCCTGCACGATTGCAAACAGTCCTTGATCCTCCGGACGGGCATGAGCTTTGAGGCATCTTTCCGCCCAGCGTGATGTACGTTCCAGTGATTTTTTGACGTAATCATATTCTGCGGGGAACGGCGGACATTCATCAAAGGCCATCATAATATCCGAGCCGAGCGCGTTCTGAACCTCCATCGCCACTTCCGGGGAGAGGAATTTCTTGTCCCCATTCAGATGGGAACGGAAATGCACGCCTTCTTCGGTGATTTTGCGCATGTCACTGAGCGAGAACACCTGAAAACCGCCGCTGTCTGTCAGGATCGGACGAGCCCAGTTCATGAATTTATGCAATCCGCCGGCTTCGCGGATAATATCGTGGCCCGGCCGCAGAAACAAATGGTACGTGTTGCTCAGAATGATGTGAGCGTCCATTTGTTTGAGCTCTTCGGGAGCCATCGTTTTGACTGTAGCCTGTGTGCCTACCGGCATAAATGCAGGTGTCTCAATGACACCATGCGGAGTGTGGACTCTGCCGAGCCGGGCTCCGGACTGCTTGCAGGTCTTAATGTGTTCATAAGTGATTGCTGCCATATGTTTAACCCTTCCTATTGCTTAATAAATAAACATTGCATCACCGAAGCTGAAAAAGCGGTAGTGTTCCTTAATCGCTTCCTCATATGCGGCAAGTATATGCTCCCGTCCCGCTAAAGCGCTAACCAGCATAACCAGGGTTGACTTCGGCAGATGAAAATTCGTAATCAGCGCGTTTACTACCGTAAACTGATAGCCGGGATAAATAAAAATATCCGTCCATCCGCTGCCTGCCTGAAGGATTCCATCCCCAGCCTGTCTTCCGGCCGTTTCGAGCGTACGGCAGGAGGTGGTGCCAACGGCGATAATCCGCCCGCCTCTTGACCTTGCCGCATTCAGCAGATCGGCCGTCTCCTGGGATAACTCATAATACTCTGCATGCATCACATGCTCTTCTACCTTCTCCACAGACATCGGGCGGAAAGTGCCGAGTCCAACATGAAGGGTAATATAAGCGATATTCACACCTTTTGCAGCAATTTGCTCCAGCAGTTCCTTAGTGAAATGCAGCCCTGCCGTCGGTGCAGCCGCTGAACCTTCATGACGGGCATAAACGGTCTGATATCGTTCACGGTCATCCAGTCTTTCCTTAATATAAGGGGGCAGCGGCATGGAACCCAGCCTGTCCAGAATTTCCTGAAAAATCCCCTGATAAATGAAGCGCAAGGTCCGCCCGCCCATATCGGACTCGTCTTCAATAACTGCACGCAGCTCATCGCTAAAAACAATAACCGCACCGGTCTTCAGCTTCTTTCCAGGCTTCACCAGCGCATCCCAGCGGTCTTCCCCCAGATTCTTCAGGAGCAGCACCTCGGCTTTGGCACCGGTATCTTCCTTGACCCCAAACAGCCTGGCGGGAATGACCCGTGTATCATTCAGCACCAGCGTATCGCCTGGCTGAAACTGCTCTAGCATATCCGTAAAATGCCGGTGTTCGAGCTGCCCGTTCTCTTTATTCACCATCAGCAGCCTTGAAGCACTGCGGTCAGGCAGCGGAGTCTGGGCAATCAGCTCCTCCGGCAGATGAAAGTCGTAATCTTCTACATTCATGTTCAGTCTTCATTCCTTAACTATAGTAACGTTACTAAAATAGTGTTGCAATATTTGCTTATAATCATACCCGTTATCTGCCATGCCCTTTACACCCCATTGAGACATACCGAGACCATGGCCGTTCCCCCAGCCGATAAAATAAAATCCGCTGGTGCCGGTAACGACTCTGGCGGAGGAATCTGCACCCATAACGACGGTTCCACCGCTCTGGGCGGAAACCTTGCCGGTGGCAGACAGCACGCCTGCAGCTTGAGAACCGCCAATGGTTGCTGTAGAGCCGTCAGCGCCTAATACAGTATAACTGCCGGAAGGTACAATATCAAACAAAGTGCTGGGCAATCCGTTAAATGCCGACCGGAATAGATCCGGGTATTTCACCTGCAGAATCTCGCCGTTCGCCTTTACTTGCGTAGCTCTTCCGGAGGGCCCGCGCTGAGTAACCTGAAGACTCACAATGGAAGACGGCAGTGAATTATTTGTCTTGCCGCTCAGACTCTTCAGCAGCTCGGCTGAGGTATAAGGCCCTTTAATCCAGCTATAGCTGCCGGATTCGTAGACCTGATTCAGCACAACGGCGTTGTCACCGGGATTCAGCTTCCCTACAGGACTACTGCTGCTCTCAATAACCGGCAAAGGCCGGATATTCACATCTTTGGTTGTTGCAGTAGCTATACGCAGTCCCGCCGCATTTGTGTCGCCGGTCAATTTAATATTATCCTCACGGGCATAACCGGAAATACCGCTTGGCAGCAGTACATAATACCATTTCTTCGAGGAAGAGACCGCTGCGGCATCTTCGGCGCTAAGCACACTAACGAACACACTGCCGCCGTTATTCCATACCTCTGAAGGGTCGGCTGTCATACCGCCGCTGTTCGAAGAGAATACGGCTTCGACCAGCTTACCGCCGCTCATCAGCACTTCACCGGCGGTGGCTTCGACCGCTTTGGTAATGACAGGCGCTTCGGCTCCGATGCCGTTATACACCTGACTAAGGGTCGTATCCACCACATTCGCCACATCGAATCTGTTTCCCTGGGCCAGAGCATAGCTGCGTGCAGCAACCGCCTGGGCTTTCAGCGCTTCAGCCGGCCAGCCTGAGGAAACTTCTCCGCCGACTACAGCATATAAATACTGCTCCAGCGGAACCTCATTAATCACCGCCAAGGATCCCGCCAAACCGCTCAGCTCCAGATCACCGCGGTAGGTACGTTTGGATCTCTCCACAATCTGAATGCCGGTTTCATTGCCGGCAGCCACAAACTTGGCCCCGCTACCGGATACGATGTAATGAAAGGCCTGGCCTTCGCTGATCCAGTCCATCCCCGCATCCGTCCGGATGATCAGGCCGGTGGCGCCGGCAGCAACGGTAGTCCAGGTCAGCTGCGGCAACGCTGCAGCCACGCCCGCCTGCAGCGCAGCTAACTCGCTGTCATTCACCTCTTCCCCGGCCCACACCTGATACTTCGTACTGCCGTCAGCACCTGACACCAGCACCTTCCAGGCATCAAGTCCGGCA
>CAKMKL010000044.1 GCA_927443375.1 uncultured Paenibacillus sp. | reverse complement strand
CCAATATCTGTTTCTCCTGCAACTACGCCTTCTAATCCGGTCAACCTTCTCCAGCTGCAATCCGGAATCGGCCCAAGCTTCCTCGGTCGATGCCAGCGCGAACTGGGTGAACCTGTCCATCCGGCGGGCTTCCTTGCGGCCGAATCTGGCTTCCGGATCAAAGTCCCGGACTTCTCCGGCAATCTTGCTTTTGAAGTGTGATGTATCAAATGAAGTGATCGGGGAGATCCCCGATTCACCGGCGCTTAAGCGTCTCCAGAATGGTTCTACCGAGTTACCGAGCGGTGAAATTAAGCCCATGCCTGTAATGACTACCCGTTCCATATGAATCCTCCTCGAGTCTTTTGATTGCTTCCCTGTATGGGGGTTAACTGTATTTTTTCATTTTATTTATCCTATTACAAGTTGTGGTTTATACTAGTATAATTACTACTATTGTAGAACCATTAATTTGAAGGGCGGCATAGAACATGTCCAATCAGACCAGATTGCAGGCCTTGTCCAATTTCCTGAAATCGCGCAGGGCAGCGATAACGCCAGCTTCAGCGGGACTCGCGGAAGGAACCCGCAGAAGGACTCCGGGTCTAAGAAGAGAGGAAGTTGCACAGTTAGCCGGAGTAAGTAATACGTGGTACACCTGGCTGGAGCAAGGGAGGGATATTAAAGTATCGCCTTCAGTGCTGGAATGTATCGCAGGTGCGCTTAGATTGACCAAGGATGAACGGAATTATCTGTTTGCCCTGGCGCTGGAGAATGGCCCAGGCATGGCCGCGTTCCAGCAGGAGGAGGCCTCTGTAATCAGCCCGTCTCTGCAGAAAATTCTGCAGGAGCTCACGACCTGCCCAACGATTATTTCGGACCGCCGCTGCGGGATTGTCGGGTGGAATGAGGCGGCGGCGCATGTCTTTCTGGATTTTGCCCAGCTTCTGCCGGAAGAGCGCAATATGATCCGCCTATTGTTCGTGCGTAAGGAATTCCAGCGGCTGGCCGTGAATTGGGAGCAATTCGTCCGGGGGTTTTTGTCTATTTTCCGTGCGTATTACGGGCAGTATGTGGAAGACAGCTGGTATGACGATTTTATCGCGGAGATGAAGGCCCAGCACTCTGCTTTTCACGAGCTGTGGGAGGAGAGCCGGGTCAGCAGTGCACCGGATGTGGTGCTGGAATTCCGTCATGCCAAGGCAGGGAAAATGCTGTTTCACCTGACCTCACTTCAGGTGCATGGCAGTACGGATTTACGCTGCAGCATCTATACTCCAGCCAAGGACTCCAATACGGAAGCCAAGCTGAAACAGTTAATGAAATAGTATAGGTGTAACAATTGATAAAAATAATTTATGTATTCATAAAAAAACAATAAATATGCAATATCGAGTTTCCGGCATATACTTTTAATGTGATGTTAACTTTCAGATGAGCGGAAAAGGAGCTAGTATGATGGCAAAGGTTACCGGATTAGAAGGCGTAGTTGCAGGAGAAACAGATATTGGATTAGTGGATGGCGAGAAGGGGCATCTGGTCTACCGGGGGTACTGGGCGAAAGAGCTTGCGGTCAGCAGAAGCTATGAAGAAGTGGCTTATTTGCTGTGGAACGGGCATTTGCCGGATCCGGGCGAATTGGAGAAACTTAAGCAGGATATGGCTGGAGCGAGAATAATCCCGGACTATTTGCGCGGAATGATTGATTTGCTTCCTCCATCCGTTCCTATGATGCTGGTGCTGCAAAGCGCTGTAGCAGCTTTAGGAGAACCGGTGAATGCGACCTGGCCGCCGACACTTCCCCAGGCGCTCCGGTTAACCTCGGTGCTGCCGACAATTATTGCTTACAGATACCGCAAATTGAATAACCTGCCGGTTATTGAGCCGCTTGCTGAGCTGGGTCATGCCGCCAATTATTTGTATATGCTGAAAGGGCAAATCCCTGAAGAAGCCCATGTACGGGCACTCAGCGCCTATCTGATTCTTTGCATGGAACATGGTATGAATGCTTCTACCTTTGCATCCCGGGTCGTCCTCTCCACCGAGTCAGATATGTGTGCAGCTGTATGCGGGGCTATCGGAGCGATGAAGGGTCCGCTGCATGGCGGAGCACCTTCTGAAGTCATTGCTATGCTGGACGAGATTGGAACAATGGACCGGGCTGAGCCGTGGATTCGTGCTGTACTTGATAACAGAGGCAAGATTATGGGCTTTGGACACCGGATTTATAAGACGAAGGATCCGCGCGCGGAAGCGCTGATGATTGCGACCGTAGAGATGAACGGTAAAGACCCGTCCTTTGATCTGGCCATTCATGTAGAGCACACCGCTATCCGCCTGCTGGAGGAATACAAACCGGGCCGCCGCTTATTTACCAATGTAGAGTTTTACGCTGCGGCCATTCTGCGTGCTTTGCAGCTTGACCCGGAGATCTTCACTCCAACCTTTACGGCAGGAAGAATTGTCGGCTGGACTTCGCATATTCTTGAGCAAGCGGCGAATAACAGAATATTCCGTCCTCAATCCGTATACACCGGGCCGATGCCTGATCTCGAAGCTTAATAGGTTTGAAGAACTCATGTGAAAGAGCCGTATAATATAGTCTGAAAAACACCCCTGACCGCTTAGCGGCCAGGGGTGTTTGATAGAGGGAATGCTCATGAGTGAGTATGGCGGATACTCTGTTGTACATTAGAAGTCTGATGTTGCGATTTCAATGGTGCCGAAAACTGCGCCGGCAGCTGTACTTAACAGCGCGGCAACCAGCAGCAAGTTTACTGACAGCGTAAGGCTGTTCAGTGCTGGAATAGTGTAAGTGACTACTGGAGCATTTACCCGATAGATAACGAGATCGACGGGAAATGCCGAGCCGTTGTTAACAGTAACAGCAGCGTTAATGCCTCCGGCAAGATTCTCGTAATAGGATTTACCTACCGATGGAGCCAGATTGAAGTATTGAATAGGTAATAAGATAGCCATCATGATGACCTCCTTTGTGTTTGATAGAATATCATATTCAGTAAATCTATGAGTGTTATAACGGATGTCTTGGGAGATTCGCACATTTTAATAGGCTGCTGCGTCCATAAAAGAACAGCCCCTATCCGTAATCGATAGAGGCTGCTAAGGAAGAGAGATTTGGCCTTATGAAGAGACCTTCGGTTCTACTCCATTAGAACGATTGCCGTAAGTCCGGTAAAGAGCCAGTCCGAAGACTGTGCCCGCAAAAGACATCGCTGACACGCACAGATAAAAGATTCTACCTCCGTAGTAACCATACAGCGCACCTCCCGCATAGGAGGCCAGAATACCTGACACTCCAAAGAACAGAAGAGTCAGCACCGTTTGACCTGTAGCCCGCCATTCTTCCGGCACCATGCGGTACAAATATTGGATGGCCGCAGAATAGAAGACGGGGAAAGTGAAGAGCTGCATAACCTGAAGGTATGCCAGCAATTGCGGATCAGTGATCCAGGCGGAGAGAAAGAAGCGGATAAAATAACATGCACCCGCGAAACTGATTATAATCAGCTCCTTACCCTGGCGAAGCCACCAAAAGCTTAGTGCAAAGACAAGGATTTCACTTATTGCCGCCAGAAAAAAAGACTGGCCTATGAGTGCTGCACTTCCGCCAAGATCGAGTAGGGTCACTCCTAAAAAGGTATCGTTCATTCTTGCCGGCACAGACATAATGAACACCAGCAGCAGGAACAGCAGGGTCTCCTTATTGCTGAAAAAATGCCTGAGGCTGCTCAGCGTGACTGGTTTCGCTGATACCGGTGCATCTGGCATCTTCCAGCTGACTAGAAAGCCCAGCAGACAGCTGACGGCAAACAGCAGGCCCAAACCGTGTGCCCCAAAATAATACATGACATAACCGGTAAGCAGAGCCATGATGCCGTAACCAAGTGCACCATAAGTACGGATAGAGCCATAGCTGATACCGCTAGCCTCGGCAATCCGGAAATTGAGGCTCTCTGTCAGCGGGTCGATCGGCATTAGAAAGAAATAGAGCAGCATCGCGAGCAGAATAAGCTGTATATAGCTGCTGGAGTCATACAGGAAGTAGCCGGTGATAGCTGAGCACAGCAGGAGCAGCAGCAGTACTTTGCGGATCGTTTTCGTCCGGTCACTGATCATACCCCATAAAGGCTGGGCAATAATAGTGATGAACCCGCCAGTCCCAATAACCATACCAATCTGTGCCGGGGTCAGGCCCTGATCATCTAAATAGACCGGCAGGAAGGGGATAAACATTGCCAGTAAGGCAAAATACAAAAAGTTAAAGCTTCGGAGCAGAATGGATGTGTTCATAGATTTAGAAACCCTCGCGTTTTTCATAGAATAATTAGAGGCAAGCCCAGTTATTGTACCATGTCTATGAACTCCAATCCGCTTAGAATATGTTACACTTGGAATAATTCTAGTGAAAATGTAAGGAGAATGACGATGATCAAACTGGTGTCCTGGAATGTAAACGGCCTGCGCGCCTGTGTGGGCAAGGGTTTTAACGAATACTTCAAAGAAAGTGCTGCAGATATTTTTTGTGTGCAGGAAACGAAACTCCAAGAGGGGCAAATTGTACTGGAGCAGGGTGATGAATATTATCAGTATTGGAATTACGCCCAGAAGAAGGGCTATTCGGGAACAGCTGTATTTACGAGAATCAAACCCATCGCAGTAAGATACGGCCTGGAAGAAGATTCCGAACCTGAGGGCCGGACGATCACGTTGGAATTTGACAGCTTCTATCTCGTAAATGTCTATACTCCGAATGCCAAAAGGGATCTGACACGGCTGGATTACAGAATGGAATGGGAGGATCGTTTCCGCACCTATCTGCTGGATCTGGATAAACGTAAGCCGGTCATCGTATGCGGAGATCTTAATGTTGCCCATGCAGACATTGATCTGAAGAATGCCAAGTCTAACCGGGGGAACTCCGGGTTCACTGATGAAGAACGCGGACGGATGACTCTACTACTGGAGTCGGGTTTTATCGATACCTTCCGGTTTTTTTATCCGGAGACAGAAGGAGCCTATACCTGGTGGTCCTATATGCCGAAAATAAGAGAGCGGAACGTCGGCTGGCGGATCGACTATTTCCTGGCCTCTTCACGGCTTGCGCCGCAGCTGATCGATGCAGCCATAGACTGTAATGTACTGGGAAGTGACCATTGTCCGGTAGTGCTCACAATGAAGGGTCTGGAAGCTTAATAGATATCCAGTTAGGTATTATTACAAGAGGCTATGCATCCCTGTTAAGGAATGTCATATCCTCTTGTTTTGTTAGAAGGTTTAAAAAGCTGTAATTTATTCTATGAGATAGCCTGCGACAGTAACCGGTTTGTTTGGCCCCATGGCCACATTGAAGGACTGTGTGAGTTGAATCGATTTCTCTTTTACGGTTATTTCTGCTGTGATGCAAAAAGGCGTTTCCACAAGCTGCTCTGTCGCACTGAACAATTTTGAATAGTCAGCACCGCTTCATTCCCGTTAAAAGAAACTTCGAGTGTGCCGCTATCCAGCTCCTTTCCTTCCAGCTTATAGACTTGACTGCTCAAGGTGCTTTCCAGGGTTGAAGACCGGATACATCGTGGCGGTTCAATCTGCAGTGCGCTGAGCAGAGCAGCCAAGTCTACTGCTGCAGAAGGTTGCTCATGAAGTAAGGAGGCAGGTTTCATATTTGGCAGCAGTAGCTCCCAGACAGCATCCATCACCTGCTGCGTCTCATTTGTTCCGCTGGTAACGGCCACAACCGCATCCTGCTCCGGCATAACGATACAGAGCTGGCAAAAGGCTCGCCGTAGCGGTAAAGCTTTTGCTAAGTGAAAAGAGCATGTGAGGAAGTTCAGGTCTGTACGGAGACCACCAGCCTTCTGCAACAACATGGCCATGCCTTAGTACCATCAGGCTATGCAGCTCAATGTTCAGCTTCTTAATCCGGTCCAGAAATGCAGATACCGCGGTTGAGCGGATACCTTGTTCCTCGGGAAGACTTCTTGGCAATGGAGATAAAGTTCCGGTCATGTTCATGTTCACAGCTCCTCATGGGATAAATGAATAAAGGCTTGTTTATTTAGACAGGCGGGGCTGGAAGCGCCGCCCTGACGCCTGTTCAAATCCGTATGCGATCGAGATCAACGTTGGCTCACTAAAGGCTGTGCCGGAGAAGGTGACGCCATGCGGTCCTTTTGTAGTATATCCTCCTGGTGTTAGGGTTCCATTAGCTGCAAAGCCGGCGGGAACTGTAATGAGCGGATAGCCTGCCCTGGCAGCCAAATCTGTTCCGTGAAAACCCGGGAACATGAGGGCATCCAGCTGATATTTCTTCAAGGCGTAATCAATTCCCTGATCACGGGCCTGTTCGCGGGACAGGCGAAGCTGTTCAAGGTACATTTCTTCCGTTATTCCGTCTCCGGACTGTTCCAGCCATTCTAACATGCCTTGCCCGTATTTCAGAGCTTTGTCACTATGCATGTTGTTATAGGCGATAAGCTCACTCAAGCTATGTACGGGTAACGACTCAGCAAGCCTGCCCAGATAATGGTTCAGCCCTCTTTTGAACTCATATTGCAGCATCACAGGGCTCCATTCACTGTTAAGACAGGGAAGCTCAATGGGATCAACGATCACAGCGCCTTGTTGTTCAAGAAGCTCAATCGCTTCTGCCATAATAGCTATAACTTCTTCATCGAGCTCCTGATAGATTGCTCTAGGGATACCGATCCGCACCCCTTGCAAATACGCCGTATCCAAAAAAACCGTGTAATCTGCTATTCTACTCCCCCGGGCTGTTCCGGACACCTGAGTGTCTAGTTCATCCAGTCCGGTCATCGATCCCAGCAGGACCGCTGCATCGGAGACTGACCTCGCCAGCGGACCTGCGGTATCCTGGCTGCCGATGCCGGGAATGATTCCATCCATGCTGACAAGTCCTGCGGTTGGTTTAATTCCTACTATACAATTCTGGCTGGCCGGGCCGATAATCGAGCCGGATGTTTCAGTCCCTACAGCCGCGGCAATGAGATTGGCTGCTACTGAAGCCGCGCTGCCGGAGCTGGAACCTCCTACGAACAGCTCGCCGGGTCCGTAGGGGTTGAGGACGAGCCCGCCTCGTGAACTGTATCCGGCCCACATCCCGGGTGCCATAAAATTAGCCCATTCCGTCATATTAGCCTTCCCGAGAATAATGGCACCTGCTGCACGCAGCCGGCTGATGACCGCAGCGTCTTGAGCTGCCGTTGACTCTGCTAATGCAATTGATCCTGCACTTGTATGCAGTTTATCTGCAGTGTCTATATTGTCTTTAATAAGAAGCGGGATGCCGTGCAGGCTGCTGCGGGCTCCCGTTTGTATCCGCTCCATATCAAGCTGGCGGGCAATAACCAGTGCGTCGGGATTAAGCTCCAGCACGGAGTTGATGACAGTATCATACGTATTGATCCGATCCAGATAAAGACTCACCAATTGTTCAGCGGTTAATGAGCCTTTGGTCATTTCATCCTGCATGGAAGCAATATCCGCTTCAATAATCCACTCCTGCCAGTCCAGGCTGCTGTCCTTATTGCATAAGTCTGTCTTAAATGGGTTCACTTGATAGATTCTCCTTTTCCTTTAAGGGATAACGGCAACTCTGCTGTGTCTGCCTGCTGATGTTTCTCAGGCCAGGTAATGATATTGCGGGTCCGGCTTAATCGTTCGTAGAACAGCGGCTCCTTCTTAAACATGCTGATGATTAGATGAATGAGGAACAGCAGATCTGCCAGCAGCACTATACCGCGGGCCGGACCGGATATATCCGGTCCAAGGGTGTATACCCATGCCGAATTAAACTGCAGAATATTCATGCCGAACGTTACTCCATAGAGCAAACCGTATCTTAGGACAATCATCCATGGCCGGAGGCTGCTGTTGCAGCCCTCTACACGGATACGTACAATCCATTTCCCTAAGGTCCGTCCCCGGGTCAAGCAAGGAATCAGCAGGAAGCATACCCCAAGTACGATCCATAAAGGGCAGGGAACCGGGAACAGGCTTAGTATAACGGCAGCGGTTAGCCACACACAGGAGTCCAGCATAAAGGCGATGGCCCTGCGGGTATAGGTAACACGTTTTGTACTAAGATTCGCCCTGCTGTCCAGTTGTTCGATCTGGGGAAGCAGTCCCGAAATCCGGAGTGCAATTCTGAATCCGGCAATTCCGCCAAGTGTATTGGTAATCAGGTCATCGACATCAAAAATCCGGTATGGATTGTCAAAGAAGCCGTATATTCCGGTAATTTGCGTTACTTCAAACGATAATGAAAGCAAAAAGGAGAGGAGAATGCATACCACCCACCGGGTGCGGAAGTAGTAGCCCAGGAACATGCCGAAAGGAACCGTTAATACTATATTGAATAAGGCTTGAAAAAAGGCAGGATTGCGCAAAATCGTCAAATAGGTGGACGGCTGATCAGCCGACAAACTGGTGCTGTCCAGAATCTCACTGATGAATTGCAGAGGGACAGACTGAATGCTGCTGCCTGCTAAAGGCAGATTGTGTCTTGAGGAAGGGAAAGGCAGCATAATCAGATAGAAGGCATTCAGTAAATAGAGCAGGAGCATATAAAGCACCAACGCCCGAAGCTTATGGATGTAGCCATGCCGCCGGTATTGGACAATTAGAAAGGGCAATGTAAAGAGCAGCGCCGCTACCGGAAAAGACATAAAGGCATATGATATCGGAAACAGATACGAAGTAAACATGGTCCACCTGCTGTCAAATAATTTGGCTGAGCATGCATTCTTTTACCAGCAGCATAGCTATTAGGAATCAGCATGAATGCTCTGCTGGCTGTTAGACGCTGTTCCTCTCCGGATTCACTGCAAACAACTAATATTATTATAGAATTATCTAGAAATTGGATCAATGTAGTTAATCAATATATTCAATCTCTCCAGCATACATATGTCAGGAGAGGAGCGTGAGCAAGAGTGGAAAAGAAAGTACAGCAGTACTATAAGCTGAAGTCCAGGCAGAAGGATATCGAAAAGGAGCTGACTGAGCTCCGGCAGGAGATTCTGGCCTATTGTGCGGATCAGAGGGAGACGGAGAAGGTCATCGGCGGCTATAGAGTGAAGCTTGTTACGCAGAACCGCAAAGAATATGACGATGAAAAGCTCTACAACACGCTGGCTGATCCGCAGGTGTGGCGGCTGCTCTCCAAGGCGGACCCGTCGAAGGTCGCAAGTCTGGCGAAGCTTAATGTGATTGCTGAAGAGAAGCTGGCGGGTACGTACACGGTGAAGGAAGTTACTTTATTACAGGTGGATAAACAGTAGGACAGAAATGGATTTTTTAAGAGGCGGTTCTTCAGCGGAACTGCCTGTTTCTTTTGTCTGATAAATTTTCGGCCAATGGACAATTAATCGCCATAGCACTCATTTTGCGTTAAAATAACAGCTGAAGCTTTTTTAAGTGGGAGCAAGAGTTCAATCAGAGATGGAGGAAGCGAAAATAATGAAGGATTTTGAGTTGATGCTCGAGAAATATGCAGATCTGGTAGTAAAGGTTGGAGTGAATGTGCAGCCAGGGCAAGTGCTGATGATTCATTCGCCTTTGGAAACAGCCAAGCTTACGCGCCTGATCGTAGGCAAAGCCTATGAAGCCGGTGCGAAATATGTAATGGTGGACTGGGATGACGAGGCGGTTACGCGTATCCGTTACGAGAAGGCGCCCGAGGACTCATTCGGTTATTACCCGCAGTGGCATGCGGATATGCTCGAAGGGTTCGCCGAAGAGGGCGGAGCGATTTTACATATTAAAGTACCTGATCCGGAGCTGTTCCGCGGGATTGATTCCGCCAAGGTCTCCACAGCCGTCAAAGCTGCAGCCATAGCCCGTAAGAAATACCAGAATTACACACGTAGCAATAAAATCAGCTGGTCGCTGATTAAAGCCCCGACACGCGCCTGGGCGGATAAGGTGTTCGCAGATCTTCCCCGGGAAGATCGTATCGATGCGATGTGGGAAGCTGTCTTTCAGATGAACCGTGTGGGGACTGAGGACCCGGTAGCTGCCTGGCGTAAGCATATTGCCCAGCTGAAGCAGAGCCAGGACCGGATGAATGCCAAGCGGTACAAAAGCCTGCATTATCGCGCTCCGGGCACGGACCTGCATGTGGAACTGCCAGAGGGCCATCTTTGGCGCGGCGGTGGCGGCGAGAATGGCAGCGGCGTGTATTTTGTGGCGAACATGCCTACAGAGGAAATCTATACCATGCCGCAGCGGACCGGGGTTAACGGCACTGTAACCAGCACACTTCCGCTGAACCTGAATGGCCGCCTTGTGGACGGGATTACGTTTACCTTCACTGATGGCAAGGTTACTGCTTATGATGCTGTATCCGGACGTGAGCATCTAACCTCCCTGCTGGAGACCGATGAAGGGGCATCTTATCTGGGTGAAGTGGCTTTAGTGCAGCATGACTCACCCATTTCAAGACTGAGCAGAGTTTTCTATAACACCGGTATTGATGAGAATGCTTCCTGCCATTTTGCGCTGGGCAGCGCGTATCCGGTAAATATTGAGGGCGGCGTAGGCCTAAGCAGTGAAGAGCTGCTTAAACGGGGCGCCAACGTCAGCCTGACCCATGTTGATTTCATGATCGGCTCAGCTGAGCTGGATATCGATGGTGAACTGGCTGATGGAACCACCGAGCCAGTGTTCCGCAAAGGGAACTGGGTTCTGTAAATAATATTTGAGTATCAGTATTCTCACATGAGAGCCGTTCCCGATGGGAAGGGCTCTCTTTTTTACCGGGGGATGAGTAAGTGAATTTACATGGAGGGAAAACCGTTTGTGGGCACGCTCCGTCTTATACTATGTAGGGATAGAGAGGAGGGGGAAAGATGACGATGACGGGCGTGGAGATGAAAAGATTAACAGAGTCTTCATCCAATGCGGAGATGCGGCCCGTCTTCAGCGGCACATTCAAGCGGAACTAAGCAGCAGAGACATAAGGATTGCGGTTCAGTGCGGAATGGAGCGGGGCATCCGGAATAGTAAACGGTCTGTGCTAACGACAGGCTCTTTGTTCGGGTTGGCAGCTGCCGCAGTAATCGCTATTTTGCTGTTTATAATCCCTATACACGAAGAACCCCGGACAGCGGTGGTGCCGCAAACTGTCAATTGGGGAGAGCTTCAGGCCTTTAAGGAATTAAATTCTTATGATAATGATGCAGCAACTTTAGAATCCGCAATCCGCAACGATTACATCCAGCTGATGAGTTTATATACCGCTACTACAGATGAAGAACAGGAAGTGTATAATGTCAGTAGCAGTAAAATGTATAACCTTCAATCCCGATCTTACCTGACCACCAGCGGGGGAATGGGGGCTCATGACAAAGTGTTGGGCCAGGACAATTATCATAAGTTTTACGGGAAGACCGTGATTGTACTGGATCGGAGCAAACCATTTCCCAAGGAATTACAGGCAGAGTTTCAGATTGCTTCCGTAAACCCCGGCAAGATGGACGATCCCAAGACTGGCACCATCCTTGCGGATATGCATTACTCGCCAAGACTCAAGATCAGCTTCACACTGGATCCCAAGTTTAAAAAGACGGTGACCCGAATTCTTTATCCGGGTAAGACCGTTATCCTTGATGGTCATGAAGTTTTACTTAGTAAGCTTGAATTATCCCCGTTAATGATATCTGCACGGTTCACTCTAAAGAACCCGGATGAGAACAGCTGGAAAGTACGGCTGAAGATTAATGAGGCTTTCCTCAGAACGGTGATAAAGTCCAAGACTGAAGACGGTACACTGGAGATGCCTATGGTTTCAGGAAGCGGAACAGAGGACGGATTTGAGAAAGTGTATGCCAGTAATCTGCTGGATAATCCGGAATCTCTTATACTGGAGCTTACGACAAATACAAGTGATGAAGCAGTGAAATTGAGGATTGACCTTTCAAAATAGATTTGAGGCCTTTTGGAGTCAGTCTGATACTCGCTCAGTCTGACTCTAAAAGAGGGTATGGATCATCTCCTAATGCTGCCATTACGTCCGCTCTCCTGTTGTTCGGTGAAAATAAAGTAGTAGGCTGGATTTGTTGATTTATCGAGGTCTTTGAATTGAAGAATCGTCAGCTTTTGAAAAATAAGTATTAAACTAATCCATTAATAAAAGCAGGGGCAGTCTAAGACTTGATAAATAAAGTCTTAGATTGCCCCTGTTTCGTTGAACTAACGTTCCCATGTTAGCGTAATGATGTTCGGTTCGATCCGAAGGCCGAATGGCTCAAAGCGTGAATGTGGTGTTATGTTAAGTCCCCCGACTTCATGAGTTGCTCTCAAAACTGATTCTATATAGATTGAATTCGTGATTTTCTATTTAAAGTTAGCCGTGACTCCAGAGAATATTTGGACTTCCGGCCGCTGTTGTCTGCAGATTTCTTGATTCTAAGCCGCTGCTCGCGGTGGAAATCCGCAGACAAAGGCGGACGCTTCTGCTCCTTTCCTTAAATGTATAATTCCAAGTTCAATTTATATAGTTCTTAATAAATTTATTAAATGAAGTCTTAGAAAGTCTCAGTTGTTCCTCCAAGACAAATAAATCTCCCCCTACTTCTTCACGATCCTTCAAATCTAAAACAAGTGTTTCGGATAACTTATATATACTTGTAAATACTTCATTGAACCTGCAGTGAATATTCTTAGATATTATTTTTCCTTCCTTCGAAAATATTGAATGAATTATGTTCTTGTGACTCTTAACATTCCTTTGAACTAATTTTATTGTTAAAACTTCATTGTCAACTAATTGAAATGTTATGAAGTTATTTGTATCAGGATAAAAATATACATGACGTTCCGATATTGTATTACTTTTAGAAATTAGTAACCTCAATTCTTTCAACATAAATCTCAAAGTTGTAATTGGAAGACCATTGTAATTTCTAGTAGGAAAAGTGAGGTCTGCAGTTTCAATGAAAAATTCAGTCATAAAAGTACTGTGTTCATGAGACAAAAATATGTGACTCTGATCTATTTTGAATTCAAGTGCAGTTAGTTTCACTAAATCACTACTTTCAAATCGTTTATTAAGCTCTTGAAGGATTTCAAATAATAACATATTTACGAAATTCACTAATAACCTTACTTGAATTATTTGTGAAGATAATAAATTATCCTGCCTGTTAGTTGAACAAGTACGCTTTCTTTTATTACACAATATCTTCGTACTGTGCATCATCTAACGGAACCATATCTGCCAATGAAGTATTATACTAAGGGAATAAAGTATTAGATTGGTGCGCGCTGTCCAACTAATTTGGAAGTTATTTTAGATATCACTTATTAACAGGAAGGAAGTCACTTGTGCTATTTCGAAAAGCTACTAAAACCGATATACCGCAATTAATTAAATTTCGTAAGATATTGTTATGTAATGAGGACAACACTAGCATGGATGAAACATTTAGAAATTACTTTGATTCCTCATTATCGGACAAGTCACTCGTTGCATGGGTTGCTGAAGATGACGGAGTAGTTGTATCAGCAGTATGTTTTTGCTTGTGTCGGTTTGCACCACGATTTGAAAATCCTTCTGGATTGGTTGCATATATGACTAATGTTTTCACAATCCCTAATTACCGTCGTCAAGGTATAGTTTCCAGGCTTGTAAGCGAAGCAATAGTTGATTTGAAGACACAAGGAATTAGAAAAATCTTGCTTCATTCATCTTGTATGGCTAAACCGATGTATGAAGGTCTTGGTTTTACTGAAGGAAAAAACTATATGTCAATGAATATTTAATAAGGGTGCTGACGAAACTTCCTGTCAGGGACACACACCTTTTTAAACAGGACGGTGAGGGTTTCAGTACCTTATGCTAACGAGAAACGTTAGTTAAATAACCAACATTAGTCTAGGACTGTCCAGTTTACGACGACTGTTGGTTTTTGTATTGAAATTCTCAAAACGGGCTCGCTCGGAATTCGCTAGTGAACAGTATGCGTCAATTCCGACATAAAACCTCCACTTATCTTGTTCAACTATCCTACCGTTAGCTTAATGAAGCCATGACAGTCTAACACTTTATTTTCCCAATCTAATACTTTATTTTTTTTTTACACCTGTCCTTGCTTCGATTGGATTGGAGTGTCCCTCTTGGATACGAATGGGCAAAATTCCTGATTTTGTTTCAATATTTGTAACTCTGAGACTTCACATGCGTTCAAAACTCCCTGCCGATTTCCCATAACCGCCTCTCAACAAAAAAATCCACATGATATACTGTTACCCCGCTCATCAGAACCTCCTATTTAATCCCATTGTTGAATCTGAATACCAGCTTTGTACCGTCAAAGGTTTCTTCAACAGCTTCATGGAAATCGCCCTTTGTATAACCAGCTACAGTCTTCAGCCAAAATTTCTGTCCGGTTATATTTTTTGCGGCCGGATTGGTGTATAGCTCCCACACCCCTGCAAAACGTTCAAATACCCGAAGCGCGGCTTGGGCTGCGAGTCCTGTCCCTCTAAACGGCTGAAGTACAAAAAATTCGTTTACGAAAAAATCCACACCTTTTGCACAATGAGGCGGGGTGGCTATGAGCGCGAAACCTGCGGGGACAGAGCCAGCTTTGAACAAAAAAGGAAACAGGATCCCCGGTTTCTCCCACCATATATTTTGCGCATCATATTGCTGTGCCAACGTGCGGATCTCCGGGTCTTCTTCAAAAATCCCATGCTGGTTCATCACGGTTCCTTCAGTAAATCCATAATGGCCGGATAGGTCATGGAGATAGAGCGGATAAAGATTCTTAATGATATGCGCTTCATGCTGTTCAGCCAGTTCAACGGTCAGGTTCATGATTTTCCTGCTTTCTTCTATAGTAGTTGTCTTTATGTTCCAAGTGTATAAAACGCTTAAATGCCTGAGCAAGTGATTGTTTATTTTAAAATAAAAAATACTTGGAGAAGCGGGAGTGGGATTGATAACGATTATCAATTAGAATGAAACATAGATTGAATTTAACTAAAATTGCCTAGGCGAGAAGAGTGACTCTTGCAGCTTAATGGCTCACTGGAGGTATAATCGATGTTCATTCAGACCAGATCCATTGTTGTTGAGAAGGGAAACAGTGATAAGGTCATTGAGAAATTCAGTGCGCCGGGCAACCCGTGTCCGATCAAAGGTATGGCACCGGGAGAATATCCTGTCCTTTCAACATCAGCCTTTTTATCCGCCATTTTTAGTTTGGTGTAGCCTAAGGCTTCTTTTAAGTAACCAAAATCAAGCCGTCCCCGCTGCGAGCTGGCAATAAGTGCGGTCAGACCCAGATTGATCTGCAAGATTAGCGTCGGCGCAGCTTTCTTAATATCGGAATAGTGTTCTGCATCCATTGTCGAGCGAATAGGCGTCGGGTGGGCAATAATTTCGAAGTTACTGTCATTCTCCTGCAGGTAATGTTCCAACTCCTCCAGAGCAAGCATCTAATTCACTCCCTCAACAAATGGCTTCATGGGTAAGTCGAAGTAGTTCAGACTCATTGCCTCACGCACTTCATTCATGGTCTCCCGGGCTTTGCAGCGTGTATACTGTGTTCCGCTGGCCAATATCTCATCCGCAAGCTTGGGTCTGGCAGCAAGGCTAATGGTGTTGCCGAGGCTTTTGCTCATTTTGGCCTTGCCGTCTGTGCCGATCAGCCGGGGCGTTTCGCTTAGCAGTGCCATTTTGCAAAAAGTGATATCTGCTGCCTGGCTCACCGGATACCCGAGAAATCCGTAGGACATTTCATCAAAGCTGCTGCTTTTCGATTCCGCTTTCACCGTTGGATTATGCCGCAGAAGATTTACAGTGACAAACATGGAGAGGAACACAGTCAGTTCAGCAATTTCCGGGATCATACAAAAGAATCATATTGGTCTTGTAAATTGACCCGGTTCTTGAGACTGCCTGCGTAATGGCCAAGGTGAAGCTTGCCGGTAACGCGGTCTCCTGTGAGCATTCTTTCTTTTTTCATTTAAATTCCTCCTGGTATATTTGTTTATCTTCCATCGCCACCACCAGCCATCATCCATCATCCATGGCCATCACCTCCTTTATCCATACAAAAAAACTCCGTCCTATAAGGACGAAGTTATCGTTATGCCACCTTAAATGACCGTTCCACTGTTGAATTAACAAAGGTTCCGGTCTTCGTTTGTACCCGGTATAGCTCATTCATTAGACAAGCAATATAAAAGTACCGCCTGATGCATGTACAGTAAATTCTTTTTGAACGGGAATCCGGCAAAATAGGGGGAGTTAATAACCTCTGCACTGACCTCTTCGTTCCGGTAAAACGGAGGACAGGGGTTAAGCAAAGCGCCGGGACGGGTACGCTTCATCCGGTCCACAGTGATTTGGTATAGATTCAAATACTCCGCATTCTTAAATTCACCAGGCAAAGAGTCGGTGAGAATGATATCACTTTCCGGCAGAGCATCCTCCAGATTGGTCAGGTATGTATAGTTACTTGTATCCGGCCCCAGTGCATTTCCAGCCGAACAAACATGATTAAAGCTAAGGTTCATAACCTTGGCCATTTCGTGCCAGGTTCTTGAAATATTACTTGCAGGTCCAACGAAGGTATAAGTCAGCTGACGGTAATTTTCTCTCATTTGGCTGATCGAATATAAATCACTTAAAATTTCGCAGGGGTGGTTACGGGCAGTCATTGCATTAATGATTGGTATAGAGGAGTGGGCAGACATTTCGGCCAGCTTGGTGAAGCTGGAATGTCTGGCAACAACACCATCGGCCCAATTTTCGAGATAATGGATCACATCGCTTGATTGCTCCCGTTTATCCAGTGTTTCAGGAGGGAACATCATATATTTGCCCCCTAAATCCTGAATGCCCTTTTCAAAAGTAATACGTGTCCTCAGGCTGGATTCCGGAAAGAACAGGATGAAGGTTTTGTCCTTCAACAGCTGTGCCGGCTTTTCCGTGCTTAAATGGCGGGCCAATTGAAATAGCTCGTTAATTTGCTGTGAACTCAGGCTTTCAAGATCGAGTAGATGCATTATATTCCCTCCCATTAAAAATTAAATCCGCAGTTCGGATAGCTATGGCTGGCGGCAATTGAGGATCGCGCTGCCTTTACCGGGCACCACCGGATCATCATTATACCTTAGAATATTGCATATTTATACAGTGGATGCATCAAGCGCTTATAAGATGTTCAGCGGGTGGACATGAACCTCACTTTATTTTTTATGAAAAAAAGAGCTCCAGCAGACAATCCTGCTCAGCTCTTGTACAGAAGCTATTGTATTTAGTCTGCTTTAAAGTCCGAGAGTAGACCCTTTCTCCAGGCGCAGAATCTGCTTCTCGCCGTTATCGGCTAATTCACGGAAATGGCTGATGGTTTCACGCATTTTGGGCAGTGCCTCCTGCTTGTAAGTGCTGATGGAGTCCAGCGCAGATAACACATCGGAGAACGCCTGCTTAAGCGTATCGGCAGAAATACTGGTTTCAAGCGACTGCTTATGGATTGCGGCTCCTTGCTCTTTAAGCATTCTTGAAGTACCGCTGATCAGATTGTCTGTTGTCTGATTCAGCAGCTCGATCTTTTTCAGCACAATTCTCTGGTTATATAAAGCGCCGGCAACCGTAACCGAAATCTTAAGGGCCGAGACGGTTACGTTTCTGGCTCTGTCTACACCCCGGATCAGCTCTTTGTTATTCCGGATGACGACCTCGATGGCCATTATTCCCTGCTGGTTCACGACCAGCATCTGCTGCAGATCCATTACCCGCTGGCGGAGCGGGAAAAGAACCTCCTCTGTAATAAAGCGGATTTTGTCCTCGGACTCGCCGCGCACCTTGGCAGCCTCAATCTGCGTCTCAATCTCCTGATCCATCAGGAGGCCAAGCTGGATTTCCTTTTGCAGCTTTTTGGTGAGTTCACGAAGAGTCTGCTGTTCAATTTCGAGTGTTGTATTGTCATTTTTGAGAATGGTCTTGCCTTTATCCAAAGATAGAATAATGTCAGAAATAATGGTGTCAGCTTTCTGATATTTAGCGAAATAAGTGCGAAGCGGGTTAAGGAACTTGCCTAACAGCCCGCTTTTGGCAAAATCGACGGCACTCGGGTCCAAATCTTTCAGCTGCAGATGCAGCTCTGTTAAGCCTTTAGCAACCTGGCCGCCTTCATCGCCGGTTTTGGAGAGATTGCCCACGGAAACCTGAAGGAGGGTGTTCTTCTCCGATGAAGCGCGCATGGTGCCCATTCCGAAGCTGTCAATGGATTGCAGTACCGCTTTACGTTTCTCCAGGGACTCCAGATCTAACTCCAGGATACTCGAAACATTGTTAATCGCAAGCTTTTTCAGCTCAGTAACCTCTTCAGGCTCGGGCTGTACCTCTTCGGCAATCGCAGACCTCAGCTTCTCAGCGCTTGGAATTTCCATCGTAAATGACATGATAGACCTCCTTGTTAAGTGTCTTACATTTGCACATTGAGCAGATTGCCGATTTTGTAGACGACGTCATCCGTATCTGCATTGATGTTCGCGGCTTCGTTGATGCTTGAAATGCTCTCCAGCGCTTTGATATTGGCGTTGTAGCCAATGGTGTAGACCGGAATTTTGTAGGTTTCGACGAGGCCTCGAATCTCATTGAGGGAATGGCCCTCGTTGGTTTCGCCGTCACTGAGCAGGAAAATCACAGGCTTTACCCCGGGATTCAGGGCGATCTCATCCTGCAGCATTTTCATTGCCACCACCAAGCCGTCAAAAGTAGCTGTACCCCCGGCTGCCTGCAGGCTGTTAACCGCACCGACAAACATCGATTGCTGGTTGGTATCATATTTGGCGATGGGGAGGTTGATGGTTACGTCACTGGAGTACGAGACAAAGCCGATGCTGTTGTCTTTTCCCAGATTCTTCTGGCCTTTAAGCAGGGATTCCTTGAGACGGTTCAGCGGTTCCCCGGCCATGCTGCCGGAGACGTCAGCTAGGAATACCGCTGCAATCGGAGTGCTGCCGTTTTTCTTCTCCTTCCACAGCTTCTGCGCAGAGGAGAGGAGATTACCGTCCGCCGGTGCCAGTTCGGGGACGTAATCATTCAGGCCGTTGAACCCATTGGCCTCTGCCGACTTCTGATACTTATCCTGTGCGGCAAATTCAGCGAACTTCTGAATAATCTCCTTTTTAGCCTGCGGCAGATCCCCTAGAGCATAGAGCGGACTGTCATGCCGTACCCCAAACGGAGTGAAGACATAACCGCTTTTCAGGTCGGCCGCATTGACAAAGGTCTGATATTCCAGGACAAAAGCATCGAGCATCCCGGTCTTGGCCGCATCCCGCATCTGCAGAGTAGTGGAGGCGATAAAAGGTACATTAGCCTGGAATTTCTCGAACCCCTGAACCGCTTGCTCACTCAGCAGATCCGAGCTGTCAAAGGTACTTAAGGCAGTTATCAGAAAATTAAGGCCGGTTGAACTGGCAAAAGGATCGGTGTATCCCATGGCCAGCTCGTTATCAGCAATCGCATCGGTAATCGTTTTGACGTTAATAGCGCCGTATTTCTCAACCAGCTCGTCATATTTTTTCTTGCCTGTTACAACACCTGCTACATTGCCGGCGAGCCGTTTGGACACGAGCTCGGTTTGGATTCCGGTTGCTTTTACCATCTCGCCCCATAGCTCATTAGAGGGTGTAAAAGCATCCGGGACATACTTGCCGGATCTTATGTAATCGGCCGCCGTGCCGGATGCGATATTGCGGATTTTCACGGATACAGGTTTCCCGTCCACCATGAGGTTGGAATCATTGAACGCTGATGCCACTTCATTCAGCCATCCGTCATTCCCCGTACCGGATTTCTCGGTGGAAGAGAAGATCTCGACATAGCTGTCGGTTGTGTTCTTTACGGAGACCGGGAATTTGGAGATGTCAGGCAAAGAGTCTCCCACAGCCGCAGGGTCCAGATCTATTTGTCCTTTTACCTGCTGGGCCTGCGTTACATTAATGTCTTTATAGATCTTGTTCAGTCTTTTATCAGCATCTTCTGCAGTAATCTCTGTCTTGGATTTGCCCAAATTCGAGGTCAAGGAAATTCCGAAATAGACTAGCGCAAAGACAGCTGCTGCGATTAGCGCAAGGATCAATAGTGTTCTGCCTTTCCTGCCCATATACATCCTCCTCCGGCTATTGATATAGTTTCGTCTGATTGATCAAGGCGCTTAGCTCCTGCATACAGGGCATTTCTTCTACTTCCTTATAATTCGTGCTGTCCAGCTCCGAAATCTCCAGCAGCAGCTGATCCAGCTTGAGCAGAATTTCTTCATTGGCGCCCAGGTAGCCTTTTAATGAGGTGAAAAAGTCTTTATAAAGAGCCGTTTTCTTCTGGATCAGTTTCTCGGAGAATGGAGGAGGTTTGTGGGTATTGGCAAAAAGGGAAAACTCAGAGGTGTCGAACAAACTTAGCTTGTTAAGCATTCCCCTGACATTCAGATACAGTAGCTTCTCTACTTCGGCAATTACAGAACTGAACTTCCTGTAGCTTAATTCCAGCGGATCAAAACGTTCACTTAGCACACGGGTTAAAGTTGTTTTTTTCTTCTCCATCCGCTCCAGCTGATCCAAGGCGAGAAGGACATCGTTTTTCAGCACCTTCACATTTTTGTATTGTTGAAGCATGGCTGCGTAATCATCAGGTGAGGTTAACGGGCGGGCAGATTTAGGGGCAGGAGCTTTGAAGAGTAAAGAATAACTTCCGTAGAGTACAATAAGCAGACTGATGAACAATAGCGTTACACCTGAAGCTGTTTCCAGTGCGCTTTCTCCGCCGATTTCTACGTTCAAGAGCCCAGGAGATAAAACAGCTATATTAAGAATGATAACGCCGGTAATAACGGCAAGCAGCTTGACGGGTCCAGATCTGTTCAGCATTTACACCTCCCCTTAACAGTATATTTCATAAGCTTCTCTTGATTCATTTATCAGACAATAAGGGTTCTGGATCCAAAAAAATACTTAGCCCTGGATAGAAAAAAGTTTACATTACATGTAATGTATTTATATCTGTAATTTGAGCTTGCCAGGGAGCATTCCGGAATGCCGCACAGCGGATTCGTCATCCGCAGCGGAGTTACCGGCAACGGAAGCAAGCAGATCGCAGAGTTCGGCCTGAAGCCGGACAGCAACCCTGAGTTCACGGCCAGCGTGCTGATCGCTTATGCCAGAGCAGCCTCGCGCCTCAGCGCAGAAGGGGCGGCAGGAGCAAAGACGGTGTTTGATATTCCGCTTGGCTACCTTTCGCCTAAGTCACCTGATGAGCTTCGCCGTGAACTGCTGTAGGAATTGACTTCACAGTATATTGTTAAATAAAGAAGACGTGCCGCTGGTTGATCAGCGGCGCGTCTTCTTGTGCTTATATTCAAAAACAATAAACCTGTACTTCATCGGCGGCTTAGACCACTCCCTGGGCCAGCATAGCATCAGCGACCTTCAGGAACCCGGCGATGTTCGCACCGGCCACAAGATTGCCGGGTAGTTCGTATTCCTCAGCAGCCCTTACGACACTGCTATAAATATTCTTCATGATAAGCCGCAGCCGCTCGTCTACCTCTTCGAACGACCAGGACAGGCGCATGCCGTTCTGGCTCATTTCCAGTCCTGAGACCGCTACTCCGCCTGCATTGGCTGCCTTTGCCGGAGCGAACAGGATTCCCTGCTGTAAAAAGTAATTGACCGCCGGCAGCGTGGACGGCATATTGGCACCTTCTCCGACAGCCAGCACTCCGCCTGCCACCAGGGCACGTGCAGCTTCTTCATCAAGCTCATTTTGTGTGGCGCAAGGCAGGGCGATTTGACAAGGGAGGTTCCAGATCCCGGCGCTTCCCTCTATATATTCCGCATGCGGATGCTCTTTGAGATATTCGCTGATCCGTCTGCGGTTCTGTTCCTTCAACCGTTTTACCGTATCCAGCTTAATTCCCTGCGGGTCATGAATGAATCCGCCGGAGTCGCTGCAGGCGATGACAAGTGCACCAAGCTGCTGTGCTTTTTCCATAGCGTAAATAGACACATTGCCTGAGCCTGATACCACCAGAGTCTGCCTTTGGAAGTCCTGTCCCTGTGCCGCCAGCATCTCCTGCACGAAATATACGAGCCCGTAACCCGTAGCTTCTTTTCTCGCCAGGCTTCCGCCATACAGCAGACCTTTACCGGTTAGCACTCCAGCCTCATGTCCGCCGCGGATCCGTTTGTACTGTCCGAACATGTAACCGATCTCCCGCGCACCAACACCAATATCTCCTGCTGGGATGTCCGTATCCGGACCAATATGCCGGTACAGCTCTGTCATAAAGCTTTGGGCAAAAGCCATGATCTCCCGGTCAGACTTGCCTTTGTGATCAAAATCGGCACCGCCTTTACCGCCGCCGATGGGCAGGCTGGTTAAGGCATTTTTGAAAATTTGCTCAAAGCCCAGGAATTTAACAATCCCGGAGTAGACAGAAGGGTGGAAGCGGATACCGCCTTTATACGGACCTATAGCGCTGTTGAACTGAATCCGATAGCCGCGGTTCACATGAATGGTCCCGGAGTCATCCATCCAGGGAACACGGAAGGAGAGACTGCGCTCCGGTTCAACGAGCCTCTCCAGTATGGCATTCTCCTTGTAATGAGCATGACGCGCCAGTACAGGAACCAGACATTCCAGAATTTCCTTCACAGCCTGATGGAATTCTTGTTCCAGCGGATCACGGCGTTTGACGGCTTCGAATACCTGCTGGACATAATTTTCGGCGGAAGCCGAAGCTTCTGATGAAATAGTCGGCACTTGAACGAACACTCCCTGTCTGCATAATGTGGCTACTCTTAAACGAATTATTAAAATTTTACTTAAACCTGACATCAAATTGCCAATTAATTCTTTTTTGATAGCCAATCAATTAACTCTATAAAACTAACAGATAGTGTTATATTTATGCAAATGGATAACCCGGGATGGCATGAAAAAAAGGCAAACGCAGCCCCATTAGGAACTTCGTTTGCCTATATGTTGTGCAGAGTACCGTATTTAATCCGTGCTGATGACCGAACCGCCCGCTGCCTTGAGCAGCCTGTTCATTATAGCGGTACCTAGACCGGCTTCGGGGCAAGCTTCGGCCAGGATATAGGTAGCCCCGGCTTCATCAAAGCGCCGCAATGCGCCATATAGGGTGCGTGCACCTTCCTCCAGGGCGTTAAGCGAGCCCAGTGAAACTATGCAGCCGGCGGCAGCGGCGGGATACAAGGCCAGGTGCTCTTTGAAAAGCAGCAGGCCGGTCTTCTCGCCGCGGGCCTGCGCTGCCTGCAGCAGCGCAGCAGCTTGG
>CAKMKL010000043.1 GCA_927443375.1 uncultured Paenibacillus sp. | reverse complement strand
GTGGCCAAGGTGCTGCATGAACGCGGCGCGGTTGTAACGGTCAATGATAAAAAGGAAAGAGATCAAAGTCCCGAAGCTTCCGAACTGGAATCTTTGGGAATTTCTGTTATATGCGGCGGACATCCGGACGGGCTGATTCACGAAGGAGTGAGCCTTGTAGTTAAAAATCCGGGTATCCCTTATTCGGTGCCTCCAGTACAAAAAGCGCTGGAGCTTGGCATTGAAGTCGTGACCGAGGTAGAGGTGGCTTACCGCATTTGTGCGGCACCGATGATCGGCATCACCGGCTCTAACGGCAAGACGACCACAACCACTTGGGTCGGGCGGATGCTCGATGCTGCCGGGATGAGACCGATTGTCGCCGGGAATATCGGTACGCCGCTCTGCCAGGCCGCGCAGGAAGCAGATGATGACAATTGGATGGTGGTGGAGCTAAGCAGCTTTCAGCTCAAAGGCACCGAGACATTCCGTCCCAAGGTAGGAGCACTGCTGAATGTGGCGGAGACCCATTTGGACTATCATGGCGGTATGGAGGATTATGTGGCTTCCAAAGCCAGATTGTTTGCCAATCAGGGGCCAAGTGATACTGCGGTGCTAAACTGGGATGACCCGGTCTGCCGTGAGCTGGTTCCCTATATCAAAGCGGCTATCCTTCCCTTTTCCATGACAGAGGAACTGGTCCAGGGTATCTTTGTCCGGCCCTCTTATATTCCGGATACCGAGGATGACCTGGAGCGGGTTATCATCTACCGTGATTATTCAGAAAGCGAGACAGAGATTGCCAAAGTTGATACCATTGGCTTGCCGGGCCGCTTCAACGTGGAGAATGCACTGGCTGCCTGCGGTATTGCCGTTGCTGCAGGAGCTGATCCTGCCGTGTTAGACGAGGTGTTGGCCTCCTTCCGCGGCGTCGAGCACCGGCTGGAATATGTGGCGGATAAGGTTGGGGCAGCTTATTTCAATAACTCCAAAGCTACCAACTCTAAGGCGACTACGATGGCTCTGGGCTCCTTTAAACAGCCGGTAGTACTGATCGCAGGAGGCCTCGACCGCGGTTCTGATTATATGGAGCTGCTGCCTGTCCTCGGCGGAGTGAAAGGTGTAGTTCTCCTGGGTGAGACAAAGGACAAGCTGGCAAAGGTCGCTGGCCTGGCAGGAGTAAAGTATGTCATCTCCGTCGATAATGGGGAGAGTGCCGCTGCCGTGCTGCAAGAGGCTGTGCGGGAGGCTTCCGCCATTGCGGAAGCGGGAGATGTTGTTCTCCTGTCTCCTGCCTGTGCCAGCTGGGATATGTTTACCTCCTATGAAGAGCGCGGGCGTATTTTTAAAGAGGCGGTGCATAACCTTTAAGTAGGGGGGTGGATAAGCCCCTACTACGGATGCAAGAGGTGTGCTCCTGATGAACAAACCGCGTCATGCGCCTGACATCTGGCTGCTGATTCCCATCCTTGCTTTGCTGGCTATCGGCATGGTAATGGTATACAGCGCCGGATCGGTTCTGGGCTTCCGCAATTATGGCGATTCGTTTTATTTTGTCAAAAGACAGCTGTTATTCGCCGGACTAGGCTTAGGCGCGATGTTCTTTACCGCTAACACGCATTATATCGTGCTGAAGAAATTCGCCAGACCTGCGCTGATTCTCTGCTTTATTCTGCTCGTTCTGGTACTAGTTCCGGGCATCGGAGTGGTCCGGGGCGGTGCGCGCAGCTGGCTGGGAATCAGCAGCTTCGGTATTCAGCCCTCCGAATTCATGAAGATGGGGATGATCCTGTTCCTGGCCAACTGGCTGGGTAAGGAAGAATATGATATCTCCACCTTCACGCGCGGCCTGCTGCCTCCGCTTACGCTGATCGGTTCTGCGTTTGCGCTGATCATGCTCCAGCCGGATCTCGGCACAGGTACTGTAATGTTCGGTGCGGCTCTGATGATGGTCTTTACGGCGGGGGCCCGTATGAAGCATCTGCTCTCGCTCGGGGCGCTTGGAGCCGCGGGATTCGCCGGCCTGGTCGCCGCCGCCCCTTACCGGCTGCAGCGGATCACAGCCTTCCTGGACCCCTGGTCCGATCCGCTCGGCGCCGGTTATCAGATTATCCAGTCCCTCTATGCGATTGGTCCCGGCGGTCTTGGCGGTCTTGGTCTGGGCATGAGCCGGCAGAAGTACAGCTATGTACCCGAGCCGCAGACTGATTTTATTTTTTCCATCCTGGCTGAGGAGCTTGGGTTCATCGGAGGGCTCGCAGTGCTGTGCCTGTTCCTGATTCTGATCTGGCGGGGAATGAAGGTTGCCATGAGCCTGCCTGACCGGTTTGGGAGCTATCTGGCCGTCGGAATTGTCAGCATGGTGGCCGTTCAGGTCATCATCAACATCGGCGTAGTGATCGGCCTGATGCCGGTTACGGGTATTACGCTTCCGCTGATCAGCTACGGCGGTTCATCACTTACCCTGATGCTCACAGCTCTCGGCATTTTACTGAATTTATCCCGTTATGCGAGGTGAAAGACATGCGTATCGTATTAAGCGGCGGTGGTACGGGGGGACATATTTATCCCGCCGTTGCCGTCGCCAGGCAGCTGGAAGCCGAAGAAAGCGGATCAGCCTTTCTCTATATCGGCGGTAAACGCGGTCTGGAGAGCAGACTGGTTCCGCAGGAGAACCTTCCTTTTAAAGCCATAGACATTACCGGCTTCCGCCGGAAGCTCTCCATGGACAATGTGAAGACGGTAATGCGTTTTCTGAGGGGGGTCAAAGCTTCCAAAGAAATGCTTAGAGAGTTCAAACCGGATGTAGTCATCGGTACCGGCGGGTATGTATGCGGGCCGGTAGTGTACGCGGCTTCCCGTCTGGGAATTCCAACACTTATTCATGAGCAGAATGCCATTCCCGGTCTTACCAACAAGTTTCTAAGCCGCTATGCCGATACAGTGGCAGTTAGCTTTGAAGGCACTGAATCAGCCTTTCCGAGCGGCAAAAACGTAATTTATACCGGTAACCCCCGGGCTACAACAGTGACAGCCGCCAGTCCGAAGCGCGGCTATGCCTCACTTGGCATCCCGGACGGGAGCACAGTAGTACTAGTGGTCGGAGGCAGCGGCGGAGCCAAGGCCATTAACCGGGCGATGATTGAAATGACCCCGTTTGTGGGTAAGGGTAATGGTGTTCATTATGTGTATGTAACCGGCGATTCTTATTACGAGGAAACCCGCAAGGTCTTGCGCCAAAAGCTTGGAGGAGAACCAAGCTGGCTGCATATTCTCCCATATGTGCACAATATGCCGGAGGTCCTGGCCTGCACCTCACTGATTGTCAACCGGGCGGGCGCTTCTTTTCTGGCTGAGATCACGGCACTGGGCATTCCCTCCGTCCTTATTCCGTCCCCGAATGTGACGAACAATCATCAGGAAGCGAATGCAAGGAAGCTGGAACGGGAAGGTGCGGCAGTCGTGCTGCTGGAGAAGGATTTAACGGGGCAGGCACTGTATGAGGTCGTCCAGCAGATTATCGGGTCGCAGTCTTTGCGGAGCAGCATGGCAGATTCGTCCAAGCGTCTGGGCAAAAGAGATTCTGCCGCGCTGGTCGTCAGCGAATTGCGGCGGCTTGTAGACAAACGAAAAAAATAGGCTGCTGTTGTTGTCCGTACAGGGCCGTCAAGCCGGATTAGACGCATACGGTTCTTGTTGACCTCCTTCTGTCACACACCCGGGGTTATGAACATAGGATAATCCTATAATCGTGACAATCACCCAGGGCACTACCGGTTTGTGAATTGAGAAAGCGGGAATGGCTGTCCCGCACATTTCATGGTCCTTATATGGGAAGTGCCAGTGGTGGGTGAGCGGTAATCTCGGAGGTGATACATTGGACAAATTGGTGATTGAGGGTGGAAACCCCCTGTCAGGCACCATACGTATCCATGGAGCAAAAAATGCGGCGCTGCCGATCCTGGCGGCGAGCCTGCTGGCCGAAGGAGTTCACTCACTGCACAATGTGCCGAAGCTGCTGGACATCGAGACGATGCTGAATATCCTGGAGCGGCTTGGCTGCGTGACTGCGCATGAGGCGGAGACTGTGACGATGGATACGTCTTCCTTAAGCACTTCCCATGTTCCAGAGGATCTAA
>CAKMKL010000042.1 GCA_927443375.1 uncultured Paenibacillus sp. | reverse complement strand
CTCCTCGAACGACAGCAGCTTCGTCGGCTGATCCAGTGTGAGGCCGTTCAACTGGGTGAAGTCCGTATAGCTCTCCTGCTCGGCGAGCCAGTTCACGGTGTTAACAAGCAGCGCGGCATCGTCCACTTCCTTGAAGCCGTCGTAAGTTGTTTTCTTGGCGCCGGTATCTTCGCGCAGGTATTTCGGTGTCGCATCCTCTACAGGAGACGAGTCACCGATGAAGGCTGCCTTGCCGGCACCTTTTTTGGCAACCGCCACATAAGGACCTTCAGCTACACCGCCGCCGTTATAGACCCCCTGGTCTACGGCATTGGCCCAGGCTGTACTGGTTTGCGGCAGGTAGACGATACCTTTCGCGCGGGCGGGGTCCAGAATGGCCAGTGTGGAGCCGGCATGCATGGCTACCGCCGATACGCCTGTTGTAATGCCGAATGCCTGGCTTGGAGCCACGATGCCCGTCGCATTAATATCGCCAAGCGCATTATAGCGGAAGCGGACACCGAACTCTTCCGCCAGCCAGTCGGAGCTGACCACATCCTGCATGGCAGCAGAAGCGCCCTCTTCGGCATTCATGCCTTTGGCCGGGTTGCTCCATGCTCCACGACGGTAGCCGTTGAACGCTTCAGAGCCGTCCCAACGGTTCTTGTTGCGGTCGGCGTTATAGTGGTCGCCGATGAAAAATATGCTGCCGCCATTCTCCACATACTCTGCCATCGCAAGCTGCTCGCTTGTTTTGTAGGGTACGTTGGATTCGGCGACGATGTAGACATCATAACCGGAAAGATCACTCAAAGTAATCGGAGTCGTCTTGCGGAGTTCTTTGACATAATAACCTTCTTGAGCAAGGGCATTCCCAAAGTCTGAAAAAGCACCGTCGATCACCCAATCAGCCGCTCCTGCAGTCTGCTCATGGGTATTGTCGAACAGGATTTTCTGACCTGCATGCTCATTGACTACTTTGGCCTCAATGGACGGCGCAGGATCGTTTGGTCCTTCTGCGTATACCGCCGAACCGGCTCCGAACGCGAACAGCTGAAGAGGTACGGCCACCGCCACAGCTAGAGTGCTGTTCAACAGCCTCTGTTTCCAAACTGAATTTTTCTCCTTCATACCCTTCCTCCTTAAGTCATAGTCCGGTGAGTAGTTACCATAACTACCCACCTGCTTGCCGTCTACTATCCTATCTTAGAAGAATTAGAAATAGGATAGATTTATGTAAACTGTAGAAAAATTATACTTTCGGCCTATAAAACAGGTAAAAAATGGGGTATATAAATAAAGGTCAGTATGAAAAAAGTCACAGTTCCGAGACGCTGAAAGAAATCTGCTAGGCGGGATAATAAGAGGCTGGTTCCGCTAGTTCTCCTAAAAAAAGAGACTATCCCTTTGGACAGTCCCTTATCCCTTTTACGATCACGCACTAAATCACGGGCAGCGTGGGGCTTACCCTTTTACCAATTTGGCGCGAATTTTGTTCGACATCCACTCAATCAGCAGGATTAAGATAACCAGGCCGATCAGAATAGCGCCTACCTGATTCCACTTATAACTATTCATTGCGAAGATAAGCGGCGCCCCGATTCCGCCTGCACCTACCAGCCCGAGAATGGAAGCCTCACGCATATTCATATCGAAGCGGTAAATCGTAACCGAGAGGAAGATTGACATCAGCTGCGGAAGAATTCCAAAACGAACCTTCTCAAATGTCGTACATCCGATAGAGGTCATGGATTCAAGCACCCTGATATCCAGCTCTTCGATGGCATCAACGTACAGCTTGGCCAGCATACCAACCGAGGTAATACCTACAGTCATCACACCAGCAAAAGGTCCCGGACCGGATACCCGGATGAACATCAGGCCGTATACGAGGGCTGGAATCGTGCGGATTACAATCAGCAGCATGCGGGTTAGCCAAGCGAGCCATTTCGGCACGATGTTCGATGCCGCCAGGAAGGCGAGCGGGACTGACAGGACCGCACCTACAATTGTTCCCAGAAAGGCAATGGCAATGGTCTCAACCAGTAAGTACAGGACACTCTGCTTCGAGATACCGAACAGAAGATTCAGATCGGGGTGCACGATGCCTTTGAGGATATTCGAGGCGATCTTTAGACCGCTCTGATTCATATCCTCCAAGTTAATAGCGGCGAGCGACCATATAAACAGAATGAGTACGATAATGGTTACAGTAAGCATGTATCGAAGATTACGAGGCGAGGCCCGTAACTGCTTCTCAATCGTGGACATAGGATACCTCTCCTCTAGATTAGTTTTTTGCGGAAATGTTCACTGATCGTCTCGATTAAATACACCGTTACAACCAGTGTCAAGATAATCATCCCCAGGTTGGGATAATCGCGCCAGCCGAGATCCTCCTTAATCAGCAGGCCGACGCCTCCGGCCCCCACGTAGCCCAGTATCGCCGCGTAACGGACATTCCCTTCAAAGCAGAACAACGAATTGGACAAGTAGCCTGGCAGCACTTGCGGCATAACTGCATAACGGAACGCCTGAATTCTGTTCATGCCAATGGACTCCATCGCTTCAAAAGCTCCCATATCCACATTTTCGATCTGCTCATACATCAGTTTACCGACATAGGAAAGGGTGAACAGCAATATAGCAACCACACCTGCCGTCGGTCCCAGGCCGAAAACAAATGTGGCAATGAGAGCCGTCACCAGCGTGGGCAGTGTTCGAAGTAAGCTGAGAATAATTTTAAATAAGGTCACGATCGCCCGGCTACGAATAATATTCGAAGAAGCCAGTACGGCAACCGGCAGGGCTAGCAGCGCACCCATCATCGAACCAATGAGAGACATTTGCAGCGTATCCATAAGAGCCTTCCATAAATGTGGCAAATAACTCCAATCCGGAGGAATCATATTCCCGATAATCACGAAGATCTGGCCGATGCGGGTGAAAAGTATCTGCAGACTGAATTCGGTAAATCGGACGGACAAGATGACTGCTAATATAACCAGCAGCAGAATAAAAGGCATGCGCGAGCGCTTCTCCAGAACAATCTTCCCATTTGGCAGCACAACTTTTCTCGGAGGGAAAAGTTTATCATACATGGGTGACACTCTCCCCGGGCTGGAGGCCAGCTTCCTCCACAGCTCCGCTGTAGATTTCATCCAGTATCGACTTGCTGACATCCAGGGATTGGCCGTCAAATACAACCTCGCCTTTATGAATGCCAACAATACGGTCCGCGTATTCTAATGCTACCTCGACATGGTGGATATTCATTATGACAGAGATGTTCATCTCCTTGTTAATCCGTTTGAAATCATCCATAACCAGCTTGGAGGTTACCGGGTCCAGCGAAGCGATGGGCTCATCTGCCAGAATAATATC
>CAKMKL010000041.1 GCA_927443375.1 uncultured Paenibacillus sp. | reverse complement strand
GAACATAATCAGCAAATTTCGCGCTTTAGCGTCTCCCTCGGCCATCATTCCTAAGTATTTGCTTTCATCCTGCTCGGAGAGTGGTTGTGGAAAAGCATTGTTCCTTACATACGACACCAGCAGCGTTAACTCTTTAATCAGCAGCGCAATCGTGCTTATGATTCCTGGCAACTTGGCGACACCTCCCGCACATGTACAATGAAACCGATCAGCAATGAGAACTACGGGTTCATGGTCCTTTTATTCTATGTGGGTTAGTGCCTAGAAGTGCATGTACGGGAAAAATGGGTACGTGCTTAACTACACGCTGAGCAATTCGCGGATATCCTCTTCTGACAACCGGGCACCCTTATTCTCGCCAGCTTCAATTACTTCTTCTATTAAATCTTTTTTGCGCTGCTGCAACTCCAGAATTTTCTCCTCAATGGAGCCTCCGGTGACTAGGCGTATCACCTGAACAACATTTCGCTGCCCCATCCGATGCGCTCTTCCAATCGCTTGCTCTTCTACTGCGGGATTCCACCACAAGTCGTACAGAATAACAGTATCAGCACCAGTCAGATTAAGACCCGTTCCGCCTGCTTTGAGCGATATAAGGAAAACCTCCCCTTCTCCTTCATTAAAGCGGCGGCATAACTCAACCCGTTCCCTAGCCGGGGTTGCACCGTCCAGATAGAAAGGTGAAATTCCAGAATCACCCAAGCTCTGCCGGATCAACTCCAGCATGCTTGAGAATTGCGAGAACACAAGCATCCGTTTCCCCGAATCCCGGCATTCCTTCACAGTTTCCAGCAATTGTTCAAGCTTGCCCGACCCGCCTGTGTAATTCTCAATAAATAAAGACGGATGGCAGCAGATCTGCCGTAAGCGGGTGATCCCTGCCAGAATCTTCATCCGGCTCTTTTGGAAACCCTCTGCCAGCAAATCCTCCTCTGTATCTTCTCGGAGCCTGGATAAATAAGCAAGATACACTTTCTTCTGCTCGTCGAGCAGTTCAGTGCGCTGCACCGTATCAATGCGGTCGGGCAGCTCCTCCAGAACATCTTTTTTCAGCCGCCGCAGAATAAACGGAGAGACGATACTGGCGATACGGCCGGCAGGAAGCTCCTTGAAGGTCGAGCGGCCAGCAAAAAGCAACGGAAATACCGTGCTGAAAATAGCCTCCAGCTCATCCACTGAATTCTCGATAGGTGTTCCCGTTAGAGCGAATTTTCTGGATGCCCTAATGGATTTAACCGCTTGAGCGGTTTGAGAAGCGGAATTTTTGATCGCCTGGGCTTCATCCAGAATTAGCGTATGAAAGGCTGTGCCGGAATAAAGATCAATATCTCTTCGGAGCAGCGGGTATGAAGTAATAACCACATCGGCTTCTTCCATTGCAATTCCTTCCAGCAGTTCGTTTCGCTCCTCCTTCTGTCCTGCGGCGACAAGCACCTTGACCGCAGGTGCAAAGCGTGCAAACTCATTGCTCCAGTTATAGGTCAAGGATGCAGGACAGAGGATCAGAATCGGGGCTTTCACTGACCTCTCATCAAGCTCAGAGCAGATATAAGCAATACTCTGAATAGTCTTGCCTAACCCCATATCATCAGCCAAAATTCCGCCGAACCTGAACTTGGATAGAGCCTTCATCCATTGGAATCCTCTGACCTGATAATCACGAAGCACTGCCTTCATTTGCAGGGGTAATTCGAAATCCAGACTCTCTGGTTCTCGCAGTTGATCCAGGAATACCCGTAGAGACTTGCCCCACTTCGTATGCTTGAACGCTCTCCCACGCTCAGGAAGCTGCAGAGCGTGGACAGAGGGGAGACGTATTACTGACTTTTTAAGATCTTTTCGGCTAAGATTCAGCCGCTCGGTCACAGCGCTGAATTCGCTGAATCCTTCGTCATCGATTGGCAGAAAGGCTCCGCTTCGAAGCCGGATATACTTCTTTTTTTTCAACAATAGCCTGCATAACGCGAACGGTGTCCTGTTCATCCAACCCTTCCAGCTGAAACGAGATCTCCAGCCAATCGAGACCCTCATTTAATTCCGCCTTAACTTTAGGATAAGATTTACGCTCCAGAACAAGTCTTTGAGCAGCCTGGGAGACAAAGAGTTCTGCATAACCTTCCAAAGCTGGAACAACCTTATATAGTACCTCGTAGATTCCTGACTCACTTGCCGAAGCCCAATACTGCCCTTCCCGCCTCATCGGTGAGTTGTCCAGGACAGCAATGATCTTATTTTCTTGCTGCACGTTTCTGATCAAGATCTTATGCTTGTGCGCTGCATCCGCGATCTTCTCTTCCAGAGGGCTCAGTATGATCTCCTCATAATGAAATTCCAACCGGGCCGTTAATGTACTGTCCGTATAATCCAGAAACAGCTTTGCCTGCAGTTCAGGTTCAACGATTTGTTCGTGTACAGCCTTTTCCACACGTACCTTGCCTATCCTTCTCAGGGCTGGGAGCACCTGCTGAACAACGGATTCGATTTGCCCGGGAGCGATCTCGATGCGTTTGGATGCCATAAACTGCTGCTGCAACCTTGAAATCATGCTCAAGGCAGAGTTGTCCAAGTCATATATTCGCCCATCTATAATTTGAATAGAATAGTCTGGAAACAACAGTAGTTTATCAAGACCTGAAGCTGATAGAACATAATCCGCCTGCTTTCCTTTTCCAATTGAGAATCCAAGCGGCGGAGCTTGGTCTGCAAGTTCAGCCCGAATCCCCGGATGTCCCGCTCCCTCCAAGATGACATTCACTTCTGATAGAAGCGGTTTAAGCTTATCCCAGGCCAGCGGGGCCACAGTAATCGCTCTTCCGTCAGCCCCGGAGTAACCATAATAGCCAGAGGAGCCATTTTTATACATTTTCTCAGTGTTTTTAATAAGAATCAACACATCAAGAAATTTCTGGTCTGCAATACTTATCTGCTGCTTCTCGGAATCAAAAGTAAACTTGCTGGTAAAGTA
>CAKMKL010000040.1 GCA_927443375.1 uncultured Paenibacillus sp. | reverse complement strand
GCACGAACTCCTGATGGAATGTCCCGGCCCTTGCGGCCCGGGGCATTTCTTATGTGCCGTAGAAAGATTGCTGCGCCGATTTGTATGCGGCCCGCCGGAGGTCTATAATATACTATTGCATCCTATTATCTAAACTAACGGAGGTACACATATGCGTAAATTTGATTTTTATAACCCTACCAAGCTGATATTCGGACAAGGAACATTGCAGGCGCTGCAAACGGAAGTGCCGAAATACGGTAAAAATGTACTGCTGATGTTCGGAGGCGGCAGCATCAAACGCAGCGGTCTATACGATAATGTGCTTGCAGAGCTGAATGCAATCGGAGCGGCCGTTACAGAATTGGCCGGAGTTGAACCAAATCCGCGCTTGTCCACTGTACATAAAGGCGTGGAACTGTGCCGTGAGCACAATATTGAGCTGATACTTGCTGTCGGCGGCGGAAGCGTGCTGGACTGTGCAAAAGCTGTAGCAGTAGGAGCGAAATATGAAGGCGACATGTGGGACTTTGTAGAACGCAAGGCAGCTCCTCAGGGTGCACTGCCGCTGGGCACTGTGCTGACAATGGCAGCTACGGGTTCAGAAATGAACAACGGTTCGGTAATCACGAATGAAGTCACGAAGGAAAAAATGGGCTGGGGCAGCGTACATGCCTACCCGGCATTCTCAATTCTTGATCCCGAGAATACCTTCTCTCTGCCGCGTGACCAGACCGTCTACGGCATGGTGGACATCATGTCCCATACGCTGGAGCATTATTTCCACACCGATGGTAACACCCCTGTACAGGACGGCTTCTGTGAGACGCTGCTGCGCACCGTCATTGAAACGGCTCCGAAGCTGATCGAGGACTTGAACAATTATGAGCTGCGTGAAACGATCATGTACTGCGGAACGATGGCGCTGAACGGTATGGTGAGCATGGGCTTCGCCGGTGACTGGGCTACGCATAACATTGAGCATGCCGTCTCTGCAGTGTATGATATTCCGCATGGCGGAGGATTGGCGATTCTTTTCCCGCAATGGATGAAGTACAATCTCAGCACGAATCCTGCCCGCTTCCGCCAGCTTGCGGTGAACGTATTCGGAATTGATCCTTCCGGCAAAACGGATGAAGAAGCAGGACTTGAGGGAATTGAAGCCCTGCGCAGCTTCTGGGATTCCATCGGCGCTCCGAAGACGCTCGGTGATTATGACATCGATGACAGCGAAATCGGCAGCATGGCCGATAAAGCAGTGCGGTTCGGGCCTTTCGGCAACTTCCGCAAGCTGGAGCGCGAGGATGTTGTGGAAATCTACAAAATGGCGCTATAAGAACCGGAAGTCTTCTTCCAGGCCTAATAGGGCCATAATATCAAGACAAGCCGTTCTGTAAAAGGAGCGGCTTGTTTTTTGCCATAAAGATTTCATGATTTCCTCATGCCGTAAGAACCAATATTGAGATATTAATCCAACTTTGTGAAACCAAGGACATGGTTTGAGCGTTTATACTAGTATGACAGTCCGTATCTACAAGACGGGAGGAGAATTTGATGCAAACGCTGTATTTGGGCTGTTTGGCGCTCGGCGTAATTTTTGCGGTGGTCAGTGTGCTGGTGGGAGATCTGATCGGGGGTGCTCTGCACGGGATTTTTTGATTTCGTCTCGTTCGATTTCCTGAATCCTGCGGTCCTGGCAGGAGCAGTTACGGTATTCGGAGGATCAGGAGTACTGCTTACTCGCTACAGCGGGCTGGAGGATGGCGCTGTTCTAGCCTTGTCAATGCTGATAGCGGCGTTTATGGCGGTGGTTCTGTATCTGGCAGTGATCAAGCCGATGGATAAAAGCGAGATGTCCACAGGCTTCTCTATGAATGATCTGCCCGGTAAGATCGGGGAAATCACGGTCCCGGTTCCGGCGGCAGGCTATGGGGAGATCATGGTGAAGTTTGGCGCGGGCAACAGCCTGCATACGGCGGCGAGCTTTGAGCACCAGCCCCTCCCTGCCGGGATCAAAGTAGTTGTAGTGGAGGTCCGAGAAGGCGTCGCATGGGTATCTGAATTTGAAGAGAGAAAAGGAGCGGAAATGTGATGGATGTTATTCCTGATTATTTGTTAATTCCTGCAGTAGTTGTTGCTGTATTGTTTGTGCTGGGGATCGCTTTCTGGGCCCGCTATAAGACAGTAGGACCTGATGAAGGGATGATTGTCACCGGTTCGTTTCTGGGCAGGAATCATATCTCTGATGACGGATCCGGCCGCAAAATCAAAATTGTCCGCGGGGGAGGTGCCTTCATCCTCCCGGTGTTCCAGAAGGCAGAATTTATGTCGCTGCTATCCCATAAGCTTGACGTGACAACCCCGGAAGTGTACACCGAGCAAGGGGTTCCCGTTATTGCCGACGGCGTGGCGATCATTAAGGTGGGCAGCTCCACTGAGGATGTCGCAACAGCTGCTGAGCAGTTCATGGGTAAACCGATCGATGCGCTGAAAAGTGAGACCCAGGAGGTGCTCGAGGGTCATCTGCGGGCCATTCTCGGTTCAATGACCGTAGAAGAGGTGTACCGCAACCGGGACCGTTTTGCCCAGGAGGTACAGGGAGTCGCAGCGCGTGATTTGAAGAAGATGGGGCTGCAGATCGTCTCGTTCACGATTAAGGATGTACGCGACAAGCACGGTTACCTTGAAGCGCTCGGGAAGCCGCGGATTGCCGCTGTGAAGCGGGATGCGGAAATCGCTGAAGCGGAAGCGCTGCGGGATGCGCGGATCCAGAAGGCGAATGCAGAGGAGCAGGGGCAAAAAGCAGAGCTGCTGCGTGATACGAACATCGCCGAAGCCTCGAAGGACAATCAGCTCAAGGTCGCTGCGTTTAAGCGCGATCAGGATACAGCCAAGGCGGAAGCCGACCAGGCGTACCATATTCAGGAGGCGCGTGCTAAGCAGACAGTGGTGGAGGAGCAGATGAAGGTTGAGCTCGTCCGCAAGGAACGCGAAATCGATCTGCAGGCTAAGGAAATCCAGGTCCGCGAGAAGCAGTATGATGCGGAAGTGAAGAAAAAAGCGGAAGCTGACCGCTATGCGGTAGAACAAGCGGCGGAAGCCGACAAAGCCAAACGGATGCGCGAGGCGGATGCCCTGCAGTACAGCATTGAGAAGCAGGCGCAAGCGACTTCCGAGCAGAAACGGCTTGAGGGCCAGGCGGTGGCCGATGCGGAGCTGGCCAAAGGTAAGGCGGAGTCCGAGGTAATCCGGCTGCGCGGTCTTGCCGAAGCTGAGGCCAAGGAGAAGCTGGCCGAAGCCTTCCAGAAGTTCGGCGAAGCCGCTGTCCTCGACATCATCGTCAAGATGCTGCCAGATCTGGCCGGCCGGATTGCCGAGCCGCTGGCTTCCATCGATAAGCTTACAGTGGTGGATACCGGCAACGGCGAAGGTGCAGCCCGGGTCAGCAATTATGTGACCCAGCTGATGTCCACCGCTCCGGAAATGCTGAAGAGCGTCTCCGGCATTGATGTGGAGGCACTAATCAAAGGACTCACCAAGAAGTCCGTGCCGGGGCCTTCAGGCAGCATCATTCATCCTGTGCCGCAGCCGCAAAGTCCGGCTGAGAGCAAAGAGTTAACCGAATAACTGATACCATGAAGTGCTAATATAGGCGGTGCCAGACTTCTCCAGCTGCGGCTTCTTATGAATCAGCACGTCTCCTGCTACAGCAGACGTGCTGATTCTTCTGTATTCAGGCACCTGCTGCTAACTTAGCCAGTAGAATCAGATTGATTGGAGGGGAACAGAGTGGAGCTGATACTGGATAATATCAGGAAAAGCTATAGCGATAAGCAAGTGCTGAAAGGCATCGACTTTACTTTTGAAAAGGGTAAAATCTACGGCTGCTGGGGCGCAACGGCGCAGGTAAAACCTCACTGTTCAACTGTCTGAGCGGAGAAACCCGGATGGACAGCGGAGGCGTATTTCTGCGGAGAGAGAATGTCAGCCTGCCGCTGCGCGAGGATGAAATCGGCTATGTCTTTTCCCTGCCCATTCTTCCGGAGTTTCTGACCGGCTATGAATTTGTGAAGTTCTTTATTGACATCAACCGGGACAAGATTGAGCCGGGGAGAACAATCGGAGACTATTTCGACATCATCCGGTTTGAGGAGGAAGACCGCCACCGGCTGATCAAGGGTTATTCCCATGGCATGAAGAATAAAATTCAGATGCTACTTTTCATTATCACAAGGCCGCCGCTAATTCTGCTGGATGAGCCGCTGACCTCGTTTGATGTCGTTGTGGCACTTGAAATCAAGAAGCTGCTGCGGGAAATGAAGCAGGACCATATTATTATCTTTTCCACCCATATTCTGCAGCTTGCCGCCGATCTGTGTGATGAGCTGGTTATTTTGAACCAAGGAGTGCTTCAGGAAATCCCCGCAGATACGCTGCACAGCCCGGAATTTGAGGAGAGGATCATTGCGCTGCTGAGGGACGGGGACGGCTATGTTTAGTATGCTTAATAGTATTATAAAGATCCGTGGGGCATCGGGTGCGAACAGGCTGATGTACTATTTTGGAAGAATCCCTTTGCTCGGAAAAATAATAAATGACAGCTTATATTCACGCAGTGGGCTCAAAAAAACATTTACTGTAGTAGCGGTTATCCTGAACATCCTGTATGGCTTTTTGTCCAAGTTTGCTTATTTGGGACTGGTTGTATTCTTGCCTGTAATGCTCGCCGGTAAAGAACTTTCCCTGTCTCAGCATTACAATCTGTATCTCCATGTTGTGATGCTGCTGAGCTTTGGGGTCGGTGCGGTTTCGAATGCAGTTATCTTGGAGCCCAAACGGGATAAATATATCTGTGTCAAACTAATGAGGCTGCCCGCCGATAAATACATGCATGCGACTCTGACGCATAGGGGGCTGACCTTTTTTATTTATTTTGTGCCGGCAATGATGGTGTTTGCGGGTCAGTATGGCGCGCCTCTCTGGCATGGTCTACTGCTGTCCCTGCTGCTGACACTCTGGCGGACAGCCGCAGAAGCGATGCATTTGTGGATTTTTGACCGCAAGGCAATCGTGTTAGTTAAACAGACGGCCCTGGTGTGGATTGTAATTGGAGCCGGTTATCTGCTTGCTTACGCGCCTCTCTATACAGGAAATGCCTTGTTTAATATGGATGCCATGTTATTTAATCTCCCGATGAGTCTTGCTCTGCTCTTGTTAGGGACGATCTCGGCAGTATATATGGCCAGATATCCAGGCTACCGGAATGCAGTCAATGCGGTGACCAAAATCGATGATCCGCTGCTTGATATGGGCCGGATGATGAGAGAGGCAAACCAGAAACAAGTAGAGACCAAGGAGCAGGACTTTCAGGCCGAGCAGCTTCAGCGTGATCAATTTGCGGAAAAGAACGGTTATGCTTACTTGAACGCGATCTTCTTTTCACGCCATCGGCGTCTTCTGGTGCAGCCTGTTCAGCGGCGTTTGGTGATTATCGGGGCGCTTTTTGCCGCCGGGCTGCTGCTGCAGCTCTCCGCACCGGATATATTCGCGAAGCTGGCCCGGTATTTGATCAGTGCTTTGCCTGCATTTATTATCATTATGAATTTTAGTTCCATCGGGGAACGGGTCTGTAAGGCAATGTTCTTCAACTGTGATCTTAGTTTGCTGCGTTACGGGTTTTACCGGGAGCGGTCGGCTATTCTCCGTAATTTCCGCATTCGTCTGCTCCGCATCAGCGGGCTTAATCTGATTCCGGCTGCGGCCATCTGTCTGGCATTGAATCTGCTAATCCTATTGTCCGGAGAGACCTGGGGTGCGGCGGAAGCCCTTGCTTTCTGCGGAACGATTCTCGGGTTGTCACTGTTCTTCTCGGTACATCATTTGTTCATGTACTATATCTTCCAGCCTTACAGTACAGAGCTGAATGTGAAGAATCCGTTCTTCAGCATCGTTAACAGCATTATCATGGCGGCAGGGATCATTTGTATGCAGTTCCAGAGTACACCAGTATATTTCGCCGTGACTGTATTCCTGACAGCAGCAGCCTATATGGGGATTGCCCTTTTCCTGGTCTACAAATTTTGCGGAAGAACCTTCCGTGTAAAATGACAGCTCTCCCGGCACTCTTCTAATAACCGATTCTTGATGTTATGATGGTAGCTCAAGTATAATCTACACATGCTGCTATGATAGACAGGCTGCTCGAAGAAACAGGTATTCAGAAGTAAAAGAGGTGTCAGAAGTGGGCAGCATAACAGTGGCCAAAGTACTCAATAACAATGTAATTATTGCCCAGCACCCCCAATATGCCGAGGTCGTCGTGATTGGCAAGGGAATCGGGTTTAACCGTAAAAGCCGTGACAAAATCAATCTGTCCTCCGTGGAAAAGATGTTTATTCTCCGCAACCAGGAGGAACAGGAACAGTATAAGCAGCTGGTTCCCCAAGTAGACGAGAAGCTCATTGAGGTTGTGCAGGAAATCGTGCTGCATATTATTCAGAGCAGCAGTCAGCCGCTCAATGAACACATCCATATTGCACTTACCGATCATATTTCATTTGCCATCCGCCGTAATGAGCAGAATATCGCGATTCACAATCCTTTTCTGTATGAGACCAAAGAAATTTATCCGGAAGAATACAGGCTGGCAGAGTATGCGATAGGAAGGATTAACGAGATCATGGCGGTAACCTTGCCGGTCGATGAGATTGGTTTCGTTGCCCTGCATATTGTCAGTGCGCTCAGCAACCGGGATATCTCGGAGGTGAAGCAGCATTCGCTGCTGATCGGAGATTTAGTGAGCCTGGTGGAAGATAATTTGAATTACCGTGTTCCGCGGGATTCGCTGGATTATTCAAGGCTGGTCACTCATCTGCGTTTCGTGCTGGAAAGGCTGCGCCGCGGTGAAACGGTGCGGGAAACCTCCTCTCTGGACGGTCTGATGAAGCGTGAGTATCCGGAAATGTACATGTTAGCCTGGAAGCTGACCAAAGTCATTGAACAACGGGTCCGTATTCCGGTATATCCTGCAGAAGTAAGCTATCTGACGATTCATTTGCAGCGCCTGGCCCAGAAGAAAGAGGATGAGGCGGATATGGAGCAAGGGCGGTAAGAACTGAGCCGTAAAGGCTTTTTTTTGGGTAAATGTATAAAAATTATTTTATTCAAAATCATGCTTGCAACTTTGTATTATCGATGCTACAATGATCCGTGTTATCCATGAACAGAATACCAACGTGTAACTGATACGATCAGGCATGAGTGATTTACAGTATTTATGGTTGTAATCCCCTAAGTCGGGGTAATCTAACTTTAGTGTTAGAAGGCAACCTTTATGCTGTATTGCTCATGCCTTTTTTGGCGTTTTGTTTGGGAAGAAATTTAGATTAAGGAAGTGACCTCAATGTTCAAAAAGTTGTTTGGCGTTTTGCAGAGAGTCGGTAAGGCTCTGATGCTTCCTGTAGCAATTCTGCCTGCGGCAGGTCTGCTGCTCGGAATCGGCAACATGCTGGTTAACCCTGACTTCCTTCAATATGTTCCGGCATTGGAAAACGATGTGGTTCAAGCCATTGCCAATGTATTGATGAACTCAGGACAAATTGTCTTTAGTAACCTGTCACTCCTGTTTGCAGTCGGGGTAGCCATCGGGCTTGCCGGCGGTGAAGGGGTAGCCGGACTCGCAGCGATTATCGGTTTCCTGGTCATGAATGTGACAATGGGTACCGTACTCGGAATCAATGAATGGGTGCTGAGCAAGCAGGACTTTGCTTATGCCAGCGTCCTGGGGATTCCAACCCTGCAGACCGGTGTATTCGGCGGTATCCTCGTCGGTATACTGGCAGCATCAATGTACAAACGGTTCTTCCGCATTGAGCTGCCGTCGTACTTAGGCTTCTTTGCAGGAAAACGGTTTGTGCCGATTATGACGGCTGTAACCTCCCTGATCCTCGGTCTTGCACTGACGATCATCTGGCCGCCAATCCAGCACGGCCTGAACTATGTGTCGCAGAGTATGATCAACACGAATCTGACGCTTTCGGCCTTCATTTTCGGGGTTATCGAGAGTTCCTTGATTCCTTTCGGTCTGCATCACATTTTCTACTCGCCATTCTGGTATGAATTCGGAAGTTACATCGATAATACAAAGTTGCAAGCATGATTTTGAATAAAATAATTTTT
>CAKMKL010000039.1 GCA_927443375.1 uncultured Paenibacillus sp. | reverse complement strand
TGATCCCCGGAAGAGTGACATAACGCATCTTCTGAAAACGCTTGGCGCCGTCTATGGACGCTGCCTCATACAGAGATGGATCGATCGAGGTAATGGCTGCCAGATAAATAATCGTACCCCAGCCCACCTCTTTCCACACGTTCGAAGCCCCGATAATGCCCCAGAAATATTTCCCTTCACTGAGCCACATAATCGGATCCTTAATAAGGTGAAGCTTCATTAAGACTATATTGACAATCCCGTCATCAATGGACAGCGAAGTGGCAACGATACCCGCTGCGATAACCCAGGACAAGAAGTGCGGCAAATACGAAATTGACTGAACGATACGTTTGAAAAACTTGGCTCTGATCTCATTTAGCAGCAAAGCCAGGCCGATTGCCGTAACCGTACCAAGCACGAGGTTAATAAAGCTCATGGCAACCGTGTTGCGCAGCACCATCATAAAGGTCTCATCTGAAAATAGAAATTTGAACTGCTGCAAGCCTACCCATTCCTGCTGGCCGAAGGCAAGCGCTGGACGGTAGTTCTGAAAGGCCATCAGCCAGCCCCAAATGGGTGCATAGTTAAAAATAAGGAGATAAATGGCAATGGGTACAGACATAAAAACGAGCTGCTTCTGCATTTTCAGCGTCTTCCAGCTAAGACTCACACCGATTTCCGGATCGATTCTGCGTTTTCTGGTCTTCTGTGTTTTGACCTGTTTATCCAGTACGGTATCAGACATGTAGTGTTTCCCTCCTGTAAGATCATTCTCTCCATACTATCCGGATTAATGAAGAGCGGGAAATACGATTTCCCGCTCTATTCTACGTCTTGAATTCGATTACTTCGTTACGCTCCAGTTTTTGATGCGCTGCTGGATACCTTCATTCATCCGGTCTTCATAAGCCTTGATGTCCAGCTTATGAATGTGGTCGACATAATCCTGCCAGACCCCATCAAACTCAGCCGGACTGGCCATAATAGCCTTCGGCAAATATTTGATTTGAAGGTCATTCAGCTTGGACTGCGCAAGCTGGGCAGGTGAACCGTCCTTAAGCACGATGGAGTAAGCTGGGAAGTAAATATTATTTTCTTTTGGTTCCTTGAAGAATTCAGACCATGTCTTCTTGTTGTACGCTTTCAGGATTTTTTGATCCGAAGGTTTCAGACTGTCGAAGAATTCCTGCGGCTGAGTTCCGGCATCAGCTGCATTCCCGTCGCTGTAGGTCCCTTGAATTTTCGGCATATAACCAAACATAGTCGTGATTTTGTTAGCCAACTGCCAGCTTGTTTGATCTGCGTTCGCCCGCTCTTCCGGCGTCCGGTAGAACGTGCCGTCTTCCTTCACTTCATAATCTTCGCCTTTGATGCCCCATTGGAGAGTTTTCTGCCAATCTTCTGTAATCATCTGATCCAGGAATTTGATAATCCGGACAGGGTCCTTGGCATTGATCGAAATTCCCAATCCGCGGTTGGTGCCGACCGCTCCGCGGTCACGGTACCATTCTTCAGCGCCCGGATAGAGCAGAGGGAAACCGATATACGTATTATCAATTTTGCCTTGAGAGATCAAAGAAGTTTCGCCATCCTGGAAGTTCCAGTGCTGGTCAAACATACCGATGACCTTGCCGCTTGCGATTTTGGCCAGATACTGGTCGTAGTTTTGTACAAAAGCTTCTTTGTCCATCAAGCCTTGGGCGTTAATTTCATTAAGCTTCTTATAATAGGTCTTGGAAATGTCCTTATCGGCAAAAATCTGTGCTTTGTTGTTGTCTACAATAACGCCCCCGTCATTCGGATGGCCCGACAAGTGCTCAGGAGGGTTCTGAAGCGGGAATACACGCCAGTCGAAGTTGAGTGATTCAAATCCGATCATATCCGGGTGCTTTTCTTTATATTTTGCAATGATATCGAAATACTCCTCCAGAGTCTTTGGAGTCGGATATCCCATTTCCTCAAGCACAGCCTTTTGCAGCCAGAAGCCCGGTCCCTGGTAGGTTGGTTCGGTAATTTTACCCTGATATACACCATAGCTTGGCAAAACGTAGATATGCCCGTCGGTCTCATCCTTGATCTGATTCCAGACATCGGCATAATGTTTTTTCAGGTTAGGAGCGTATTGCTCAATCAAATCTTCAAGCGGAATGTACGCTTTGGCATTGAGTAATTTATCATCACCCGACATGATGTCCGGGTAGTCTCCTCCGGCAATCATAACCCCCAGCTTCTGCTGCAGGTCGCCCACCAGAAGCTCCGTATTGAAGCTGACGCCGGTTTTTTCTTTGATCAGCTTGAGAATCTTGTTGTCAGGCGTAGGCTGCTGCCCGGGACTCGCCAAAAATACCGAGAATGTTACCGGAGCATTATCGTCTCCATTTGCCGCCGGACTAGCGTTTCCTGCATTTGCCGCCGGACTCCCATTGGCTGTGTTGCTGCTCGTGTTGTTCGAGCTGCAGCCTGTCAGTGCCAGCGCAAGCGCGAATGTACCAGCTGCTAATGCTCGGGTGGAACGGTTTACCGTTTTGTGCATTTTGTTATGCCTCCCCTTTTTGGCTATATAGAGCGAACATCAAGAAATTTTTCTTAAGTTCAGCTTATATAGTTGCTTTTTGTTTGCTGTCAATCACCTGGTGACATCATTAATTATACCTTCCAAGAATACGCTTCCAATTCATAAACTATAGTTCTTCCCCCCTAAAAATACGAAATATGAAAACGCTTGCTATTCCTGCACTCCATAGACTTGTTAACGTACACGGCTTGTTCATACCGGACAATAGAAGATGGTTTTCTTTGGGAGAAGCTTCTGCCTAAGCAGAATAAGGCTGGCGTTAATACGCCAACCCCAGCCAGCTCAGTTCTATTATACAGAAAGAATAGGCTTCATCCTGTTGTTCTTAACGGGTGAATGTATAAGTGCTTCCGGCTTCTCCGGTGAATGAGACACAATCAAGACCTGGGCCCTCCAGCCGGCAAGAACCGGAAACCGTGCAAGTGACAACAGCTTTCGTAACAAGTCCCTCTGCCCAGGTGAAATCGAGAGTATATCCGCCCCTCGCCCGCAGACCCTTAACGCTTCCCTCGCTCCAGCTTGGCGGCAAAGCGGGCAGCAGCTTGATTCCCCCCGCATGGCTCTGGATCAGCATCTCGGCAATCCCCGCTGTTCCTCCAAAATTCCCGTCAATCTGGAATGGCGGATGGTTGTCGAACAGGTTGGGCAGCGTGGAATGCTCCAGCAAAGCGCGGACATTCGCATAGGCTTTGCCCTCATCCTGCAACCTGGCCCAGAAATTGATGATCCAGGCCCGGCTCCAGCCGGTGTGCCCGCCGCCGCTGGCCAGCCTGCGCTCCAGCGTCGTCCGGGCCGCTTCAGCCAGCTCCGGTGTATGCTCCACGGTGAAGGCGTCGCCGGGGTATAGCGCAAACAGATGGGAGATGTGCCGGTGCCCCGGCTCCACCTCTTCATAATCCTCCATCCACTCCTGAATCTGGCCGTATTTGCCGATTTGCGGTTTGGGCAGAAGCTCCAGAGCAGCGGCGAGTTCCTCGCGGAACGCCTCGTCCCTGCCGAGAATTTCCGCACTTCGGATGCAGGCCCCAAACAACGCATTTATAATCTGAAAATCCATCGATGCCCCGGCGCAGAGCACTCCCGATTCACCGTCTGGCAGCTTATAGGTATTCTCAGGAGAAACGGACGGGCAGGTAATCAGCCGGCCTTCGGTGTCCTCTATCAAATAATCAAGCAGGAACTGGGCTGCCTCCTTCATCGTCTCATACGCCTGCACCAGGAAATAACGGTCCTGGCTGAACCGGTAACGCTCCCAAAGATGCAAGCACAGCCACGCGGCGCCAAACGGCCAGAAGGATGCCGGCAGGTAGGTATCCTGCGGAGCCGTATCCGCCCAGATATCCGTATTATGATGCGCGGTGAATCCCCGGCAGCCATACATGACCCTGGCCGTAACCCTCCCTGGCTCCCGCATCCGCCCGATCAGATCAAACAGCGGCTCATGGCATTCAGCCAGGTTACAGAGCTCCGCAGGCCAATAATTCATTTGCGCATTAATATTGATCGTGAATTTACTGTCCCAGGCAGGGGTGAAGCTGTCATTCCAGATTCCTTGCAAATTGGCGGGCAAGGAGCCTTGGCGGCTGGAGGCAATAAGCAAATAGCGGCCATACTGGAAATAGGCCGCGATCAGCCCGTTGTCCTCCTCTCCCTCCCGAAACCGTTTCAGCCGTTCGTCGGTCGGCAACGCACGCTTGTGCGGGTTCTCCGGCAGTGCCAGCTCAACGCGCCCGTACAATCCGCTGTAATCTGAGATATGCCGGGCCAGCATCTCTTCATAGGGAACCCGGCTCAGCTCTTCCAGCTGCCTTTTGGCATAAAGCTCCGGATCGGGATGACGGAACGATGTTCCTGCAGCCAGCAACAGCGTAACCGAGCTTGCGCCATCCACCAGCAAATACTCGCCAATGGTCCGGCAAATGCCGTCTTCCGTCACTGCCTTCAAGGCAGCAGCAAAAGAGCTGCCTCCCTTGCCGCCGCACTCCCCGCTCATCGCCAGCCCGCTGTTCAGCCACTTCTCTGTTTTCTCCAGGTATCTCCAGTTGTGACGGTTGAACCTTGCCTTTAAGGATATCCCGTCCTTATGGTCGGCAGAAATCCGGATGGCAATAGCCTGATCCGGATAGCTGGCAAACATTTCACGTGTATACTGAACCTCACCGGTCCTATAACTGACCCGGGATATGCCAGTCTCCAGATCAAGCTCTCTTCTGTAGTCTTCAGCAGGCTGTTCATGACCCCCAAAGGACAGCAGCAGCTCGCCCAGCGGCAGATAATGGCGCTGCGCTTCGGGCAGACCCGCCATCGACATTCCAGCCAGCTCCTCTGCCTCCCGCAGCCTTCCCTCCAGAACCAGCCGGCGGATTTCAGGCAAATGAGGCAGCGCGTCCCGGTTGTTGCGGTCACGAGGGCCGCCGTACCATACCGAATCCTCGTTAAGCTGCAGCTTCTCCTCGGCTGTACCCCCAAAAATCATCGCCCCAAGCCGCCCGTTTCCGATCGGCAACGCCTCGTTCCATTCTCCCGCCGGCCCGCTGTACCACAACTCCTGTTTGTGTTCCATGCTAGTCATAATTGTTACGCTCCTTCAATCGGCATCCATCGGGTTTATTCCAAAGTAAATGAAGCCAGACTGGCCCCTCCATGGCCGGTATACGTGAAATACAGTGCTTGTACACCGTCCGGAATAGCCACTTCTGTGGAATATTCCTCCCATACATTCGAAAAACCTACCGGTATCCGTCCGAGAGCCGGTCCGTCCCATGACGTTTTTATTTCAAAGGCGCCCTGGCAATATCCGCGTACCTTGATTTTGACTTTCCGGATTTCCTGGCATGCAAAATATTTAAACCCGGCGGTAGCGGAATCCGTCATATTGGCAATGTAGCCGGTTTCCTCGTCGCCATCCCTGCCGTCTTGTGTAATCTTCGGAAACCGGCTGTCCATCCATGCTCCCATGCGGCCAAAGCCTCCAGTGTAGACTTCCTGATCTTTGCAGAACAAATGGCAGGCCAGATATGCCGGATATTCCCCCCGGCCTTCCAGCGGTCCTCCGTTCGGACCACTGGATGTAATCTCCACCTGAGGAATCGTGCCATCCCCGCGGAATTCAATCCTCTCGATACAGCCCTGCCGGCAGAATGCCGTTCCATTGGTGTGGCGATGATAAAAAATGTACCATTCCCCGTTGATTTGGGCGATACTGCCATGGTTATTACCGCCATAAACCATTGGCTGATCTGCCGGTTTATAGGTATCGAGATGAAGATCGCAATTGCTGACAATAACTCCCTGGTAGGTGAAGTCCCGGGTCGCATGCTTGCTGGTTGCATAGCACAACTCATGCATGGAGATTGAAGAATAGATAAGGTAGTAGATATCTCCCTTTTTGCGGATGGATGGCGCTTCAAAGAACTCATACCCTTCGAATCCGCTCCCCTTGCTGTAAGACTGGCTCGGTAGAACAAATACAGGCTCTTCGACGATCGTGAGCATATCCGGGCCAAGCACCGTTGCCATGGCGCCGTGTCTGGATCGGTCACCGAAGGCACAGAATCCGGTATACAGGTAGGTGTTCTC
>CAKMKL010000038.1 GCA_927443375.1 uncultured Paenibacillus sp. | reverse complement strand
TGCTGAACAGGATAATGAACAATTTGACGCCAACCGATTGCAAGTGAAAGCTTCGCTGCCGTTTCATAATTTCTCTCCCCACAAAATAAAATAACCCCACATATGTGGGTTTTATCCTTGAAGCCTAATCAGGTGCCCAGATGAAGTCCCTGAATAACCCCACAAAGTGGTGATTTGCCTGCATGCCTGTTCAGATCCTTTGCAAGGGCATAGCTTTTAAACCCCATAAATTGATGATTTGCCTGGATGACGATTCAGGTCCACTCAATCCTTAAATAAAAATACATAAGACAAGGTACACCCTTCGCAGTCAAATGAAGGCTGTACCTTGTTTTCGTTAAATCGCGCAAAGCGGCAAAGGGCCAGATTAACCCTTGCTCGCCCCAGCCGTCAACCCTTCGACGAGCATTTTTTGCAGGAAGCCAAACAGAATCATAATCGGAATAGAGATCAGTACAGCTCCTGCCGCAAAAGTCGTGAAATTGGAGTTCTGATTCGAATTAACCATGTCCCACATGCCTACGGCAACGGTCCATTTCTCCTTGGTCCGCAGAATGAGTCTGGCAAAGATAAAGTCAACCCACGGTCCGACAAATTGGGTAAGCGCTATATAGGTGATCATCGGTCTCGACAAAGGCAGGATGATTCTCCAGAATATCCCGAAGTTACCAGCTCCGTCAATGCGGGCAGCTTCATCCAGCGAACGCGGTATCGTATCCAGGAACCCTTTGGCAATCAGTGTCCCGCCTAGCGGAGCTCCGGCTGCATACACGATGATTAGAGCCAGATGTTTATTCAGCAGATCAAATTCCTTCAGCAGCAAATAAATGGCAATCATACTCATGAAGCCTGGAAACATTCCAAGCACCAACAGCCCGGACATGGTAGTCTTGCGTGCCTTGAATCTGAACCGGGAAACTGCATAGCTTGTAAGTAATGTCAAGAAAACGCCCAGGAGCATTGAGAACAAGGCAATCTTAAACGTATTAAGCCACCAGGTAGGGAACAGCAGGGTGTTATCATAGAAAAGTGCCCGGTAATGTTCCAGTGTAAACGTTTCGGGAATAAATGTTTTACTGTAAAGGGATTTGCCCGGCCGCAGCGACGATAACAGGATCCAAAGGGCCGGATACAGTGCTGCAACTGACAGAATAACCAACATCAAATAGCTTAAAGTGAGCCGTATTCTTGTTTTAATTTTAACTCCACTCATTGGATCATGTCCTCCTCCTGGAATGATTTCGACCGCCGGTAATTGTAAATCGAGAAGCTGGCCACGATTATAAAGATAATGATTCCGACCGCAGATGCCATGTTATATTTATTTTGGTCAAGCGTGAGCTTGTAAAGCCACGTCACGAGCAAGTCGGTGGAACCGGCATACTGATAATCCCCGTTGACGGGACTACCGCCTGTTAAGAGGAAGATCGCATTAAAGTTATTGATGTTGCCTGCAAACTGGGCAATCAGTGTAGGCGCCGTCGAGAACAGCACCATAGGCAATGTTATGATGCGGAATTTCTGGTAGTTGGTCGCCCCATCTACTTCGGCCGCTTCATACATATCGCGGGGAATCGTTGTCAGAACCCCAATAATCAGCAGCATGGATACAGGAATACCAACCCACATGTTAACCACGATAACCGTTACTTTGGCCCAGAATGGATCCGTTAGCCAAGGAAGGCCACCGAGCCCGAAAAATTTTAGATATTGGTTAATCGGACCAAACTGGCCGTTGAACAGGTTACGCATGAGCAGAAGGGAGATCATCTGCGGAATAGCATAGGGAATAATCAGAATAGCTCTCCAGATGCCCTTGAAACGAACACCTTGCTGGCTGATCAGCATCGCGACCAGCATGCCGCCGAAATAGGTGGTAACCGTCGACAGGATCGCCCAGATAATAGTCCAAGTAAGCACCCCGTAAAAGGTATGACTCCATGATTTAAGTGCTACCAGATTATGGAATGTTTCAAAGCCAACCCAGTCTACCAGCTTGGCCGGAGGCATATGGTTAGGCGCAGAATAGTTCGTAAACGCCAGCATGACCATGAAGATGATCGGCATCACTGTAAATAACAGAATGCCTACAGACGGCAGAATAAGAAAGGTCTGCGCAAACTTATAATCGAGGATATAGCGGATGCTCTGTTTAAACGTACCCGGAGTATGGCCTGCATCTCTCGCAGCTCCAGTCTTGTAAGCATCTCTAATGTTCATGTACCATGCAATCAGAAAAAGAACGAAGAATATGATTGTAATCAAACTCTGAATTAGAATAAATATTGAATGATCACCTTTGACCAGCTTGGCAATTCCTTTGACCTTCTCAAAATGTTGGGTGGTTGTACCCAAGGTAACGATACCCCAGAACGCCCGTCCCAGCTTCTCAATAAAATAAGTTAAGCTTAATGCCTCTACAATCAAAAAAATAAAACCTTTGATAAATTGGCGGTTATATATTTGTCCCAATCCCATAAATAATGTAGATAGTATCGTTGCGTTTCTAGTATGGTGTCGCTGCATTTCTCTTCCGTTCTCCTCTCCTGGGAAATCAGAGAATCGCCCGCCGCTACCAGGCGGCGGGCGATTTGATTTCATATATATACTGTTGGAAAAGACCTACAGATGCTTACTGCGAAGCGCCATTGTTCAGATCTTTGATCTGTTGGGCTGCTTTGTCCATTGCAGTCTTAGGGTCTACACCTTTATCCCAGATTTCCGGAAGAGCTGCGTTGACAGGAGACCATACATTACCCATTTCTGGGATTGATGGCATTGGCTGAGAGTTCTTAGCCTGTTCAGCAAATGCGGATACATAAGGATCATCCTTGATTTGCGGATCTTCCAAAGCTTCCAGGTTGGTCGGGATCGATCCAACCAGTGCGTTCAGCTTAAGCTGTGCATCCTTGCCTGATGCGAACTCAGCATACAGCTTAGCGGCATTCGGATATTGTGTATATGCGTTAACCCCAAAGATTTTGAAGCCTGCAAAGGAGATAGCTGTCTTCCCGCCGATAGTCGGCAGCGGTATCAGACCCAGGTTGTCGCCGAGAGCCGTTTTGTATCCAGCCAGTTCCCAAGGTCCGTTGATATCCATTGCGACATCGCCGGAGTTGAAGAGACTGCGCTTAATATCCGGGTTAATATCGCCGCTGTTGATTGGCAGAACTTCTTTCAGTTTCTTAAATTCAGCCAAGCCCTGGATTGCACCGTCGGTATTGATCCCAATATCGTCTTTGTTTGTGCCGTTATCCCCGAAGATATAACCGCCGTTGGAAGCGATGAACGGATAGTCGAAATACATGTTGCCGACTTCCCACATGATTCCATATTTATTTTTGGTTTTGTCGGTGAAAGTTTTGCCGAAGGCAATTACATCATCAAAGCTCTTAGGCGCTTCAGTAACAAGTGACTTATTGTAGTACAGAGCGTAAGTTTCAGCTGCACGCGGGTAGCCGTACAGCATGCCGTCGTAACTGGCACCGGTAATCGAAGCTTCCGTATTGTTCTTTACGGTTTCTTGTTCAAACACGTCGTTTGGAAGCAAGAGTTGCGCACTTGCGGCTCTGCCCAGGTTGTCATGCGGAATCACAACAACGTCAGCAGCTAAGCCGGAAGGACCATCCTGAGACAGCTTGGTAACTTGATCTGTCGGAGACAATTCTTCAACTTTCACTGGAACATTGTATTTTTCGGTGAATTCCTTGGCAATCGCGTCTGTAAAAGCTCTTTCATCCTTACTTTCCCATACGACCAGAGATGCGCCATCCTCTGGGGTGATTTGTGCGGTTTCAGCGCCAGTGTTTTCTCCGCCGTTGTTTTCAGCCGGTGCTGTGCTTTCTGACGGAGCATTCGTCGCTGCAGCGTTACCGCCATTTGTGTTGTTGTTACCCCCGCACGCTGCCAGTGATGTAGCCATTGCGGCAACAGCCGTGACCATCATCCATTTTCTCATTTTCATTACAGATAACCCCTCCCGATTTTGTATATCACTTTGTGCTTAAGATGATGCTGCAGAACATGCGCAAACGATTTCAGAGGATCTAAAAAAAATGTGCCTATCTGCGAACTATCCTACTGAATACGCTTCAACCAGTTCTCGAAAGCGCTTCATTCCTAAATTCATAATACAACAGTCAGGTTAATTGTTAAAACGTTTGCACATAGTGTATTTGACCATATTCCATTAAAATAAGCATGTAATCAATACATAACTTCATTTTTCACATTATTACTCTAATTTACTCAGATTATTATGCAAAAATGTACAATTATTCACTACTAACACTGTCCTTTTCCTTAAAGTTGAGGGTAAAGGTACCGGTTTCCCTTTTTTCAAACGAACTTATTGCTTGTGAAGATTTGTGCAATGGTTTGTACAATAGTATTGAATGACCTAATATTCCGTGCTATAATCCAAACCATTATGAGCAGCCAGTCCTGCCGGTAGCAAGCAATCGAAGCAGAGCCCCTTGTTCTTATACAATTAAAAGGCAATGTTACTGATCAGGGACAACCTCGGACACGCTTTTCGCTAGGGTTGTGCCTTTTTGCTATGGGCGGATTTCAGGTTTAATGTGTGCAAATGTGGCACAAAGCCAGTGCCTTATCTGGCAAGGAATCCATTTTAGCGCCATTTCATCCTTATATCTCTATTTGATGAAAATGCTCACAAAACTTAAGTGTATGCTTCCGTAGCAGTTTTGTCCGAAGGAAATCATGGATGCTATGCTAACAAAACTTTTAGGAGGAATCATCATGTTACTTGAAGCAGTATATCACCGCCCGCGATTAAATTGGTCTTATGCCTACGATTACGAAACCATCCATCTTCGCCTGCGCGCCAAAAAAGGTGATCTAACAGAAGTATTTGCCTGGGCCGGGGATAAATATGCATGGGACACTACTAAAGAGCTGATCCCGATGAAGCTTTTTACCAGCGATGCGATGTTCGATTACTGGGAGTGTGAATCTGTTCCCCTGTACCGCCGGCTTAAATATGGCTTCCTGCTGCAAAAGGGCCACGAACGGATCTGGATGACCGAAAGCGACTTCCAAACCGAACGCCCCGCGAATCCAAACCGCCTCTTCGAATTCCCTTACATTAACCGTGGGGATGTCTTCACCCCTCCCGCTTGGGTCAAGGATGCTGTCTTCTATCAAATCTTTCCTGAGCGTTTTGCCAACGGGGATGCCAGCCTGAACCCGGACAATGTGCAGCCGTGGGGCGGAACCCCCACACCTGAGAATTTCTTCGGCGGAGACCTGCAGGGTGTTATGGATCACTTGGATCATCTGACAGAGCTAGGGATTAACGGAATTTATTTTACACCTATATTTGCCGGCACCACTAATCATAAATATGATACCGAGGATTATATGAAGGTTGACCCTCATTTCGGCGATGTGGAGACCCTCAAAAAGCTCGTCGACGCCTGCCATGAACGCGGTATCCGCGTCCTGCTGGACGCTGTATTCAACCACTCTGGCAGAACATTCGCCCCGTTCCTGGATGTGCTGGAGCATGGGGAGAACTCCCGTTACAAAGACTGGTTCCATGTCCGTGAATTCCCGCTTCAGGTAGTGGACAACATCCCGAACTATGATGCTTTTTCGTTTGAGCCGCATATGCCGAAACTCAATACAGAGAACCCTGAAGTAAAAGAATACCTCCTGAAGGTGGCAGAATACTGGATCAAAGAGGTGGGTATCGACGGCTGGCGCCTGGATGTAGCCAACGAAGTAGATCACGGCTTCTGGCGCGAATTCCGCAAGGTCGTGAAGAATGCCAATCCGGAAGCCTATATTCTAGGCGAAATCTGGCATGAATCTGCCCCTTGGCTGGAAGGCGATAAATTCGACGCCGTGATGAACTACCCGTTCACCGATGCCGTTCTGGATTTCTTCGTCAACAGTACGCTTGATGCGGAAGGCTTCGCCAATGCAATCGGCAAACAGCTCTCGCGCTATCCGCTGCAAGCCAGCGAAGTGGCCTTCAACCTGCTGGACAGCCACGATACGGCGCGCCTCTTAACCCTTGCCGGCGGCGACAAAAAGAAGTTCAAACAGGCTGTGCTGTTCCAGTTCACCTTTATGGGCACGCCTTGCATCTACTACGGAGATGAATTCGGTATGGACGGAGAGAATGATCCGGGCTGCCGCAAATGTATGGAATGGGATCCCGAGAAGCAGGACCACGACCTGTTCAGCTTCTACCGCAAGCTGATCGAAATCCGCGGCAATCATCCTGCACTGCGCAGCGGCTCCTTCACATTCCTTGAAGCCGGCCGCGATGGCAGCAAACTCGCCTTTGAACGCAGCCTTGGCGATGAAGTAATCATCGTTCTCATGAATACGGAAGAGACCGCCCAGACCTTCCGCCTCGATGTAGAAGAGCGGGATTGGCAGGATCTGTTCACCGGCGATTCCCTGCGGGCTGAGCGGGGCAAACTCACCCTCAAGCTTCCGGCGTACGGTTATACCGCTGTTAAAGCAGTTCTGTAATCTCTTAGCAAATACAAACACAAAAACGGCACTCTTCATCCCTATGAAGAGTGCCGTTTGGCGTTAACTTGAAACTTATTCAGCCAGTAATTTGTAAATGACCTGTGCGCTTTCCGCGCGGGTCATCATTGCCTTAGGTGCAAATTGCTTATTCGCTCTGCCCTGTACCAGCCCTAGCTCAGCCGCAGTATTTACATAGTCTGCTGCCCATGAACTGATGGTGCCGGCATCCGCGAACACTACAGAAGAGGAGCCTGGGCTTGTTTTCTTACCCTGCTTCACTTCCAGCGCACGGATCACCATAACCGCCATCTCCTCGCGGCTGATCGCAGCATTCGGAGCAAAGACATCAGCACTGCGTCCGGAAACAATGCCTTGGCTGACAGCTGCCGCCACATAAGAAGCATACCAGGCATCTCCGCTGACATCGCTGAATGAAGCTTGCCCCTCCGCTTTGATTCCCAGTGCACGAATCAGCAGGGCGGTAAAATCCGCGCGGGTGACACTTACATCCGGTTTGAATTCGGATGCGGTCACACCTGTTACAATTTGTTTTGCACTGAGCGATTTAACCGCTTGAGCTGCCCAATGCAGAGCCGGAACGTCCGTAAAGGACTTATTCAGCTCAAATGCCGCGTATTTACTGAAATGCGTTACCTTTGCTGTAATTTGATCCCCGTTCACAGTTCCGCCCATATACTCGAGTGAGTTATTATCACCTACAAAGTAAACTCCAAGCAACTCTGTATTTACATTGCCACTGAACTTAAGGGTAAGCTCAACCGGAGCTGCAAATGAAGTTGCAGGAATGTGTGTACCGTCCTTTTTAAGCACGAACAGTGAAAAATCATATACTTTTGAAGCCGCGGTCACATGGGTATTGTTCCCGTTCAGCCCGCTCAGCAAGTTACTCACTGCTCCGTCCTGAAGCGGGGCTATGCCGAATAGAATCTGCGCACCTTCCGCATCCGATCCGGTCAATGATAACTGAAGTCCGTGCAATACTTCAATCGGCAGGGTCACGGAGAGCTCACCCTGGTGCAGAACGAGATCATTCGTGCCGAGTGCTGCTGCTGCCTGAATCGGCAGCAATACCGACGATGCGGATGCAGCAACATCAATTGTAACCTTGCCTTCCTTGCCGGCTTTCAGACTGTCTGGACTAATTGTTTGTGTGCCGGCAGCAGGTGTTGCCGCAGGTACAGAACCGGGGATAGATCCCGGAAGCGTTACTGGTGTTGGTGTTGGTGTTGGTGTTGCTGTTGCTGTTGCTGTTGCTGTTGCTGTTGCTGTTGCTGTTGCTGTTGCTGTTGGTGTTGGTGTTGGTGTTGGTGTTGGTGCGCTGGAAGTGAAGCAGGGTAAGAAAACAAGCCCAGGCTCCTCTTCTGT
>CAKMKL010000037.1 GCA_927443375.1 uncultured Paenibacillus sp. | reverse complement strand
CAAAGATATCCGTAGCCCGGTGGTTTCAGGTGAAAGCGGTCACGCCTGCTTTTACTTTATCGGCACAAATCGCAATCCGTAACAATAATAGCCGGCGGGCTAGACAAAGTGACGGAATTTAGCAGGTGCAATTTTACTTTTTGTCTAGTGAGTGTCCGGGGAGCAAAGTGTAACATGTTAGTTAATACTACATGGTTAAAGTTTAATCAGTGTTTTTAAGCTATTTATGTTATGTTATTTAACATAAAATAATCCGATTCAGGGATGGAGGGGGAGCTGGACATGTCACTTGTAGCGACGGAAATTCCTGAAATACTGCTGAAAAATGTCGAAATGCGCTATCAGACGGAGACGGCGGATGTGCTCGCGCTGCATCAGGTAAGCCTGGATATTGCCAAAGGCGAGTTCGTTTCTTTACTGGGTCCTTCCGGATGCGGCAAAACGACATTGCTCAGACTGATGGCAGATCTCCTGACACCAACAGCCGGTAATCTCACGGTGGCAGGCAAAAGTGCTAAGGAAGCCAGACTGGCGCAAAAATATGGAATTGTTTTTCAAAGCCCTGTGCTCTATGACTGGCGTAAGGTGAAGCATAATATTACATTGCCGCTTGAGCTGATGGGTGTTAGAAAATCGGTCCGCGAGGACAAGGCGCTGGAGCTGCTGGATCTTGTAGGTCTGCAGGGGTTCGCCGACAAATATCCCTGGCAGCTCAGCGGCGGTATGCAGCAGCGCGTCGCCATCGCCCGTGCGCTTTCCATGGAGCCGGAGATTCTGCTGATGGATGAGCCGTTCTCCGCGCTGGATGAGTTTACCCGTGAGCGACTGAATGAGGAGCTGCTGTCCGTCTGGAGCAAGGTGCAGAGCACGATCGTTTTTGTAACCCATAGTATCCCCGAATCGATTTTCCTCTCTGACCGGGTCTTCGTTCTCTCCCCGCATCCGGGCAGGCTGTCCGCCATCGTGGATATCCCGCTGCCGCGTCCGCGCACTGCTGAGATGAGAAACAGCCCGCAGTTTTTTGAACTGATCGCCCGTATCCGCGACAGTTTCGAAGGGGTGTAGCGAATGAAGGGGAACAGCCCGATTATGCGCAGCCGCGTTCTGCCGCTGTTCGTCTGGATCTTCGGCCTGCTGGTTGTATGGGAGGCAGTCTCCTGGATGCTGCTTCATGTGGCCAAAACGCCGCTGGCCCAATCCAAGCTGCCTTATGTGCATGAAGTGGCTGCGACCTTGTGGAAGTACAGTGGCACGCTGCTGAAGGAAGGAGGGGCGACCTTCGCCAATGCCGGTGTCGGATTTCTAATTGGGGCCGCAGCCGGCGTGCTCCTCGCTGTGCTGATGAGTCTGTCCAGAACGATTGAACAGCTCGCCTTCCCTTATGCCGTTGCCTCACAGATGATTCCGATTCTCGGGCTTGCCCCGATCATCTATGGGATTGTGCGGGATGAGCAGGTGTCACGGATCATTATCTCCGGCTATATTACCTTTTTCCCGGTTGCCCTGAATATGCTGCGCGGTCTGCGCAGTGTTGATCTTTCGGCCGTTGAGTTGATGCACTCCTACGCCGCCAAGCCTTGGGCCGTGTACTGGAAGCTGCGTTTTCCCGCTGCACTGCCGGGACTGTTCAGCGGCCTCAAAATCGCTGCCCCGCTGGCCGTAACCGGAGCGATTCTGGTGGAGCTGATGGGGGCCCAGCACGGTATCGGTGTCATTATGCTGCGCAATCTTTATTACGGCCCGTCCCATACCTATATGTTCTGGTCTACGGTACTGGTCGGGGCGCTGCTTGGCATCGCCAGCTATTGGCTGATGACCCTGGTCGAGCGGCTGGTAGCGCCATGGCAGCCGGAGTTTCGTCCGAAGGGAGGGGACCGCTAATGGGAAGTAACTCTGTGCGCGAACCTTCATATATCACTGCTGCCGGAACCGAAGAGGGATCACCACCTCTGATAACAACGAGAAATAGCGCGTCCTCTGGTCCGCAGAAGCAAAAAGGCAAACGCCGCCTTCTGAAATGGTTTAACCCTGCTGTGATTCTGCCCCTGCTGGCCGGAGTATTATTCCTGCTCCTCTGGGAGTTCCAGGTGTTTCATAAGCTGTTTGACCTGAAAAAGTATCAGCTCCCGCTGCCTTCAGCAATTTGGGAAGCGATGCGGGAGAATTACAGCCTCCTGCTGTCTTATACCGGCTATACCTTGACCGAGGCGGTAGTGGGGATGCTGACCGGCTCTGCCTGCGGCTTCCTGATTGCCCTGGCGGCAACCGCCTGGCCCCGCTGGGGTGGCGGCAGCCTGACTCTTGTGGCTGCGCTCAATGCGGTGCCGATTGTGGCGCTCGCTCCGATTATGAATCTGTGGTTCGGTGACGGCATCGGCTCACGGGCCGCCATCGTTACCGCGACCACCATGGCCGCGATGGCGATTAATGCCTATAAGGGCATGGCGGCTGTAGATCCGCTGGCGCTGGACTTAATGCATTCCTACGCAGCTGGTAAGCCTGCAGTGTTCCGCTATCTGCGGATCCAGAACAGTCTGCCGTATGTGTTCACGGCACTGAAGATCAACGCTACGGCAAGCATGATCGGAGCGATTGTAGGAGAGTTTTTCTTCTCCTCGCGGGGGCTGGGTTATCTGCTCTCTAACTCGATCAAGGTGGCGAAAATGCCGCTGGGCTGGTCGTGTATTGTGCTTGCGGCGATTGCCGGAGTCATCTTTTATCTAATTGTTGAACGGCTGGAGAAGGTATTCATCAAGTGGCATAGCTCCCAGCGTTCGTAACACCCTTATCCCATTACATCCGGACTATCGCGTGAGGGGAAATAGAGAACCTGACCGCGGGCCGTATGCATACAGTCACCACGACGGTAACCATGCTGTGCTTTTGCAGGACTACAAACTCAAATTGGTAGGGGGAGTTGCATTTGATGAACGGGAAAAAAGGCAAATTTCGTGGTGGGCTGCTGCTGGCGGTAATGCTTATGGTCCTCTCTTTGCTGGCAGGCTGTGGCGGGAACAACAATAATAATACATCTGCGGCAGAGGCGACGGCAGGAACAGAGGCATCCGCATCACCGGAGACGGCGGCAACAACAGAGCCGTCTGCAGAACCGGTAACAGTGAAGCTGCAGCTGAAATGGGTGCCGCAGGCACAGTTCGCCGGTTATTTCCTGGCACAGGATAAAGGGTATTACGCCGAGGAAGGGCTTAAGGTGGAGATTCTGCCGGGCGGACCGGATATCGTACCGGAGCAGCAGGTGGCCGGCGGATCGGCAGATATCGGTGTGGATTGGGTAGCAAGCCTCTTAACCAGCCAGGAACAGGAAATGCCGCTGGTGCAGATCGCGCAAATCTTCCAGAAAAGCGGACTTGTCCTGGTCTCCAAGAAGGATGCGGGAATCAGTGGTCCGGCTGACCTGAAGGGCAAGAAGGTCGGCAACTGGATGGGCGGCAATGAGTTTGAGATTCTGGCATTGTTTGATAAGTACAAACTGGATTCGAATAAGGATCTGAACTTCACGAAGCAGGGCTTCACGATGGACCAGTTCCTCGGCGGTGAGATTGACGCCGCTTCGGCGATGACCTACAACGAATATCAGGTGGTGCTGGAGTCGGGTATCAAGGCGGAAGATCTGAATGTTATCGACATGAATGACGAGGGCGTGGCGATGCTGGAAGACAACCTGTTTGCCAACAAAGAATGGCTTGCAGAGAACAAGGAAACGGCAGCCAAGTTCGTCCGCGCTTCCCTCAAGGGCTGGAAGGACGCTATCGCTGATCCTGAAGCGGCTGTGGACAGTGTAATGAAGCTGGCAGAGGAAGGCAGTACCACCCGTGAGCATCAGCTGACGATGATGACTGAGGTTGCCAAGCTGATTCAGCCGGAAGGCTTCGATGCTGCCAAAATGGGTTATACAGACGCTGCAGCCTTCCAGCAGACCGCGGATATCGCACTTAAGTTCGGTGTAATCAAAGAAGCCTCCAAAGTGGATGAAGCCTATACGAACGAAATTGTAGAGATGGCGGCAAAATAAAGGTTTTCGCTCATATTCCTAATAGATGACCGCCGGAATTGGCGGTCATCTATTATAATCGGCAACTCAGACGATGAAAGAGGTGAAGGGGATGTCCTTGCTAGTAGGGCAGGCCGGGAAGGTTAAGAATTATGTTAACGGCACTTGGGTGGAATCGCGCTCCGGGAAAGAGGAGGAAGTGTATAATCCGGCGACCGGTGAGGTAATCGCTTACGTTCCGATTTCGAGTAAGGAAGAGCTGGATGATGCGGTGCAGGTGGCCGCGAATGCTTTTAAGTCGTGGAAAAAGGTGGCCGTTCCGCGGCGGGCCCGCTATTTCTTCCAGTACCAGCAGCTCCTGGTGCAGCACTGGAATGAGCTGGCGGAGCTGATCACACTCGAGAACGGCAAAAGCCTGGAGGAAGCGCTGGGTGAAGTGCAGCGCGGCATCGAGTGTGTGGAATTTGCCTCCGGCATTCCGACACTGATGATGGGCAGCCAGCTGCCGGACATTGCTACCGGAATCGAATCGGGGATGTACCGCTATCCGCTGGGGGTTATCGGCGGGATTGCGCCATTCAACTTCCCGATGATGGTGCCCTGCTGGATGTTTCCGCTGGCCATCGCCTGCGGCAATACCTTTGTCCTGAAGCCTTCCGAGCGGACACCGCTGCTGGTCAACCGGCTGGCTGAGCTGTTTGCCGAAGCCGGGTTTCCGCCGGGTGTACTGAATGTGGTGCACGGTGCACATGAGGTGGTAAACGGGCTGCTGGAGCATGAAGAAGTTAAGGCGATTTCCTTCGTCGGCTCGCAGCCGGTGGCAGAATATGTATATAAGCAGGGGACGGCCCATGGCAAGCGGGTGCAGGCTCTGGCTGGGGCCAAGAATCATTCGATTGTGCTTCCGGATGCTGACCTTGATAACGCGGTGAAGAATATTATTGCTGCAGCTTTCGGCTCGGCGGGTGAGCGCTGCATGGCCTGCGCCGTTGTAGTTGTGCATGAGGCAGTCGCCGATGAACTGGTGAGCCGTCTGGTGGAGGCGGCGGATGGACTTAAGATCGGGAACGGCAAGGAGGATGGTGTCTTCCTCGGTCCTGTCATCCGCCAGTCGAATAAGGAACGGACGATTGCCTATATCGAAACGGGACTCGCGGAGCAGGCGGAGCTGGTGCGTGACGGCCGGAAGGACAGCGCAGTCTCCGGTGCAGGTTATTTCCTGGGCCCGACCATCTTCGACCGTGTACAGCCGGGAATGACGATCTGGCAGGACGAGATATTTGCTCCGCTGCTGTCGGTAGTCCGTGTCAAGGATCTCGCGGAAGCGATTGAGGTCACGAACCGTTCGCCGTTTGCCAATGGGGCCTGCCTGTATACAGACAGTGCCCGGGCGATCCGCGAATTCCGGGAAGAGATCGATGCGGGGATGCTGGGCGTGAATCTCGGCGTACCGGCACCGATGGCCTTTTTCCCCTTCTCCGGCTACAAGAAATCCTTCTATGGAGACCTGCATGCGAACGGCCGTGACGGTGTTGAATTCTATACCCGCAAGAAGATGATTACCGCACGTTATTAGATGAATTGAATCAGAGACGTATTTCAATAAACCGGAATATCGAGAGGAGATACCTGCCATGCAGAGCCTGGGCAAAGAGAGCGAAGCGGCCGTCAAGAAGGATCAGCAGTATTTATGGCATAACATTACACCTTACAGCGAGGCGAATCCGCCGATGATCGCAGCTTCAGCCAGCGGATCCTGGGTTACCGATATCGATGGAAACAAATTTTTGGACGGCATGTCCGGACTGTGGTGTGTGAATGTCGGATATGGACGCAAGGAGCTGGCCGAGGCGGCCTACAATCAGCTGCTCAGCCTGCCGTATTTTCCCCTGACCCAGAGCCATATGCCGGCTATCGCGCTCGCCGAGAAGCTGAACGAATGGCTGGAGGGCGATTATGTGATCTTCTTCTCGAACAGCGGATCGGAAGCGAATGAGGCAGCCTTCAAAATAGCGCGCCAATACCAGCAGCAGATCGGCCAGCATTACCGGCATAAATTCATTGCCCGCTACCGGGGCTACCACGGCAGCTCGCTCGGGGCACTGTCGGCGACAGGCCAGGCGCAGCGGAAATATAAATATGAGCCGCTGGTGGCCGGGTTCCTGCATGTTGCTCCGCCGGACAGCTACCGCCGTCCCGCAGGCATGACCGTGGAGGAATTCAACCTGCAGTGTGCGCAGGCGATTGAGGATACGATCGTCTGGGAAGGTGTTGAGACGGTTGCGGCCGTTATTATGGAGCCGGTTATTACCGGTGGCGGTGTGATCGTGCCGCACCAGGTGTACCTGGACCGGGTGCAGGAAATCTGCCGGAAGCATGGCGTGCTGCTGATTATTGACGAGGTGATCTGCGGCTTCGGGCGGTCCGGGCGTAAATTCGGCCATCAGAATTTCGGAATCAAGCCGGATATCGTCACCATGGCCAAAGGCTTGACCAGCGCTTACCTCCCGCTTTCGGCAACGGCTGTGCGCAAGGATATTTATGAGGCCTTCAAGGATAACAGTGACAGCTACGGTCATTTCCGCCACGTCAACACCTTCGGCGGCAATCCGGCTGCGTGTGCGCTGGCACTGCGCAATCTGGAGGTGCTGGAGCAGGAAAATCTGGTGGAGCGTGCAGACATTCTGGGGCAAAGGCTGTACAGCGGACTTTCCGGGCTGCTGGAGCACAAGCTGGTCGGTGATATCCGCAGCTTCGGGCTGGTTCTCGGCATTGAACTGGTGGCCGACAAAGCTACCAAGCAGCCGGCCGAGCTGGACACTGTCAAAGGTATTATTGCCGGGTGCAAGGCCAAAGGCCTTATCATCGGCAAAAACGGGGATACGGTAGCAGGCTTCAACAATGTGCTGACCGTTGCTCCTCCGTTGTCCTCTGCCGATGAGGATATCCAGTTCATTGTGGACACACTCACAGCTGTGCTGAACGGGAGCTGGGCAGAGTGAGCTTCTCCGGATATAGAAGCTGGTAAGCCCGCAGGGCAACCTGTATCGATATGCGGTTCTCCGGGAGCATGAAGTCCTCGCCGAGCAGCTCGGTGATTTTGTCCAGCCGGTAGTAGAGTGATTGTCTGACAATGAACAGATTGCGGGCCGCGATTTGCTTCGAACCGTCATGATCAAGGAATACGCGGAGCGTCAGCAGCAGCTCACTGCCCTTGGACTGGTCATGGTCAATCAGCGGGCCAAGATAGCTGCGGATGAAGTTCTCCAGTGTCTTGCCGTCATTCAGGTTGAGCAGAAGCTGGAACACCCCGAGCTCCTCGTAGAACAATACGGATTTCTGGTAGCACGAATAGAGTGACAGGGCTTGTACGGATTCCTGATATCCGGCATAGGCATGCTTCAGACCCTTATGGGACTTGCTGACTCCGATGACGAGCTGCAGGTCCTTCAGCTTCTCGTCGGCCCGGATATGCTGCAGGGCATCCAGTGCCTGCTGCAGCCGCAGCTTGCCGGGAAGCTTCGACTGGATGTCGAGTGCAATGACAGTCAGACGGTTGTTCTTGAGTGTGATCAGCGGCCGCAGGGAGTATTTCTCGAAGAGGGAACGCAGAATGAGCGACAGGTGGAAGGTGATCGATTCCCAGTCATTTTCTGAGCTGTTCCATTTGACGTCGCGCGGATTCTCGATTTCAATCAGGCAGACGCGGAAGGGCAGTTCGTTTACAACATTGAAATCGGGCCCGACCAGCCCTTTGAGCCGGTTGTCGTCCTGGGTGCGCCCGCTGATCAGCTCATCGACCCACAAATTCTCGGAGAACAGCTTGCGCTCTTCCATATAGCGGGTGCGCAGCAGCTCCTGGGCAATCGAGAGGGAAGCGGAATCCAGCAGCATACAGTCGAATTCCTGCGGTTTATGATTGCAGACCATCAGGATATAGGCCCAGGTCTGGTCGAGTGCGCCCACCGGCTTAACCGCAATCATCTTATGGCCGTATTCGCGGATATAGGGTGCGGCATCGGGCTGCACCTTCTCCATCTCCTCGCTGAAGGCCTCGAAGAAGCTCAGCAGCGGTGCCTGCTCATCCGGCGAAAGCGCCGGAAAGAATAACGGTTTACCCTGCAGCTGCATATAAACAATCTGGGTGCGGGTGCTTTTGCATAATAACTGCAGCACCTTCAGGGTGCCCTGGGAAGTCAGTGTCAGACGGTGGAATTCGCGGGAGATGCTCTCTAGCTCCTGGAGCATCCGGTGATGGCGGTTAATGATGAGGGAATGCAGGTCGAGTGTGATATCTACGAATCGTACGGTACGGGTAAAGATGATCAGCGGAAAATCGTGGCGGTTGGCCAGTTCGATCATCTCCGGCGGGATGCTGCTGAAGTAAGCTCCCAGCTCGATACATAAGCAGGCGGCGTTCTTATCAATCAGATTCTGCATAAAGGATAAGGAAGAAGCAATATCTGCACAGGCACCCATGCCTGTAGTCAAAATCATTTCCTCGCCGTGGATCAGACTTTCGAAGCTGGCGCTCTCCAGCACATGCACCCAGCGGATGGCCCGGTTCAGTCCGTGTTTGCCGCCGATGATCTCCGCCTCTGCAAACAGCGGTCTTTTCAGCGCATCGCGGATGGTAAATACAAGTTCCCAATCCATATGCTTTCCCCCTCGCTCTTGTACCTTGTCACTTGCTTTCACGTAAAAAATACACTTTTGAAATTAGACAATGTGTCTAATGTAACGAAAAATCGAAATGACTATAGTTTGATTATAATATGTTAGGATATATAACCTCAGTAGATAGAAAAGGGACGTATTTTTTGATTTTAAGTTTATTTTACTACACCACACCGTATATGTAAGCAAAACATTAAGGCAATTATCGTAATAATGTTATATTATATAACACAAAGATGATTTAGAAGCCGGGAATAGGGATTTTCTGCAACGCCTAAAAACACCATTTGTCCAAAGGGAGGGATAACTGATGGAGCACACTTCTCCGTTAACTGCATTCACGCCTGACATGTTCATGCGAAACTTCGCCGAGGCTGAGCCCGGGCTTAGCCGCAAAGGTGCAATTGAGGAATCCAACCGCTGTCTCTATTGTTATGATGCGCCCTGCATTAAAGCCTGTCCGACCAGCATCAATATTCCTTCCTTTATTAAGCGGATTGCCACCGATAATCTGAAGGGCTCGGCCCAGACCATCATGGATTCCAATCCGGTGGGGGCCAGCTGCGCGCGTGTCTGCCCAACCGAGGAGCTGTGCGAAGGCGCCTGTGTGCTGAACGATGCTTCGGCGCCGATTCAAATCGGACTGCTGCAGCGTTATGCCACCGACTGGGCCATTAACAGCGGTGTCCAGCTATTCCGGGCCGGCGAACCGAACGGCAAAAAGGTCGCAGTGATTGGCGGCGGTCCTGCAGGCTTGTCCGCGGCCAGAGAGCTGGCGCGTGAAGGGTTTGCTGTGGTGATCTATGAGGCCAAGCAGCTTGCCGGAGGACTGGATACACACGGGATCGTCTCATTCCGGCTGCCGCAGTCCATCTCGCTATGGGAAGTAGAGCAGGTAGAGAAGCTGGGCGTTGAGATTCGTACCGGGGTAAAGGTTGGCGTTGATGTTGCGGTAGAGGAGCTCAAAGCGGAGTACGACGCAATTGTACTGGCAGCAGGAATGGGGTATGTTCCCCCGCTGGGAATAGAAGGCGAGAAGCTGTCCGGTGTTTACGATGCTATAGAGCTCGTGGAGACCACGAAAACAGGTATCCCGACACTGGAACTGATGGGCCAGCGTGTTGCGGTCATTGGCGCAGGGAACACCGCGATTGATGCTGCGACCTGCTCCATGAGGCTCGGAGCGGCGAATGTGAAGATGGTTTACCGCCGCACCCGGAGCGAGATGACGGCCTACGACTTTGAATATGAATTCGCCAAGCAGGAGGGCGTGGAATTCAATTGGCTGACGCTGCCGAAGCAGATTGTCGGCGATGAGCTGGGCAATGTGACCGGGCTGGAATGTGTACAGATGAAGCTGACTGGCGAGACCGGCAAAGACGGGCGCCTGACGCCAATGCCTATTGAAGGCTCGGAATTCGTGATGCCGGTCGACGCCGTAGTTGTGGCGATCGGACAGAAACGGCGCATTGATCTGATCGAGGCGCTGGGTCTGGAGCACAATTGGGGTGTAGTGAAGATTGATGAGAAGACCGGCCGGACGTCTGATCCAATGATTTTTGCGGCTGGGGATATTGTTTTCGGCTCTGGCAAAGGCGAGGCGATGGTGGTGTCCGCGGCACAGCAGGGCAAGGATGCGGCCTATGCGATTGTGAAGCAATTATCCGGTCTGCAGGACAGCGTAGTAGGCTCCGCGGTATAAAAAGGGAGGGAACAACAATGGCAGATTTGAGTATTGATCTTGCAGGAATCAAGTCACCCAATCCGTTCTGGCTGGCCTCTGCGCCGCCTACTAATACAGGTTACCAGGTGCAGCGGGCCTTCGAAGCCGGCTGGGGAGGGGCGGTCTGGAAGACGCTGGGTGAACCGGTCATTAACACCTCGTCCCGGTTTGCAGCGGTGCATTTTAATGGACAGCGGGTAGCGGGCTTTAACAACATAGAGCTGATTACGGACCGTCCGCTGGAAGTGAACCTGAAGGAAATCTATGAGACGAAGAAGAGATTTCCGAATCATGCGATTATTGCCTCCCTGATGGTAGAACCGAAGCAGGAAAAGTGGCATGAGATCGTCAAACGGGTGGAAGCGGTCGGTGTAGACGGGCTGGAGCTCAACTTCGGCTGTCCGCACGGCATGGCTGAGCGCGGAATGGGTGCAGCCTCCGGACAGCAGCCTGATCTGGTGCAGGCGCAGACGACCTGGGTGAAGGAAGTGGCGACCACACCGGTTATCGTGAAGCTGACCCCGAATATTACCGACATTACGGTCGTTGCCCGGCATGCGGTTAAAGGCGGTGCGGACGCGATCAGCCTGATCAATACGATTAACAGTCTGGCAGGGGTGGATATTCACAGCTGGAACACGATTCCGAATGTCGGCGGCCAAGGCGCACATGGCGGCTATTGCGGTCCGGCAGTGAAGCCGATTGCCCTGAGTATGGTGGCCGAATGCGCCCGGGACCGCGGGGTTGGTGTCCCTATATCCGGGATTGGCGGCATTTCCACCTGGCAGGATGTGGTCGAATTCATGCTGATGGGTTCCACTGGCATTCAGGTCTGTACGGCCGTTATGCATCACGGCTTCCGGATCGTTGAGGAAATGATCGACGGCCTAAACAATTATCTGGATGACAAGGGTCTGGCTTCGGTAACGGAGCTGATCGGCAAATCAGTGCCTAAATACTCCAACTGGGGTGATCTGGACCTTAACTATAAAGTGGTTGCCCGGATTAATGAGGACAACTGCATCAACTGTAATAAATGCCATATTGCCTGTGAGGATGCGTCGCATCAATGTATCGATATGTTGACCAATTCCGATGGTAAGGCAATTCTGCAGGTGCGTGAGGAAGACTGTGTAGGCTGTAATCTGTGCTCCATTGTCTGTCCGGCGGACGGCGCGATTGATATGGTCGCCCTGGATAGCGGCGTGGCGCCGATGACCTGGAATCAGCGGAATCAGGTGATCAGCGGCTTGAACGGCTCATATTCGGAAGCGGAGGTGGTTTAGGATGAAGAAGATCATCAAAAACGGCATTATCGTTACCGCAGCAGACACTTATGCAGCAGACGTTCTGATCGAGGACGGGATTGTGGCCGGAATCGGCCTGAATCTGGAAGCCCCGGATGCTGAAATCGTAGACGCCTCCGGCTGTTATGTATTTCCCGGGGGAATCGATCCCCACACCCATCTCGACATGCCCTTTGGCGGAACTGTCACCGCCGATGATTTTGAGAGCGGAACGATTGCGGCCGCTTACGGGGGTACGACAACCATTATTGATTTCTGCCTGACCACCAAGGGCCAGCCGCTGCAGAGCGCCGTGGATACCTGGCATAACAAATCGCAGGATAAGGCGGTCATTGACTACAGCTTCCACATGATGGTCTCGGAGCTGAACGACAAAGTGCTCGCAGAGCTGCCGCAGATTATTGAAGACGAGGGCATTACCTCGCTGAAGGTATTCATGGCGTACAAGAACACCTTCCAGGCTGATGACGGTGTGCTGTTCAAAACGCTGCAGGCCGCCAAGCGGGAAGGCGCGCTGGTCATGGTTCATGCCGAGAATGGTGATGTGATTGAATATCTGGTGGAGCAGGCTCTCGCGGCCGGCAACACAGATCCGATCTACCATGCACTGACCCGGCCTCCGGAGCTGGAGGGTGAAGCAACCGGCCGGGCTGCTTATTTGACAGAGCTGACCGATTCCCAGCTCTATGTCGTGCACGTGACCTGTGCCGAAGCTGCCTGGAAAATCGCCGAAGCCCGCAAAAAGGGGCTGCGCGTCTACGGGGAGACCTGTCCGCAGTATCTGGTGCTGGATCAGACGGCGCTTGCGAAACCGGATTTCGAAGGTGCCAAATATGTCTGGTCTCCGCCGCTGCGCGAGAAGTGGAACCAGGATGTGCTGTGGGATGCGCTGTGGAGCGGCACGCTGCAAACCATTGGCTCCGACCAGTGTTCGTTCGATTTCAAGGGACAGAAGGACCTCGGACTCGGTGACTTCTCCAAAATCCCAAACGGCGGGCCGACCATTGAGGACCGCTTCAGCCTGCTCTACTCCGAGGGTGTGCAGAAGGGCCGGATCTCGCTTAATAAATTCGTAGATATCATCTCCACCTCCAGCGCCAAACTGTTCGGTTTATTCCCGCAAAAGGGGACGATCGCCATCGGCAGCGATGCCGATATCGTCATTTTCGATCCATCCGTAGAAAGAACCATCTCAGCTGAAACCCATCATATGAACGTCGATTATAATGCGTTTGAAGGCTTCGAAATTAAGGGCGAGCCGGTCTCGGTCCTCAGCCGCGGTGAATTTGTCATTCGTGACAAACAGTTCGTTGGTCATGCGGGCTCCGGCAAATACCTGCACCGCAAACGCTTCGAAGCCGAGGCAGCACGTCCGGTCAAAGCGGAAATCAGCGGAGGAGTGGTCTAAGATGTCTGCATTCGATGAGTTTGACCAGGAGCGGCAGGCAATTGATATGCTGCTGGAACAAGGCTATCAAGTGATCAGCATCGCAGAGGACCTGGACGGAGCCAGGGTCACCTTCGTCCCCGGCGGTTCGGGACAAAGCGCGGTGATAGAGCTGCTGCTGCTGACAGCAGATGCGCGCAAGCATTTGACAACGGTGGTTTTTGCCGGGAGAAAGCCGGCTGCGCCGATAGAAACGGTTATTTAAGTGAATCCTATCAAACCAGGGGGCTGTGATCTTCGGATCGCGGCCCTTTGGCATGACTAGGATACAATCAATAATAGGAGGAAGCGCGGCCAGCCCGGATGTGAAGGAATTATAGCTCCGGCAGCGATGGCCTGCACTTCATATACTCCTGGCGCAGGACCGACATAATCAGCAGGGTCTCAAAAGTGTCACCCCGTTTAATGGATTCGCGGAGTGCACCGTCCACCTTGAAGCCTGCACCTTCATACACATGCCGTGCTCTGGAATTCAGCTCATTGACGTCCAGCCACAGCCGGTGCGTCTCTGTATGCGTGAAGATCCATTCTGTGAGCAGTGCGAGTAACTTTTTGCCGTATCCGCGGCCCTGGACATGAACGACAATCCGCATAATGCAGACGGTCAAATTGGGGTCCTGCAGTCCCGTAATAATCACGTAGCCAGCCGGCTGGCCGGACTTCTCCTGAAGGATCAGATGCAGCATATCTTCATCCGTGATGGCTGCAGCGTGCTTGTCCCTCGTCCATTGTCCAATGTAGCGGCGGTTATTCTCATCCTGCTCCGCAGCCAGTACGAAGTCGAGATCCTGCCCGGTGGTCAGCCGTAAATCGATCAGCTCTGATTGAATGAACATCAAATTCTCCCCCTTTATTGACAGTCAATATAAGAACACGGTACATGAGGGGAATGGAACTGGCAACACTAAAAGGCGCTCCTGCGTCCAGATATTGAAATGAAAGGAGAAGCCTGAGCTGGCCCGTTTCCGTCAGGAGATGCTCCGGCCGGTGTCTTTTCAGCGTTGCTGAACAGAATTATTGTATAATTGAGGGGAGTGGGTTTGGTGAAATTCGGAGTGCGATGAGGAGAGAGTAATCGATGTACTTGCTGGATGTGATGTCATGGCTGACAGAGGAGCGGCTCCGGCTGATGCTGGAACAATACCGCACACTCGGGCCGCTGCCCGGAATCGGGCTGACGTTTATGAAATCATTCGTTCCGCCGCTGCCTACTATTGCAATTGTAGGGTTAAACGGGGCGGTTTACGGTTTATGGCTTGGCTTTTTATATTCATGGATCGGGCTGGTGGCGGGCTGTGTGACGACTTTCCTGATTATCCGCAAAATCGCTTCCCATCCGTATCTGCAGAAGTGGGCCGGACGGCCGAAAGTAGCCAAAAGCATGACCTGGGTCCGGCAGAGCGGATTCAGCTATGTTTTTCTGCTTAGTCTGTTTCCTGTCGGCCCGTTTGTGGTCATTAATATGGCCGCCGGGCTTGCCGGCATGCGTCTGCGTTCTTATCTGCTTGCGCTCTGTGCCGGCAAAGCGATTATGGTATTCGCAGTCTCCTATATCGGGAATGATGTAGAGCGGTTTATCCGCAATCCATGGGAGATTATCTATGTGCTGCTGTTCATCGGTGTCTCCTTATGGTGTGTCAAGGCGATAGAGGCCCGGTTTGCCCGGGCGGCAAAAGAGGACGGGGCAACCTAAGTGAGTGACCCGCTATACCCTAAACAGCCGGCTGACCGCTTGCTCTGTCTCTAATTGTCCGGAGTTATGGAGCCAGCTGTTCGTAGCGGCGTTATAGCAGTAATCAAGGCTCCATTCCGCGATGTGGCTGACAATGCCCTGCACTGCCGTTATCATCCGGTCCACCTCGCGGGCAGTCATAATGGGATGCAGGGAGAGCCGGACCCAGCCCGGCTTCGAAGACTGGTCACCGGCATGGAGTGCCTGAATGATCTGCTCGGACTGCTTGTGGCCAAGTCCCAGCAGATAGTGCCCATAAGGCCCGGCGCAGGAACAGCCCCCGCGGGCCTGAATCCCAAAGCGGTCATTCAGCAGCTGGACGGCCAGATTGTAATGGATATCCTGCAGTGTAAACGACACGATACCTTGGCGCTCCGTGTGCTCACCGGCCAGTATGGAGCAGCCGGGAATCTGCGCGAGTCCGGACAGGAGCCGGCGGCACAGATCCTGTTCCCGCAGCCTCATCAATCCCCCGCAGCCGTTCATCCGCTCTTTCAGCTTCAGGCACAGCGCTGTGCGAAAAGCCTGGAGGAACCCTGGTGTGCCCCCGTCCTCACGGACCTCTACCTCATCTATGTAACGGCGTCCTCCCCATGGGTTGACCCAGACGACGGTGCCCCCGCCCGGTTCATCTGGCAGCCTGCCGCTGCAGAGCGCAGCATCGAACAGCAGCACTCCATTCGTGCCGGGGCCGCCGAGAAATTTATGAGGGGAGAAAAAAACAGCATCGAGCTTCTCCAGCGGAGAGGAGGGGTGCATATCGATATCCTCATAAGGGGCGCTGGCGGCAAAATCCACAAAGCATACTCCGCCGTGGCGGTGCATGGCGGCAGCAAGCTTCGCGTAGAGGGTCTGAACCCCCGTTACGTTGGAGCAGGCGGTGAAGGAGCCGATCTTATAGCGGCGGTTCCGGTGGAGACGGAGCAGATCCTCAAGCGCACGCAAATCGATATTGCCGTCCTCCCCGGCGGGTACCGTAACCACATCGCCTATCCCCTCCTGCCAAGGCAGCAGATTGGAGTGATGCTCCATGTGGCTGGTGAAGATCACCGGACGTTCCTCCGGGGTACAGCGGAAATTCCTGCGCTGCCATTCCGGCAGCTTCAGGCCCATCAGCCGCTGCAGCTTGTTGATCGCACCGGTCGTGCCGTTGCCGCAGAAGAGCAGGACATCTTCCGGTCCCGCATGTACATGCTTTCTTATAATATTCCGCGCCTCGTTGTAGGCCAGGGTCATAGTCAACCCGGTCGTATTCGATTCGGTATGCGGATTGCTGACATAAGGGCCGAAAACCTCCTGCACGGTGCGTTCAATCGGCTCGTATAAGCGGCCGCTGGCTGTCCAGTCGGCATAGAGCAGCGGTTGCCGTCCATAAGGCGTAGTGATTTGATGCCGGATGCCGATGGTGTGCTCCCGGAAAGCAGCGAAATGTGCCTCAAGTGAAGCCGGCGCCTCTTCTGAAAAGGCATGGTTGATGCTTAGCACAGACAATCCCTCCAGCCGGTTAGTTCTTGCAGACACTGGTACTGGTGATCAAGGAAACAGGCGATAAGGAGTGTCGCCGCATTCTTTTTCGCACAGCGGTGTCTTCCTGGCTCAGTATATGCCCGGCGGAGGGAATAGGTTAAAGCCCATCAGCTCTTATATAAACAGCTGCATATCACTTTCCAGCGCATCCTTCAGATAAGCGGAGGCATCCATAATCTCTACCTCCGGCAGGAATTCCTCCGGCTTGAACCCCATAATCTCTACGGACAGCTTACAGGCGTAGAATTTGATGTTCTTTTTGCGGGCGCCCTTAAGAAAATGAATCAGCTTCGGCGCGTGATTGTCCTCCATCATTTCCTCCAGCATCATCCGTCCCAGGCCGCTGAAATTCATCCGCGAGAGCGGCAGCTGCTGCGGTCCTTTCGGGGTCATGACATCC
>CAKMKL010000036.1 GCA_927443375.1 uncultured Paenibacillus sp. | reverse complement strand
ACTTTATTTGTCACTACGAGGAATGTTTGGACTTCCGGCCGCTGTTTTCTCAAGATTTTTTGATTTATACCGCTATATCGGATAAAATCCGGAGACAAAGGAGAACGCTAACGCTCCTACAGTTCCAAACTTCCTCTCCGTGACTTCAAGTGCCCCGTGTTAAAGTTAGTTTTTAGCTCGCGCAAGATTCACACTCTTCTATAGTAAGTGCACGGCTCCGCACATAATACGTTGACTTCAGTCCGCCCTTCCAGGCGTTCAGATGCAGCTGCAGGAAATCGGTCGCCTTGATGTCCGGTGTCACGTACAGGTTGAAGCTCTGGCCCTGGTCAACGTGGCGCTGGCGGGCCGAAGCCATACGGATGGACCAGTTCTGATCGATCAGGAACGCCGTCTTGTAGTACCAGATGGTTTTCTCGGACAGATCCGGTGCCGGGTTAGCGATCTTGTAGGTCGTCTTTTCCTCGTAGGAGAGCAGCTCATAGAGCGGATCGATGCTGGCGGTGGAGCCGGCAATGATCGATGTCGAGCCGTTTGGGGCAATCGCGAACAGCCAGGCGTTGCGCACGCCGTCCGCCGCCACTTCCTGCTGGAGCTGACGCCACTGCTCTGCTGTCACGTACTTGCCTTCCTGTTCACCGCTGGTATAGCCGCGTTTCGTGAAGTACTCGCCGGTCTCCCAGTCGGAGCCTGCGAACTTCGGATAGCGGCCCTTTTCACGGGCCAGCTCCATGCTGGAGCGCACAAGCAGATAGTTAATGTGCTCATACAGATGGTCGTTGTATTCGATAGCTTCTTCCGACTCCCAGCGGATGCCTTCCAGGGCCAGCAGATGGTGCAGGCCGAAGGTGCCGAGGCCGACAGCGCGGTATTGGCTGTTCGTATACTGCGCCTGCAGTACTTCAATATTGTTAATGTCGATCACATTGTCGAGCATGCGGACCTGAATCGGCACCAGTCTTTCCAGCACTCCGGCCGGAACAGCGCGGGCCAGGTGGATGGAGTTCAGGTTGCAGACTACGAAGTCGCCGGGGATTTTGGAGATGACGATCCGGGTCTGGCCGTCCTTCGTAACCAGTTCCTCCTGCTCGATCACGGTCGCCGACTGGTTCTGCATAATTTCCGTGCACAGGTTGGAGGAGAAAACCATTCCCTGATTGCGGTTCGGGTTGGTACGGTTGACGGTATCGCGGTAGAACATATACGGCGTACCGGTCTCCAGCTGCGATTTCATAATTCGCTTCATGATGTCGATGGCCGGCACCGTGATGCGGGAGAGCTCCAGATTGGCAGTGGCCTCAGCGTATTTCTCGCGGAAAGCACCTTGACCAAGCTCTTCGTCATAGAAATCCTCAAGACCGAGCGCGCGGCCGTTTGCGTCTTTCCAGCCCATGACCTTCTTCACTTCATGCGGGCAGAACAGGTTCCAGTGGCCGCGTGCTTCTACGGCTTCCATGAACAGATCGGGCAGGCATACGCCGTGGAACACGTCATGCGCACGCATCCGCTCATCGCCGTTGTTCAGCTTCAGGTCAAGGAAAGCGAGAATGTCCTTATGGAACACATCAAGATAGACAGCAACCGCGCCTTTGCGCGTGCCGAGCTGGTCTACGCTGACAGCGGTATTGTTCAGCTGGCGGATCCAAGGGATAACGCCGGAGCTGGTGTTCTTGTGGCCGCGGATATCGGAGCCGCGGGCCCGGACTTTGCCGAGGTAGACGCCGATGCCTCCGCCCATTTTGCTGAGCCGGGCTACGTCGGTGTTGGAGTCGAAAATGCCCTCCAGCGAGTCGTCCACAGTGTCGATGAAGCAGCTGGAGAGCTGCCCGGCGACTTTTTTACCGGCGTTGGACATGGTTGGCGTGGCAGCGGTCATATAAATGTTGCTCATGGCCCAGTAAGCCTCTTTTACCAGTTCAAGGCGCTTCTCTTCCGGCTCACGGTGCATCAGGAACATCGCAATAATCATGTAACGCTCCTGCGGCAGTTCCATCACACGTCCGTCAAAATCATGGGCCAGATAGCGGTCAGAAAGCGTAAGCAGCCCGATGTAATCGAACAGCAGGTCACGGGTGTAATCGATGGATTCGCCAAGCTCGGCAATCTGCGCTTTGGTGTAGTGGGTCAGCAGCTCTTCGCGGTAGATGCCTTTTTTGACCAGATCGGTAATCAGCGGGTAGAGCTCACCGTAAGGCTCCTCCGGATAGGCTTTATAGCGGCGGTTGACGGCGGCTTTCTTATAGAGGGAAGTCAAAAGTGAACGGGCGGCGGCAAACTTCCAGTCCGGTTCTTCCTTTGTTACCAGTTCAAGGGCGCTCATCGTAAAAGCGCTGCTGATTTCTTCTCCGCTGACCTCATCACGGCGCAGCTTGGACTGCACTCCGCGCAGCAGCGTTTCTTTGCTTAACTGTTCCAGGCCGTTCAGGATACGGTCGGCATATACGGAAAGGCGCATTTCATCAAAAGCCAGCTGGCGGTTATCGGGTTTCACTACGAGTTGCGGCATAAATTAATCATCCTTTCGTGTGTATATAGATTGAATTTTTGTGATCTTTCTATTTTGGGCTTGGCCGTGACTACAGAGAATGTTTGGACTTCCGGCCGCTGTTAGGTTTGGATTTCTTGATTAAAACCGCTATCCACGGTTGAAATCCAAACCTGGCTTATGCTTCCGAAGCGAGCTTTCCTGCGGAAAGCTTTCAGGCGGACGCTAACGCTCCTCCAGTTCCAAAATTCCCCTCCGCCACTTATCTCTAAATGGTATTTCAACTTCAATCCATATCGATTTAATTTGTAATATCAAAATTTGATCTATAGGGGAGAAAAAAACGGCCTGCAGGGCCAGGGAAAAGCGTATTACCGTCCTATGCAGGACGGCACCGCCTCAATAAAAAACACAAGAGTAGATTATAGCATGTATTGTGAAACAATATCGCTTAATTAACAGTTACAGCACTGCCGGCTGCCAAAGCACGACTTCGCTGCCTGCCAGACTGGCCGGAATATCGATGATCCGCTGGTTGCTGCTTCCCCGGTAGGGGAGAGTAGTGTTTTTAAGCTCTTCTACAAAACGTCCGTCAATCACCACCTGGCACAGGGCCAGCAGGTTCCATTCCGGTGAGCCGGGAGCAGCAGTAAGCTCCTCGTACGTGTAGCCGGTATAGATCCAGATCGGAAAGTCCGGCAGGACGGCACGCAGCTCCTGGATGAAGCCCGCAGCCTCGTCTGCCGAGAAAAAAGGATCGCCGCCCGCCAGCGTCAGTCCATCCAGCAGCGGGTTGGCGGCCATTTCGGCGATGATCTCCCGCTGGCGATCCAGGGTGAAGGGTTCACCGAAATTGAAATTCCAGGTCTTCGGGTTGAAGCAGCCCGGGCAGCGGTGCCGGCAGCCGCTGAGGAAGAGGACGGCCCGCATGCCTTCTCCCTCGTTAATCGATTCCGGGTAGTAGCCGCAAATATTCATAGATGCTTAATGCGGTCTCTTACTTCTGCCTGCTTGGCGGCATTGAAGCGGGTCTGATAGTCGCCGGTCAGATATCCGGTTACCCGGCGCAGCCGGCGGATATGCACGTCATGCTCATGTGCATCGCAGGAAGGGCAGTTCGTGCCGATTAAGCCTTCATAGCCGCAGCCGGAGCAGCGGTCAATCGGATGGTTGATGCTGAAATAGCTAATCTCCTGCTCCAGCGCGTACTTGATGATTTTGACAAAAGCCGACGGATTACTGCGGGCATTGCCGTTCAGCTCGACGTAGGAGATAGCCCCGGCGTTGCAGTATTCATGGAAAGGAGCTTCCAGGCTAATCTTCTGCGCGGCGCTGAGCTCATGGTATACAGGAATATGGAAAGAGTTCGTATAGTATTCACGGTCGGTTACACCCGTAATAGAGCCCAGTACCTTGCGGTCCACTTTCGTGAACTTGCCGGACAGGCCTTCAGCCGGTGTGGCGAACAGTGTAATGTTAAGATTCAGCTCGTCGCTCTTGCGGTCGCAGTATTCACGCATGTGGCGGACGATGGCCAGCGCCTTGGCGTGAACCTCCATATCTTCGCCGTGGTGCTTGCCGTACATGGCCTTCATGCACTCTGCCATACCGATGAAGCCAATGGACAGGCTTCCGTGCTTGAGCAGTTCGCCTACGCTGTCGTCAGGTGCAAGCTGTTCGCCGCCCTCCCAGACACCTTCGCGCATCATGAAATCCGAGGCTTTGGCTTTCTGGGAAGCCTGGATACGGAAGCGGTGCAGCAGACCTTCCAGAGCGATGTCCATATAATGATTCAGGTCATCGAAGAAGCCTTCCTCATCGGCGGCTAGGCGCCGGCCGGTTGCCGTCCCGTAGGCGAGGCCCAGACGGACAAGGTTCAGCGTGTTGAAGGAAAGATTGCCCTTGCCGGAGCAGTGATTGCGTCCGAAGCGGTCGCCAAGCACCCGGGTGCGGCAGCCCATGGTGGCAAATTCCGTGTCCGGATCGGCCGGATCGTAATATTGCAGGTTGAGCGGCGCATCCAGATTGGCGAAGTTCGGATACAGTCTGCGGGCCGAGCATTCAGCCGCTTTAAGGAACAGCTCATAGTTCGGATCGCCCTGCTGCTGATTCACGCCTTGCTTGCACTTGAAGATTTGAATCGGGAACACCGGGGTTTCCCCGCTGCCGAGGCCGTTCATCGTCGCAGTCAGCAGGGAGCTGATGACCAGCTGGCCTTCCTGAGAAGTGCAGGTGCCGTAGTTGATGCTCGTAAAAGGAATCTGACCGCCGGAGCGGCTGGACATCGTATTTAGATTATGTATCATGCTCTCAGCTGCCTGCAGGGTTTCGCTCTCTGTTTCTTTCTGCGCAAAGCGGAAGGCCCGCGGATACTGCTCAGCCAGATCTGTGCGGCTCATAGAGATGTCGCCAAGATGCTCGCCGGCTTGTCCTTCTTCGAAATACTCCAGTCCCTTACGGAACAGCTTGGCAAAGGACTTAGTTACATAAGGCGCAAGATCGTAGTCAATCTTATTGGCCGACACTCCGCCGTACTGGGCATTCTGCTGAGACTGAAAAATAATCGCAACCAGTGACATCGCGGTCATAATCGAGTTCGGAGGGCGGACGCTGCCGTTGCCGGTGTTGAAGCCTTCACGGAGCAGGCGTTCAAACGGAATGAAGATACAGTTGGTGGTTCCGATGGCGTATTGGTCCAGATCGTGGACGTACACGACATTATCGAGCGTCGCCTGCACCAGCTGCGGCGGCATCGTGAAATTGCGGGCGTACCACTTGGAATACTCACTGCCGAATTTGCTCATTTTACCGGAGAAGCTCTCCCCGTTCAAATTGGCATTCTCGCGCAGCAGGTCGAGGTCCCGGCTCTCGATAATATCCCGTCCCAGATGTATTACTTCTTCCAAAAGAACCTCCTGTGCAGCTTGTCCACCATTGTACCGTTTCTCCAGCAGCGTCATGTATAGCTCTCCTCTCGGTATAGTCGCTCTAGTAATAACTTTCCTATAATTCCCTCTATCTGAACTCAGTAAAAAGGCATCTCCCGCCTTGGAGGCGGAAAATGCCCGGATGCGTCATAAATATCCGCCAAGCGGATATTTCCAGTGGTCTGGGTGTAAAGACAAGCGGGCATAGCTTAGCTCTCTTGTCTTTTTGCAGAAGCCGATACCTGAAGGCGATAAGGGTTATCGCCTTCAGGTATCGGCAGCCCTGTGCTCCCCAAAGACAGGGTAGGCTATTTCTGCTGCTGCAGGCCGCATACGGACACCTCTCCTGTTCCTCGCAGGCATGAATACGGTGCCCGGAAACAGGCAGGTCTCCTGGCTTCCGGTACATCTTCCGTGCCTTCCCAAGGGTCTCATGCCCTCAGTGGCTCTTATGCCGGAAGATGCTGGCTGGCAGGCCCGTTAGGCCTCCCGCATCCGGTTACAGTGGCGGGACCGCAGCGGATTTGCACCGCGTTTCCCTATTAAGCTTCAGCTCTCTATTTAAGAGCAAAGCACCTGTTTCCACTATATTTTGTTGTCGTTAGTTAAAAATAACCCAATATATTGTGTTTGTAAACCACTTTTTAAAAACCCGCTCCCGGCGCGGGTTCGGCCCGCTTACTCACAAGTGATCCACAGTTAGTCCACAGGTAATCCACAACCTGAGCATAAAAAACAGCGTTCCGGGTCATGAATTGTCCGAAAAAATGCCACAAAGACTCCATAAATATTGTGATTATGACACTGGAATTGTGACTCGGTGATCAACCTATTAATAGATTCGGATAAAAGGGGGCTGGGGCAGATCCTCCGGGTAATTTGTGAGAGCGCAGTGTAGTTGCTACAATAAGAAGAGACTAGCGTGATTTAACGGATTGGATAACGGGTAGGCTCACCAAATCTTGTTCAGGAGGGATTTAGAGATGGCTATTGGCGAAGTTACGGTAATTCCAATCGGTACAGGCAGCACCAGTCTCAGCAGCTATGTGGCCGACATGCAGCGGGTATTGCAGACGGTGGAGGGGATCACCTTTGAGCTTACTTCTATGGGAACGATTATTGAGGGGCCGGTATCACGGATTCTGGCTGCGGTAGAAGCACTGCACGAATCTCCGTTCACAGCCGGGGCACAGCGTGTATCTACCTCGCTCAAAATCGATGACCGCCGCGACAAGCCTTCCACCAGCCGCAGCAAGCTGCAATCGGTAGAAAACAAGCTGCAGGGTAACTAGTTTCCAGGCACAAAAAGTGTTGCGTTTTTGGCTGGAAGTTGTATAATGTTTTTTGTTTGACAGCAAAACTGCTTCAAGCTGGTGTAGCTCAGGGGTAGAGCAACGCACTCGTAATGCGTAGGCCGGGGGTTCAATTCCCTTCACCAGCATCCCGATAAACCATGTGTGGCGCGGATTCTTGATCTTTCAAGGGCCGCGCTTTTCTTTTTCTTCTACCGAAAGCATTAGCAAATTGGAGAGAGCATGCGAATAAATATCTGATAAAAAGTTTAGATAAGAGTGTCCTAGACGCTCTAGTTTTGCAGGTTTGGTGCTGCGGCATTTGACAAATAATCAGTATGCTCTATATTTAAGTAAGTAAGATCTGTATTAATGGAGTCTTGTGATCTGTGATTTTTTACCATAGCAACAGATTTGAAAAGAAATCAACCGTTTAAGTGGTATGTATCGGGTACCTGGCGGGTATCTTCTTAATAGAGGTTTTATAGATGTTCAGGAAGGAGCGTATGCATAGGAAATGGGCAGTATTCTTATTGCGTGGCTTTGTATGCTTTGTCTGTTTTTTGCATTTAAAGATAAGGTCAGCCGGAGAATTCTTTATCCGGTAGCACTGGTTGTGGTTTTTGGCACATTGGGCTATTGGACAGTTTTAATGTAATCTTTAGGTAACTATCAGCTTATTTTCAGGTAGATCAATTATATTGAAGATACCAAACACCCCCCAGTGTATATGGTACCCTGCAGGTCTTGCCAACTCCCATGGCAAGGCCTTTTTGTTGCCCGGGAGGGAAGGTATAGTTGAAGTTCAATTCATTATATAAAAAATAATTAATAATATTTGTTAATATCGGGGTTTATGTGACTTTTTTCACAATAAAATATCTTGAATTGATTTATATTTAATTTGAAATACTAAAGATGAAAATAAAGCTTACGAAAGAAGGAGAATAATGATGAAACATGAAGGAAGTCTCCGGCGCGGTTTGATCTTCGGTTTGGTTTTAAGTATTCCCTTGTGGATGTCCATGATCGGCTGGATGCAGCTGCTATAAAATATAAATGGGTATGCTATAATTCTCAGGCAGGCTGGCCATTCCAGATAAGCTGAGGATATTCATTAAGACTGTTGCCGGGCCTAGCCTGCCGACAGTTTTTTTGCGTTGGGAATGAAAGGTCAGGTATTCCAAGCTCACAGAAGTTGATGTATGGTCAACTAGCCGATATTGGTTCTAAAGAACTAAAAATTTTAATAATATAAATTATTTGTAATCGCCGTGAGAGAAGGATAGAGAATGGTGCAAACAGATTTTTTTTCGACTGAATATGGAATAGATATGCTGGAAAACCCTTTTGTACCAACGAATTTCCAGAATGGCTTATTCCAATTGGGGAGTTCATCCTAGGAATGTATTGACAAAATAAAGTGTGAGAGAATAGACTGGTAGTAGTACAAAAGTAACAAATATCACAGACGGAACAATGTTTCGTCAAATACATACTTTCTCATGTATAATCGCAAACCGTTCGAAAGTTCGGGACGCAAAGCTAGGAGTCTACAGTTCCTTTAAAGGGGGCTATGACCGTCCGGTCGCCATGAAGTTAATCTTCTTGGCGGCCCTTTTTTGTTCTAATTGTAGTGCTGGAGCAGTAACCCATAGTTCGTTGCCGCTGGAGAGCGCACTGCCTGAAACTGAGAATACATTCAGTACAGGATCTGTACCCGTCAGATGAAAATTACCGTAGCTTCCATCTGTTACCCCGTTCACCGGCAAAGCGTTCAGCTCCTGCGATTTCGTGCGAAGAAGCTCGAACTCAGCTGCGAAAGAAATCAAGTTAGCTTGTTTTCGCAGGGTCCCTGTATTGCCTTTGGGTTTACCGGAACCGCTGTAGGTACCTCCATAGACAACATTTCCGTTTGTTTCGCCACTTTCATAGTTCAAATCGCCGCCTGCAACCAGAGTATCTGCTTCCAAAAGCTCTGCTGCACTTAACTTGCCGCCTACAGAATATCCACCCTGTGTAAGAGAGATGTTGCCGCCAGCAGCCATTCTTCCTTCAGAGTCACTATGGTAAGCTTGAATATCTCCAAGAATGAACACATTGTATTTCCCCGCACTGCCTGGAAGAGGAGCACTATCAGCACGCACAATACCATTTCCGGCAGAGACAAAAAAGCCGCTTATCAATAGAACTGCAGACATAGTAAGAGAGAATGAATATTTAAATATAGATTTCCTTTTCATAAACAAACCTCCAGTAAGATAAATTCCCCATGAGATAGTACTGCCCCATCACTACAATTAGAACAAAAAAGGGCCGCCAAGAAGATTAA
>CAKMKL010000035.1 GCA_927443375.1 uncultured Paenibacillus sp. | reverse complement strand
AATATCAGGATATACAGTCTTCAAGTCCTTAAGCAGCATCCCGACACGCAATCCCTTGGAAGTAACATAGGTGGCATCTGTAATCCGCTATTCCCAGACCTTTGGCGGCCACACGGAGGATGTCGGGTCTCTTACAGCTGGCGATATTGCAGTGGTCTACGGCCTGTCCGGCGTGCGGATCGGTGATGTGCTGGGCAGTCCGGATGCTATTCCGCAGGAGGCGAAGCTGGCTGTTCCCCTGCTGACCGTGCGTGTCTTCTGGGGAGCAGACACCGATGACCACAAAGTGATCAGTGCGCTGCAGGAGCTGGCGGATGAAGATCCGCAGCTGGGTGCAGAGTGGCTGCCGGAGGAACGCGAGCTGCATATCAAGGTGATGGGGCCGATCCAGCTGGAGGTGCTGGACAGTGTGCTGGAGAGCCGTTATGGCCTGAAGGTTACCTTCGGCCCACCGTCAGTGATCTATAAAGAAACGCCAAACGGTACCGGCGAAGGGTACATCGCCTACCTGATGCCGAAGCCGTGCTGGGCAATTCTGCGCTTCCATATAGAACCGGGTCCGCCGGGTAGCGGCCTGGTATATGAATCGGTTGTGCGCAGCTCCGACCTGCTGCCGCAGTACCAGAACGAGACTGCACGCCGTGTACCGGAAGCGCTGCAGCAGGGACTTTACGGCTGGGAGGTCACCGACCTTAAGGTGACACTGGTGGAGGGGAACCACCATGTGTGGCATACCCATCCGCTGGATTTTGCCGTCGCCACGCCGATGGGCATCATGGACGGGCTGAACAGGATCGGCACCCGGCTGCTGGAGCCCATACTTGCCGTGCGCATCGTCGTGCCTGAGGAGAACGCCGGCCGCGTGATGAACGACCTCGTGCAGATGCGCGGCAGCTTTGAGCCGCCAATCCTGCAGGGTGAGCGGATGATCATCGAGGGCCGGCTGCCGCTGGCGACGTCGCTGGATTATCCGGTGACGCTCAGCTCCTATACGAAGGGGCGGAGCACCTTCACTTCCGCTTTTGCCGCCTACGAGCCATGCCCGCCGGATGTTCATGCCGAGCGTACCCGCCGGGGGGTGAACCCGCTCGATCAGGCGAAATACATCCTGAGTGTGCGGAAGGCGCTGCAGGGCTAGCCCGCATGATCCGGCTACCGGTCCCTAACTGCATTCTCTGCGGTTAAATTACTTATCGCAATAAGTGTCTGCATGAAAATTCGCTAACAGGAAAAGGAGGCGTTGTCTTTGCGGCGACTGCTTACGCTGGCTTTCAATCTGTCCTTAAGTTTTGCAATACTATCCGGCTGCACTGCAATACAGCAGGAGAATCTGACCGAACAAATGCAGGAGACGGTTCCTTCTCCGGAATCCACCCCCGCTGAAGCAACAGAACCGGCTCCATCCGCCCAGCCGGATCCGAAGTCAGATTATGCGATCTCGCTAAAGGGTACCCGGCTTTCTCTGCATGACAGCAATGACGAGGTGGATTTGCCAGCCCTCCTGGGCACCCCTCTGACAGAAAAAACATATACGCTACAGAATGCTGATACATTAACGGGTTCATTTATGCAGGAGTTAACGTTTCCGGGACTGGAAATGCAGCTTTTTTCACCGAAGCAGGATGGCAAGTCCTTCTGGATCATGAATATGCGGATTACAGATGCCACCTATGTTACTTCCAAGGGATTGCGTGTCGGGATGCTGCTTAAGGACTTGAAGACTGTATATCCTGATATTCAGCCTAACAACGGTAATGACGCTGATCCGGAAAATAGCACGTATGAGATTGGATCACAGGAAACCTATGACTACGCCCGTTATGAATTGAAAGAGGGGGTTATCCGTGAAATCTATCTCCACCATGATATTCCTTAAAAAGAGCACTTCCGGCGCGCCTCAGTTCGGGTGAAAGGCAGATTTCTCCGGCGGGATGAGAATAGTGTGGTTACAATAAGTTACAAATGTTTATTATCCAGTAAATAAACAATGTGATGGCTGAATAGACTACATTATTTGATGATAAGGAGTTTTGCAAATGGTCATCTGGGGAACGCTCATTTCAATTGTAACCGCTGTTATTTTGTCCGCGTTTATTGGCCCTTACGGGCTGCTGACGCTGCTCGCCGTAGGTTTTGGTTTCCTGTTCAGTATCCACTCCAGAATCCGGGATATTCAGAATGATCTGCAGCAGATCAAGCAGAAGCTGGGTATAACGGACACCGTAGAGACTGCGGTGAGCAATGAGGAGATCGAAGCGGAGCTGGAGCAGGAGATGGCAATGGAGAAATAGAAGGAGTAGGGACAGGGAGAAATAGAGGGACAGGAAGAAATACAGGAACACGAACAGTATATCGAAATCAAGTGGAGAAGGTTGAAAAAGGGGACGGAGGCAGCAGTGTGCGCACGATGATATATTTTATCCGCCATGCGGAATCGCTTTATGCTGAAGGGCAGGAGCGGTTAAGAGGGCTGTCTGAACGGGGAATGGTGGATGCGCTCCGGGTCCGAACCATTTTGCAAAATGAATCTGTTGAAGTGTTTGTCTCCAGCCCCTATGAACGGGCGGTACAGACGATTAAGCCGCTGGCGGATGCTATGCACAAGGAGATTATTATTGTAGAGGACCTGAGGGAGAGAACCATCGGGGATATAGGCGGGCTGAGCTTTCCGGCAGCTAAGCAAAGGGTGTATCAGGACTTCCATCTGGCGTTTGCGGACGGTGAATCCAGCGCTGTGGCTCAGACCAGAGGGGTGCAGGCGCTGGAACGGCTGCTGGAGGAATATGCAGGTATGGTCATAGCGCTCGGAACCCACGGCGATATCATGACGCTGATAATGAATAATTATGATCGAGAGTATGGATATAAATTCTGGCACTCCACCACAATGCCGGATATTTACCGGCTGGTATTTGAAGGTAGAGAACTTATCAAGGCGAAGCGTAAGTGGGAAGAGTGAATGGTAATAGAGATAAATGTTATTTTCTAGTTGAAAAATGTCGTACAATAGGATATAACGAGTCGGAATTGATCTTGAATAGGTGGATCTCTAGCGATGTGGTGCGAATATATAGTGCACATGAAATCCCTGGGTCCTTCGCACCGGATTTATTACATTATTTGTATGAAAATTGGGAGTATTAGGTTATTAATTTAAGCATTATATAGGTTGAACTGAAAAACTTCATACTCGAACCAACAGTCGATCGATCGCTTCAAGAGGGTGCTGATTGACCCGTTTCATGAAGGCTGCGACATGAGAGCGAATGATGTAAAACTTGTGGAAAAAGACATTGTTGACGACATCTTGTTTCAGCCATTTCCATAACCCCTCAACGGGATTAAGTTCAGGACTGTACTTGGGTAAAAAAACAAGCTGGAGCCTTGGATGCTCCCGAAGAAACGGCTGAATTTCATCCGCATGATGAGCACGGGCGTTGTCTAATACCATAACGAGTTTACCTTTGGGGTACGCATGCAGAATATCTACCAAAAAACGCTGGAAGGCTGTTGCATCAAACTTTTCTTCTTCTCTGTGGGTCACATGGCCTGTTTCGTAGTCGATGGCCGCAAACAGTTTAGCCCCTTTATGTTCGCCGTAAGTCGCGATTTTGCGCTGCTGTCCTTTGGGAAACCAGTTATACTGCAAAGCCAAGTATGCCCGGATCATGGATTCATCTTCAAATAAAAGATGGTTGATCTTCCCTTGGTTAAGCTCCTCCTTAAGCTCCGGTAAAGTGACTTCGCGGAAATGTTCTTGCTCCTCTTTGTTGGCACGTACCAGAGTATACGTGGCTTTCGTATAGCTAAAACCAAGACGGTTCAGCATTTTAGAGATTCCTTTTAGCGTATACTTTTCGCCAAACTCGCGAAGAATCCAAGCACGAATGATTTTTAAGGTCCAAGTGTACTTGGCTTCGAATCCAACATCCACAGGTCTTTGATTTGCAATGGTTTCTTTCAGTCGTTCTTCTTGTTCGTCGGAGAGTTTTCGGATTCCTCCGGGATATTCGCCAAATTCCAGACCTGAAAGTCCGTGCTTGCAGTAATCGTTCCAATACCCGCTAATGGTAGGAAAGGATCTTCCTAAAATATCTGAAATTTCGGTTAACGTCCGACCTTCTAAATGCAAACGGACTGCTAAATATCTTTCGTACATGCGTGTGTTTTCTGTGTCTTTCATTGCTGTTGTCAATTGTTTAATCTTATGTTCATGATTCATTTCAATCCCCGTCCTTTCGGTTCTTTACTATCTTTTACCCGATTAAGACGGTTTGTAAATTTATGAGTTCAATCTATATA
>CAKMKL010000034.1 GCA_927443375.1 uncultured Paenibacillus sp. | reverse complement strand
CTCCTCGTCAATTGTATTTTCTCTCATTCTCTTAACGAGTGTCCACTATTTATACTAACAGCATAATCCCTTTGAATCGAGCCTAGGCGTGGGAATTGGCGGAAATAGAGGGAATAATCCCTCTGAATCCGTCCAAGGCGTGGGAATTGCCGGAAATAGAGGGAATAATCCCTCTGAATCCGGCCTGGGCGTGGTAATTGCCGGAAATAGAGGGAATACTCCCTTTGAATCGAGCCTAGGCGTGGGGATTGGCGGAAATAGAGGGAAAAATCCCTCTGAATCCGGCCTAGGCGTGGGGATTGGCGGAAATAGAGGGAATAATCCCTTTGAATCGAGCCTAGGCGTGGGGATTGGCGGAAATAGAGGGAAAAATCCCTCTGAATCCGGCCTACGCGGGCGAAATGGCAGGATGAGAGGTAGCTGGATGTTTTGCGAGCTCCCATTAAAGAAAATATAACAACATTCAGGAGAGAAGGAACCGGACCATGGCCATTTGGGTACAGGAAGACAAGGGAACATTTCATTTACAGAGCAAGGGTATGAGTTATATTATCGGTCTTTTTAATAACTATCCGATGCACGTGTATTGGGGCAAAAAACTGCGCCATGACGGCAATCTCGAGGGTCTGCCGCATCTGGGGGTAGGGACTGCGCTGGACCGGCTTCCGCAGGAATACCCGCAGTACGGCACAGGCGATTACCGTGTACCGGCTTATCAGGTCAAACTGGTGGACGGCACGCGGATTACGGAACTGTACTATACCGGTTACCGTGTACTGCCGGGCAAGCCGCAGCTTGCCGGACTTCCGTCCGTGTATGTGGAGTCCCCGGAGGAAGCGGATACGCTGGAAATTACGCTGCGCGATGATTACGCGTCGCTGAATGTTATTTTGCGTTATACCGTTTACCGCGACACGGATGTTATTGCCCGCTCGGTAGAATTCGTTAATGATGGCCAGGCTCCGCTTGATCTTCTGCGGGCACTGAGCGCTTCCGTTGATTTTCCGGAGGACAGCCAGTTTGACCTGATCTATCTCTCCGGCGGCTGGTCGCGGGAGGCGAACCTGACCCGCAGACGGCTGGAACAGGGCACGACGGCGCTGCAGTCCCGCCGGGGAATGAGCAGCCATCAGCACAACCCGTTCGCCGCACTGGCTAAGCCGGGTACCGACGAGCACCAGGGCGAAGTGTACGGCTTCTCACTGGTCTACAGCGGCGGATTCGCGGCTGAAGCCGAGGTGGATGCCTTCGGACATACCCGACTGTGCATGGGTCTGAATCCTTTTGATTTCTCCTGGCGTCTGGCTCCGGGCGAACGCTTCCAGACTCCCGAAGTCGTTATGGTGTACTCGAATGAGGGTCTTGGAGGCATGTCACGGACGTATCACCGCCTGTACCGCACGCGACTGGTAAGAGGAACCTTCCGTGATAAGGAACGGCCAATCCTCGTGAATAACTGGGAAGCGACCTACTTCAATTTCAATGCCGACAAGCTGGTGGACATTGCCGCCGAAGGCTCGAAGCTGGGCATTGAACTCTTCGTGCTTGACGACGGCTGGTTTGGCAAACGCGATGCCGACAACTCCTCGCTCGGTGACTGGACCGAGGATCTGCGCAAGCTGCCGGGTGGACTGGCCGATGTGGCGAAGCGGGTCAACGACCTCGGCATGCAGTTCGGCCTTTGGGTAGAGCCGGAAATGATCTCGCCGGATAGCGATCTGTACCGTGCCCATCCGGACTGGTGCCTCCATGTGCCGGGACGCCGCCGCACCGAAGCCCGCTGGCAGCTGGTGCTCGATCTTACGCGTGCAGAAGTGCGAGAGTACGTATACAATGCACTGAGCAAAATCTTCTCCACGGTGCCGATTGCCTATGTTAAATGGGATATGAACCGCAACCTGACGGAGATCGGTTCGGCTGAACTGCCGGCGGAGCGCCAGGGGGAAACTGCCCATCGTTATGTGCTGGGGCTATATGAGCTGATCGAGCGTCTGACGGCAGACTTCCCGAATATTCTGTTCGAAAGCTGCTCCAGCGGTGGCGGACGTTTTGACCCGGGTATGCTCTACTACATGCCGCAGACCTGGACAAGCGATGACACCGATGCGGCGGAACGCCTGAAGATACAGTACGGCACCAGTCTGGTGTATCCGGTGAGCGCAATGGGCGCGCATGTCTCCGCAGTGCCGAATCACCAGGTTGGCCGTGTTACGCCGCTGTCCTTCCGCGGGGATGTCGCCATGTCCGGCAACTTCGGCTATGAGCTTGATCTGACGAAGTTCACCGAAGAGGAGAAAGAGCTCGTTAAAGAGCAGGTAGCAAATTACAAGGAAATCCGCGGCCTTGTGCAGCAGGGTAATCTGTACCGCCTGCAAAGCCCGTTCGAGGGTAATGAAACGGCTTGGATGTTCGTCTCGGACGATCAGAGCGAAGCACTTGTCTATTACTTCCGGGTCATGGCTGTGCCTTACCCGGCTCGCCGGACGCTAAAGGTCCGTGGCCTGAATCCGGATCTGGACTACACGGTTCTGGACAGCGGTGAAGTCTTCGGCGGTGACCGGCTGATGCAGGCCGGGCTGGCGCTGCCGGACATTCAGCGCGACTATGTGAGCGGATGCTTCCACCTGAAGGCACAAGCTTAATAAGCATCTCAGGGAATGAGGGAAGCCAGGAAACCTGGCTTCTTTTATTTTGTACGAGGGCGATATGGTGGTATGCGAGGTATTAGTGCGTTCGAATTTACTGTAGGCGGGCATTAAGGTTGAATGAAAGGTAGAAATGCTTTTGATTTTAGTACATGTGGGGTAGCGTGGTGAATGAAAGGTATTAGTGCGTTTGAATTCGCTGTAAGAGGGCATTATGGCGTAATCAAAAGCAGAAGTGCCTTTGATTTCAGCGCATGCAGGCAATCTGGTCAAATGAAGGGTAAAAGTGCTTTTGAATCTGGCGTATGCGGTCAGATGGCGACCAAGCGGGAGAAATACTAGCTTTTATGGACACACGGGGACGGTTTTTGCTGATCAATCCGCAATAACACAATGGTTAATGTTCGTGTTTGGCGTTACTTCCATGTTAGATTTAGCTTTTTTCTTGCTGGAAATACGATAGTTATGTATAATAGCAATTAATCTCGATGTGATTGTACGATATTCTGTTTTCGAAGGTGGTTTCATGGCAGAACTGGAAAACAGCGAGCAGAAGAAGAAGATGTGCCAGATCTATAATGAGATCTCCAAGGAATTGTTTGGTTTCGGGACGACCCTGCTCCGCGTAACTGTCGATCAGCGGGTCATTACCTTTCACGCCAAGCACCGCAGATCTCCCCGCTCAACTGCCCTTGAAGGCGAAGCGCCGGAGCTGAAGCAGGAAGTGGACTTTCGGATGTCGATGCTGTTTAAGAAAAGATTCAAGGAAAGACTTGAAGCAGAAATGGGCTTAACGCTTGAGGTTCTGCTCAGGGATTACGATGCACCGACCCAGTGGGCTTTTACGAACATGATACTGTCAGGAGAATAACAATTTAAACATGATATTAGCGGATTTTTGCTTTTGATCTATCTTAAGCGAAGACCGTCCTTTTATAACGGGGTAGCTCTTTTGCTTTGTTTACACAAAGAAAAGTGTTCTTGTTCCTACAAGAATGCTTTTCTTTTTTTTATGAAAAAATAAGGGGAATCAGAGGTTTATTACCAACAGGGGGTGCTGCTGATCCGATTTACGCTGCTGATTGCTTCGATAAGAGACTGACAGAACATGCCGGATTGCAGGATGAACGCTGGATTTGTACACCTATTAGGACTACATTTGGGAGGTTATTTACTAATGAAAAAGATCATGACTACCGGCCTTGCACTGGCCCTGACTTCTATGCTAGCCGCTTGCGGCGCAAACAATGCTGCGACGAACAACACCGGTACTAATAATGCGGCTGCACCCGAAGCGACAGCAGCGGGAGAACCGACAGAGCTGGTGATTTCCACCTGGGGCTTCTCGGAAGACTTCTTCAAAGAATCGGTCTATGCGCCGTTTGAGAAAGAGCACAATGTCAAGATTGTAGTGGAAATCGGCAACAACGCCGAGCGCCTGAACAAAATCCGTCAAGGCAGCTCCGACGTGGATGTGGTGTATCTGTCCGACTATTATGCGCAGCAGGCGATTAATGAAGGGCTGTTCGAAACGATCGACAGCAGCAAGATCCCGAATATCCAGAACATTTATGATATCGCCAAAGCACCGCTGGGTGCAGAATATGGCCCTGCGTACACGATCGGGCGCCTGGGAATTGCCTATAATCCGGCCCTTACCCAAGGTGACGTAACGACCTGGAGCGATCTGTGGACGAAGTTCGATAAAAACCTGGCCATGCCGGCAATTACAGCTACAGCAGGTCCGATGGTGGTAGATGCGGCATCTTTTGCAGCAGGCAATGCGGACTTCAACGAGGATACAGCCTTCACAAAGCTGAAAGAGCTGGACAAAAATGTTGTGAAATATTACAGCCAGACCTCCGAGTATGTGAACATGTTCGGCCAGGAGGAAATTGCCGGCGGCCCGATTATGGAAATGTACTTCAAGGATCTGCAGGCTGCTGTGCCTGATGCCAAATTTGTAGCACCATCTGACGGCGCCTATGCCGTAATGAATACGGTAAACGTTGTTAAAGGCAGCGACAATAAAGAGCTTGCTGAAGAGTTCATCAATTGGCAGCTGAGCGAGGAAGTGCAGACAGCATCTGCCAAAGCCAAGGTGGATTCCCCGGTAAACACGAAGGTGGTACTGACAGCTGAGGAAGCGGCAGGTGTGACTTACGGAACGGATGTTATCGGTAAGCTGCGCAAGCTGGATATGTCGTTCGTGAATGAGCACATTACGGAGTGGACCGACCGCTTCAACCGCGAGATTGGCGGCTAAGGATGACGGGGCGTAAAAAAGTCATTCTGGATGTAGATACCGGGGTGGATGATGCGCTGGCCATTATGCTGGCGGTGACGAGCGGGCAGCTTGACATTGTCGGAATCACCACGGTCAGCGGCAATGTCTCGCTGGATCAGGCGACTCTGAATACCTGCAAAATACTTGAGCTGCTCGGCGTGTCCGGGCAGATTCCGGTCTACCGGGGAGCTGACAAACCGCTGGCTCGCGATACTATGTTCGAGCATCGTGTACACGGGTCAGATGGTATCGGGGGAGCACTGGGCGATATGCGGATAACGAAACAGGCGGAAGCGGAGCGTGCAGAAGACTTCATTATCCGCCAGCTGCAGGAGCAGCCAGGCGAGATCACACTTATTATGACCGCGCCGCTGACCAACCTGGCACGTGCGCTGCACAAATGCCCGGAGCTGACGCAGCATGCCGCCGAGGTGATTGTGATGGGCGGCGTGGTACAGGACTTCGGCAACATTACGCCAACGGCCGAATACAACATGTACGTCGATCCGGAGGCGGCCAAGCTGGTGCTGGCGGCCGGGTTTCCCCGGCTGACGCTGGTCGGACTGGATGTGACCCGCAAGGCGCTGCTAAGCGCAGACGATATAGCCAGGCTGCAGAATCCGGTGATCCGCGGTTATGTGGAGAAGAGTACGGCGGATTACCGTACGCGTTATTTTGAGCGCAACGGTGTGCAGGCGTGTGCCCTGCATGATCCGCTGGCGGTTGGCGTAGCGCTGAACCACGGGTTCGTCACCGCGTACGATTACTATGTGGACGTGGAGACCCGCAGCGAACTGTGCGACGGCCAGACCGTCTGTGATTTCCAGGACCGGCTGGGTAAGCCTGCGAATGCCGCTGTCTGCCTGGAGGTGGACGCGCCCGCTTTTCTGGAATGCTTCATTAATAGCTTGAACAGCTTGAACCAAGAGCCGAAGAAGGACGGGAGTCATTAGAATGAACAAACGAGCCATATATCTGCTGCTGCCGGGCCTCTTGTTCCTGGCGGCCTTCATGCTGGTCCCGATTACGCTGACCATCGCCTCCACTTTCGTGCAGGACGGGAAGCTGACGCTGGAAGGGTATCTGCATTTTTTCCGCGACGGGTACTTTAACCGCATCCTGCTGACTACGCTCCGGGTGAGTGTGGTGACGACGCTGGTCTGCATGCTGCTCGGGTATCCGGCGGCTTATTATATCTCAAGGGCAAGCGCCCGCAAAAAAAGCCTACTGCTGGCGCTGTCGATCTTTCCGCTGCTGACCAGTCCCGTTGTGCGCTCCTTCAGCTGGATGATTATTCTCGGTAAAAAAGGGCTCATTAACTCCTTCCTGGTTAATATCGGACTGATCGCGAAGCCGCTCGACATTCTCTATACGCCGGCGGCGATGATGATCGGGCTGGTGCATCTGTTCCTGCCGCTGATCATTATCACTCTGCTTGGGGTTATGGAGAACCTGGATCACGAGCTGGTGCGGGCGGCCCGCAGTCTGGGCGCTTCCCCGTTTGCCGCGTTCCGCAAAATCACCTTCCCGCTGACGGTGCCGGGGCTGATCATCGGCGGAATTCTGGTCTTCGTCGGAAGTCTTACAGCGTATACAACACCGGCGCTGCTCGGCGGTAAGGAACGGGTAGTTTCAACCTTTTTGTATCAGAACGCGATGACGCTGAATGACTGGCAGGCAGCTTCCGTTATCGCTGTCATTATGATTGTTATTACATTTGTGGTGGTGGGGCTGATGAATGCCTGGGCCAACCGCTTAAATCCGAAGGGGTGAGAACATGAAGGAAGGGAACCGCATGCTGTCATTGTACACGCTGCTGGTCTTTATATTTTTGCTGGGTCCGCTCATCATCATTTCTATTACTTCCTTTGAGCCGGGCACCGTCCTGAAATTCCCCCCTGAGGGCTTTTCACTGAAATGGTATCAGAATATCTTTGAAGTTAGCGCATTTATGGAGACCTTCAAAACCTCAATTGTAATCTCGCTGCTCGGTAATCTGCTGGCGCTCCTCCTGGGTGTACCGGCAGCCTACGCGCTGAGCCGTTACCGGTTCCGCGGGCGGGATACGCTGAATGCGATTTTCTTGTCCCCGGTGCTGATTCCCGGCATTGTGCTGGGCTTCACGCTGCTGCGCTATCTGATTGTGGTCTACGGGCTGCCGATTGTTGCCGGACTGCTGATCGGACATACGGTGATTATGCTGCCTTTTATTATCCGGGTTATAGCTTCAAGTCTTGAGAATTTCGATTTCGCGGTGGAGGAAGCAGCGCAGAGCCTGGGAGCATCGAGGCTGTACACGTTCTTCAAAGTAGTGCTGCCCAACATCCGTTCCGGGATTCTGGCGGCGATTTTGATCGCTTTTCTGGAGTCGTTCAACAACGTGGATATTTCCGTCTTCATGACCGGTCCGGGGATCAGTACCCTGCCGATTCAAATGCTGACCTATGTGCAAAATTACTTCGATCCTACGATTGCCGCGATCTCTGTCATTCTGATGGTGCTGACGGCAGTGCTGATGTTCGTCATCGAGCGGCTGATGGGATTCGCTTATTTTACCAAAAGATAGCTAATTAAAGGATAACGGAGGCCTAACGCAATGTCACTTTTAAGTCTTGAGCAGGTATCGGTTGCGTATGACAACCGTCTGATTCTGGAGAAATTCAATCTGTCGCTGGCCAAAGGACAGCTTCTCTCGCTGCTCGGCCCCAGCGGCTGCGGCAAAACTACCACGCTGCGGCTGATCGCCGGATTCCTGAACGCGGAGGCGGGGGCATTCATGTTCGGCGGGAAGGACTACACCAAGGTCCCGGTCGAAAAGCGCAATTTCGGCTTTGTGTTCCAGAGCTATGCGCTGTTTCCGCATCTGTCGGTGTATGACAATGTGGCGTTCGGCCTCCGGCTCCGCAAGCTGAAGGAAGCAGAGGTGAAGAAGCGGGTAATCCGGATGCTGGAGATTGTCAGTCTGGGCGGCTTCGAGAAAAGACTTCCGGCAGCCCTCTCAGGCGGGCAGCGCCAGCGGGTCGCGATTGCCCGGGCGCTGGTCATCGAACCGGATCTGCTGCTGTTCGACGAACCGCTGAGCAATCTTGATGCCAATCTGCGGGTGAACATGCGGGTGGAAATCCGCCGCATCCAGCAGGAGCTGGGCATTACGACCGTCTATGTCTCCCATGATCAGGAGGAATGCTTCTCGATCTCCGATCAGGTGGCCGTCATGAATAACGGCAAAATTGAGCAGCTCGACAAGCCGTCCTCGATCTTCAAGTATCCGGCCAGCGAATTTGTGGCCCGGTTTATCGGGTTCGGGAACTTTATCGCTTTTGATGGCCGGAATGATGAAGGTACGGATATTGAACTCAGCCGCGGAGCGCTGAAGTTCCTGGCGGCTAAACGGCCGCAGGGACTGGGCAACACCGGATTGCTCGGCGCCATCCGTCCTGACGATCTGCAGCTGTTTACGGCTATGCCTGAGCCGGGTACAACCCTTAACACGCTACCCGGAACGGTGCAGATCAGCACGTATCTCGGCCGCAGCTATCAGTACCAGGTGGAGACGGAACTCGGTGTATTCACCGTTAATCAGGAAATGGAGCAGCCTTTCATTCAAGGACAGCAGGTCACGGTTTATTTTCCAAAAGAGAAGCTGGTGCTGGTGCAGTAGCGCTTCATAAGGAGCAGACATGATGATTACAGATCAACTTATACTGAACGCTAAAGTGTACAACAGTTACTATAAACGGTTCGAGACGGCCAATGTCGCAGTAAAAGAAGGGCGTTTCCTCTATGTAGGTCCGCTTGGTGCGGAGACATTCATTGCTGCAGAAACGATTGACGCAGAGGGGCAATATCTGGTGCCCGGGCTAATCGATATCCACCTGCATATTGAGAGCACAATGATTACACCGGAGACTTTCTCTTACGGCGTCCTGCAGCACGGGGTAACGACAATTGTTCCCGAGCCGCATGAAATGGCTAATGTTTTTGGTGTGGAGGGTGTTCATGAAATGATCCGGGCCAGCCGGGACTGTAAGGTGGACATGTTCTACGCGATTCCGAGCTCGGTGCCGGCGACTCCGCTGGAGACCACGGGCGGTTCCATTGAAATTGCCGATATCGATGAGCTGATGGAAACGGAGCAGATGATCTGTCTGGGTGAGGTGATGAATTTCGTCGATGTCATCCGAGATCCGGATTGCAAAAGCAACCAGATCCTCCAGCATATCCGCAGCAAGTATCCCGGTCTGGTCATCGAGGGCCATACGCCGAAGCTGCTGGACCTGGATCTGCATCAGCTGATCTTTGCCGGCATTGATTCCGATCATACCCACCAGAGCATTGAGGGCCTGACCGCGCGGATCGCCGCAGGGATGTTCATCGAGATCCAGGAGAAATCGATGACCCCGGAGGTGGTGGACTATCTGATTCATCATCCGGTCAGCGAGCATTTCTGCTTCGTGACCGATGATGTGATGACCGATTCGCTGGTGCAGTCGGGTCATCTCGATCATCTGGTCCGCAAGGCTATTGCTATGGGCATGGCGCCGGAGGACGCGGTCTATGCGGCCACGTTCACGCCGGCCCGGCGGATGAAGCTGGACGACCGCGGCGTGATCGCCCCCAACAAAACCGCCGATTATGTGCTGCTGTCTGACCTCGGCAGCTTCACGATTGAGGCGGTTTACAAGCGGGGAGCGCAGGTATGGGACCGCAGGCGGCCGCAGGCACAGCCTGCGCCGCAGCCGCGCTTCCCGGCGCACTTCTACCAGAGCTTGCAGCTCGCGCCGCTTGCGGCCGCGGACTTCGCGGTGCCTGCGGCGCTTGCAGACGGGCGCTATGGTGCCCGCGTGATGATGGTCAACAACGTGTCCACGTTTACCGAAGAGAAGCATGCGGAGGCCGAGGTGAAAGACGGCCTGCTGCAATGGCAGGAGAGTGGCTATGGTTTGATCGCCACCTTTGAGCGGTACGGCAAGAACGGCAACCGTGCCTACGGCCTGATCGGCGGCGACACGATTAAGCGCGGCGCGGTTGCAACCACGTATTCGCACGATAATCACAATCTGCTCGTTGTCGGCCATAACGCCGGGGATATGGTGCTTGCAGCCAATACTGTGATTGCCGCGCAAGGCGGCTTCTGCGTCGTCTGCGATGGCGAGGTGCTTGCACTGCTTGAGCTGCCGGTCGGCGGCATTCTGACGGAAGCGCCGCTGGCCGAGACGGCGGAGCGCGTGCTTGCGTTGCGGACCGCGATGGAATCGCTGGGTTACAATCATTACAACCCGATCATGTCGATCAGTACGCATTCGCTGCCGGTCAGCCCGGCGCTGAAGATCACGGACCACGGACTGATTGATGTCGGCGCAGGCCAGGTCGTGCCGCTGCTGTTCCCGCTTGGGGATGCGTAAGCAAGAGCTGCTGGCGTGAGATTGTGGCGAAGCGGATATAGAAGAGGGGGCGTCCCATAGGGGATGCCCCTTTTTTAAATGCAGTAATAGCAGCAGAATAAGGCTCCCTATTCCCTCCTCCCTGCTCCCTTCTCCCTGCCAGGCTTAATGCTGCTCGTAATGACCTCCAAACCCTTCACAGACATTTTGAGTGGAGTCCAACAAAATAAGTGTACTTTCTGCAGCTAAAATGGAGGAAGCTCATGGGTTTTTGAAATAGTTGTATTACGTACACTTAAAAGGGCAGGAAAGGCTCTTTTCCTCGAAACAGCCCTGTTTAATTGCACAGAGTACAGCTATATTGGGAATAACGACGAAAAACACATTTTTAGCTGTACAAAGTGCAGTTATGTTGATGATCTAGTAAAACCAACATCCAACTAAAGGTGTCAGCCAACCTGTCTGGCATGTCCCCCGGGCGCCAAGTTTCACCGTCACCGATTGACTAACGTATGACCTGCCCCTATGATGATAAATAATATAAAACATCGCAGAGCGCATAACGTATAGCGTTATAGAAGGAGAGAGACAGCATGGGGATGGAGATTGAACGCAAGTTCCTGCTGCCGGGATATCCGGAGCAGCTGATTGAGGGAGGGCAGCTCAACGTGCTTACCCGGCATAGCATTGATCAGACGTATCTGGCGATTGAGGACGGGCAGGAGCTGCGGGTGCGCAAAATAACCGATCTCGATTCGGGTGAGGTTACCTACACGCACACCTTCAAGGACGGCAAGGGCATCAGCCGGAAGGAGATCGAATACGATATCTCCGAAGGTTTATATAACCAGATGATTGAGGCCGTGAAGGCCGTCCCTCTGGTCAAGACCCGTACTACTGCCGTATGGAACGGCACCACGGTAGAAATCGATGTCTACACTCAGCTTGAGCTTACAGTGATCGAGGTTGAATTTGATTCGCTGGAGGAAGCGGAGGGCTTCACCGCCCCTGAATGGTTCGGCGAAGATGTCAGTGTAGCGAAGCAGTACAGCAACAAAACCGTCTGGAAGCAGCTTCAGCAGAAGTGAGACACGGCAGCCGTATTTTTTTCATGAAAGTTGACACGGAAGTAACGGACTTTAACGCTTAAACGTGTTAATATATAGGGTAGTTCTATATAGGGTAAATAAAGAGGGGTTCAGGAGGATGAGACAGGTATGGAGTATATAAGCACAAGAGGAAATGTGGAAGCTAGAGGCTTTATTGATACAGTTCTGATGGGGCTGGCGGATGACGGGGGGCTGATGGTCCCGGTGCAGATCCCGGTAATTTCCCCGGACACGCTGGAGCAATGGCGGAAGCTTAGCTTCCAGGAGCTGTTTCTGGAGATTTTCTCTCATTATACTAACGATGAAATTCCTTACGATGACCTCAAAGAAATGGTGTACACCAGTTACGGCAATTTCCGTGCGCCGGAGGTGACACCTCTTCATAAAGTAAATGATTCCTTATATGTGCTTGAGCTGTTCCATGGACCTACGTTCGCGTTCAAGGATGTGGCGCTGCAGTTTATGGGCGAGCTGTATTCCTACATTGCCAAGGTGCGGGGCGAGATTATCCATATTCTTGGGGCGACCTCCGGCGATACCGGTGCGGCGGCGATTCAGGGCGTACGCGGCAAAGAAGGCATCAAGATCTGTATCCTGCATCCGCATAACAAGGTGAGCAAGGTACAGGAGCTGCAAATGACGACTGTGGATGACAGCAATGTGCTGAATCTGTCGG
>CAKMKL010000033.1 GCA_927443375.1 uncultured Paenibacillus sp. | reverse complement strand
TGATCCGTTTGCGCTGCATCTGAAGGACAATGAGCAGCTGAAGCGGATGTATCTGGACACCGAACATGAGGACGGATATCTGCGCGACCAGAGCGTATTCGGCGACAATATCAGCATTGAAGATACGATGGGTGTCATGGTTAAATACAAGAACAAAGCAATTATGAACTATTCACTCAATGCTTATCTCCCTTGGGAGGGTTTTAATGTTGTATTTAACGGCACCAAGGGACGTATGGAAGTAAAGGTCATAGAGCAGTCCTATGTCAATGCCGGGGGCGGTAAGGAACAGGAGGGTGCGGTAAAAGACAAACAGATCACGGTGTATCCGCAGTTCGCTGCGCCGTATGAGGTGGAGATTGAAGAAGGCGCCGGCGGGCATGGAGGCGGTGATCCGGTGATGCTGCGGGCTATTTTTGAGCGCCCGGCCGATGACCGTTTCCACCGGGCAGCTTCTCATATAGACGGTGCCTGGTCGATAATGACCGGCATCGCCGCCAACCGTTCGATCGCAACCGGCCTGCCGGTGAAGGTTGACCAGCTGATTAAGCTGTAGAATAGAAGCCTGTGTGGCGACCATGAACCAAGGAGGTTCATACAGGCTTTTGTTGAGCGGATACAGTTGTCATACAAAAGGCGTTCTCCCAGCAGTCATTGGTATAAATGGGCTGGAGATCGCCTTTTTGAGTTGGATGCCTAATCCGCTGAGACCCCCTTATAGCGGCAGATCGCGCCGCCGGAAAATCTGAATGCCTACGGCGAAGCACAGTAGCCCGGTCGAATGGATAGCTAATGGATTTAATTGAGGAAAATACAAATAAAAAAGCTTTTCGCAGAAAAGCTCGCAACGGAAGCATAAGCCGTCTTCAGATTTCTACCGTTTATAGCGGACATAATCAAGAAATCTGAAGAGGGGCAGCGGCCGGAAGTCCAAACATTCTCTGTAGTCACGGCCACGCTAAAAATAACAATCGCAATTTTTATATAAAAACAATAACTATAGCAGCGATTTAAACGAATGGCGGATGACGTCACCCCGGCTGATAATGCCCATGAGGACACGGTTTCGTTCAACAGGTACTTTTTTGATCTGCTTCTTGCCCAGAATGGCGGCAATCCGTTCGATATCCTCGTCCCAGGGAACCGTGATGACTTTCTTTTTGGCGATGGCCATTACATTAAGATTCAGCAGCCGCCGGGTCCGTTCCTCGAATTCATCCTCATCGCCTTTGATCACATTTACTTGAAAAAAAGAGTCGACAATGAGGTCATCATGTTTGCCGATATAGCGCATAATGTCCCCATCGCTTAAATAAGCAACAATTTCATTTCGGTCGTTAATGACCGGCATGCCGCTGATCCGGTGCTCAATGCATTTTTCGATAAAGGTCCGTACGGTGTCATATTCCTTGACCTTATAGACCTGTTTAATCATGAATTCATGCGCTTTCATAAGGTTCCCCCAAGTAAGAATGGACTAGCTTTTGTACAAATAACTTGTATAATGAAAGTATATACTTGTATTATACAAGTTGCATGTGCGAAGTCAATGACCGCGTCATCTTACAACTAGTTTAAGCTGTTATTCATAGAGAAAAGAGTGGAAAGAAAGGTTGCTGCACATCATGGACAAACGCCCGTTAGAAACGATTGAACTGGAGATGGCCATTCTCAGCCGCCGGCTGACTTCGATCAGCACCTACAAAAAATACGGCATCCTGGACCACTCTGCCTATCTGCTGCTGCATCAGATTGCCTCGAACGGCTCCGCCGGGGTGAAGGCGCTGGCCGATGAGTTTCACCTAGATATTTCTACGATCAGCAGGCAGGCTTCGGCACTTGAGCAGAAAAGGTATGTGAACCGTATACCAGATCCTTTGGACGGCAGAGCCTATACGCTGCAGATCTCTGAGTTAGGCTCGGACATGCTGAAGAAGGACACAGACATCCGGCAGGACAAAATCGGACAGCTGCTCGAGGACTGGAGCGAAGAGGAACGCGAACATTTCGGCCAGCTGCTGCAGAAACTGAATGAAGCAATTTTCCGGGTGATGTAAACGTAATAGTCAGACTTTTATAACCGGAGGTGTCTTATGAATACCCAGGATCTTCAAGAAGAAAAGCTGCTTATCGCATTCGAGAACATCAAACGCCTGGCCACACGCACCAAATGGAATGATTCTATTCCCCATGGGGAATTTCTCATGATGTTCGTCATCCATGTCATGATGAAGAGGGAGCTAGCAGCACCGGATGTGCCGGAATACCCGGGAGTGATGGTATCCAAATTAAGCGAGCTGCTCCAAATCAGCAGACCAACCGCTTCGCAGGCTGTCAGCTCTCTGGAAGAGAAAGGCTATGTCGAGCGCGTCATGTCCGCAACCGACCGGCGGGTGATCTATATCAGCCTGACGGAGCAGGGGCAGCTGGTTTTCGAACAAAAAATGGAACGGTATTCCTGCATCCTGAACGAGATTGTTGACAAGGTGGGCCGTGAAGAGGTCGACCAGCTGATTGTCACCTGCGAGCGTCTGCGGACTGTGATGGATGAAGTAAGGCAGCGGCTGGCGGATGAGCCTATTCCGGAGTCTGTTACTGCAGTAACTAGTTAACATTTACACCGGCCGCTGGCTAACACGGATTCAAAGAGCATCACTTCCTTGATATGGGTAAATTGTGGATAATGAGGGGGCTGTCACATGCTTAGAATAGCCAAAGCGGGGCTAGAGAACCTGGAAGAAATGTGTCTTCTCCTGGGAGAATTGTTTGCGCTGGAACAGGATTTTGCAGATGACGTGAATAAGGACAGGCAGCTGGCAGGACTGAAGCTGATTCTGGAGAATCCGGACCGTGGACAGCTGCTGCTGCTTAAGCGGGAGGAGCAGGTTGCAGGGATGGTGAATCTAGTGTATTCGTTCAGCACATTTCTTGGCGGACCGGTGATTATGCTGGAGGATTTTATTCTGTCTGCCGGCGAAAGAGGACGGGGCAGCGGCAAGTTTTTTATGGACCGGATCGTGGACTACGCCAAGGAGAACGGCTTTCTCCGGATAACTCTGCTGGCGGATGCGGGAAATGTGCGGGCATTGCATTTCTACGAAGCTGCGGGTTATCAGTATTCGAATATGAGATGTCTGCGGCTTGGGCTGGGAGAAGCGGAAGCAGGCGGATACTGAAACAAAAGCAAACGGGCCTTGGAGTAATCTCCAAGGCTCGTTTTATGTTCAGCAAATGACCGAGGGCTCCGTAACGATTTAGCCTTCCGGATATTGTTCCAGTTCGCTTTCCATCCTGCAGCTCGTTACGACGATCCTTCCGTTTTCTTTTCCGAAGCTCAGCCGCTCCGTACCCAGGTATTGATTGCCTTTAGAGTCTTTATATCGGTAGGTGATCAGAGTGATTTCCCGGTCCACTTCAGCAGTATAGCTGACGGGCACAGCATGCGGAGATAACGATAGATTGAAATCAATCATTGAGAATTATTATCAATAAAGGGGGAGCAAAATGAATATAAATAGACACCGTTCAACTACACTGCCGCTATGCCTGCTGTTGCTGGTAGTGCTTATTCTTAGTGCATGCGGAACTAAGGCTACGGGGACCGGGAGCTAAATGAGATTCATTATCAATGATACCAGGGGAGATCTATTTGACAACTACCGTAGTCCCCTCGTTCTCACCGCCTCCCCGGTTTGTATTGGCCGAAGTCGCCCAATTAAGCCTTACTCCCCCAAGTCAGGGGATTGAGCTGGTTGCAGAGATGACCGGCAAGCTGAGCAAACATGCGATATACATTGTGGTACAGGGCGGGGGGATGCTGTATGCCGGCAACAAGAGCTTCCTCTTGTTTGCAGGCTCTTGCCAGCTGGTGCCTTCCGGTATGGAGGTACGGATGAGTGTGGATGGTCCGGAGGTTATCGGGCTATTCAGGCTGCTGTATGACACAGAAGGGGCAGAGAACCTGGCGGAAACGGCTGAGGAGCTTATGCTGGATAATCTGCCTTTACTGAGAGGAAGGCTGGAGAGGCTGATGGCAGCAGAAGGGGCAGAAGGCCCGAGGCAGCTGGAGCAGCACATACTCTTTCAGCAAATCATGCTTCTGCTCTGGAAAGGGAAAAGAGGGAATGATGAGAGGGATTGGACCGCTGAAGGCTTGAAGGAGCAATGGGCAGATGAAGAGCATCAGGAAGCTGAACAAGCCGTGGAAAAAACCATTGCCTACCTTCATAGCAGCTACCGGGACCCTATTCAGATCGGCAAACTGGCCCAGGATGCCCATATGAGCCGCTGGCAATACGGCAGCCTGTTTAAATCGCTTACCGGACGGACACCAATGGGATATTTAACCGCTCTGCGGATATCGTTGTCCAGGCAGCTCCTGGCAGACGAATCTGCACCAAGGCTGCGCGAGATAGCAGGCAGAGTCGGATTTCAGCACCGGGCCGCTGCCTGGCGTGACAGGCTGAGGGGGGCCATCGGCCAAGGAGAGACCGCCTCGGCTTTTGTTGTTCATCATGGGTTATACGTTTACTCGGATCATCATTTTGGGCATACATTGTACCGGGGGCTGGGTTATGCTGCACCGGAAAGCGTCAGCCGGATGATGGAACGAGAACCGGGAACGAAGTGGAAGCGGATCTCCCCTGAGCAGATGGCTGATTATGCCGGGGACCGGATATTTATGGCGCTCCCGTCAGCAGGTCCTGATGCCGTAGAAGCGCAGGAACTGCTGAACACTCCATCCTGGCGTAATCTTCCCGCGGTGCAAGCAGGCCGAGTCCATTTCATGGACCTTACACTTGCCAATTACAACCCGCTAACCTTGGATGCGCATTTGAACGCAGTGGGTGAACAGCTTCTGGAGAAATCAAGCAAGATACACTTTACGTGAGACAGGAATGTTAATTTTGTTATACCTGCTGCATTTGACAACAAATTTGGTCTTGAGCTATACTTTCTGTAATCTTATAGTTGGTATACGTTGAATGAGCGCAGTAGCAGCT
>CAKMKL010000032.1 GCA_927443375.1 uncultured Paenibacillus sp. | reverse complement strand
CAGCGGGCTGCCGAATTTCTTCTCGAGCACCACGTTGCGGCCTTTAGGACCCAGTGTAACTTTTACTGCGTTTGCCAAAGCATCAACCCCGCGAAGCATCGAGCGGCGGGCGTCTTCACTGAATTTAATTTCTTTTGCCATTAGTGTTAACCTCCTAAAAGTTTGTGAGCGTTACTTCTGGGAATACACTTCGAACAAACTGGCTTCGATAGCATATACCTGGTTTGTGAGCGTTACTTCATGGCTACACTTCGAACAAACTTACTTCGAAAGCGTAAACCTGGTGTGTATTACGTGTATTGAAGCTTAAGTATGGTTACGGCTAATCTTATTAACGTTCTTCTTAGTCAAGAATCGCGTGAATGTCGCTTTCCTTCATAATCAGATATTCTTTGCCTTCGTATTTGATTTCGGTTCCGGCATATTTCGAGAAGATCACGCGGTCGCCTTCTTTAACTTCCAGCGGTACACGCACTCCGTCTTTAAGAGCTCCGCTGCCGACTGCGATAATTTTGCCTTCCTGCGGCTTCTCTTTGGAAGAGTCCGGAAGCACGATACCGAAAGAAGTGGTTTCCTGTTGCTCGCTTGGTTCTACCAATACGCGTTCACCTAGTGGTTTGATCATGAAAAATAGCCTCCTTTGAAATTATGTTATTTGCCTTGAGAACATAGATTGGGATGCCGGAGAATCAAAGAGGATTCATACGGCTGCTTGTGAAAATATCGTCTTGGCGCGGCCTCTGCCGGCTAATCCCATATTGTTCAGCTCCGTTAGCACTCAACCATCTGTAGTGCTAACAACAATTTTTATGATACTCAACTTGAAGACGGATTTCAAGTCCTTTTACGTAAAATCGGATTGTTTTACGGAAAAATATGGTTTTCAGGGTTGTCCGGCACACACTCTATTACATTCTATCCACCAGAAGGCAAAGTATGCCCGTCCCGGCTTCAAAACTCAAGATTCAAAGCCGGAGGGTCAATGTCAGAGCTCCTCTTGTTTAACATAACGTGCTTCCCGTACGGCATCCTCCGCCAGCTGCTTGCGGTACACAAAGGCTGAGAGAAATACGCTGAACTCATAGAGCACGAGCAGCGGAAGGGTTACAAGAAAGTCCGAGATGAAATCGGGCGGAGTAATCACTACGGCAATAAAGACAAGCGCGAAATAGGCATACCGCCGCATCCGGCGCAGGCGCAGCGGATTGAGAATTCTCAGCTTTGTCAGGAACATCACAATAAGCGGCAGCTCAAACAGCAATGCCAGCGGAATGCACAGGCTGAACATAAAGCTGAAATATTCCGCAATCCCGTACGTCTCCTCAAGCCCCATGCTGCGGGTAATAGTGATTGTGAATGACAGCGCCATAGGAAACACAATGTAATAGGCAAATGCTATACCAAGTATAAACAGCACAAACACATAGGGCACATATCGCAGCGCAGCACTACGCTCCAGAGGCCGCAGCCCGGGGCTGATGAACGCCCACAGCTGATAGACAATGAACGGCAGTGAGACCGCCAGCGAGACCGCCATGGCAATCTTCATATACATGCCGATGCCGTCCCAGAAGGAAAAGGCATGCAGGACAAAGCCCTCAGCCTGATCGGCGTGGATCAGGTACAGATAAATCGGTTTGGCGACGAACAGTCCGCCGATAAGACCGGCCACAAACACTATCAACACATAGATAATTCGTCTGCGCAGTTCGGTAAGATGATCAACCACTGACATTTCTTCCGCTTCCAGAGACATGATATGGCACCACCCAAATGACTTATGTAGAATTCCCCGTAAAAAAAGGGGGCGCCGCCCAGTCTTAACCAGACCTGAGAGGAACGCCCCCGCGTAGATAAATCGTATTATTCCGGAAGACGCCGGTCCTGCGGAAGTTCTGCAGCTATTTTCTGCGGGGCCGGCGGAACAGGCGCTTCACTGCGCTTTGCCGGTTCCGGCTCGCTGATAATCTCACGTGCCCCGTCCTTGAACTCACGGAAGGTGCGTCCGACTGCACGCCCAAGCTCAGGAAGCTTGTTCGGACCAAAGAGCAGCAGCGCCAGGATAACCAGTAATATAATTCCGGGAGCACCAATACCATTCAGCATTTGTTATTCCTCCTCGTCACTCTGTCCGTTCATGATATCTTAAACACTAATTTAATAATACCATAACTTTTGTCACACATCCAACCAGCTTTTCTGCAGATTGGATGGGACACAGACAGAGACCGGCAGAGGTTATTGGCGGTACTGGCCGGTGACCATCAGCAGCGCTTCCGGTAGCTGGTCCATAATTGCTGCCAGATTCTCATGTACACCTTTCGGAGTACCCGGCAGATTGACAATCAGCGTTCTTCCGCGGATTCCGCAAATGCCGCGGAAAAGCATCACCGCGCGGTTCTTTTGCATAACCGTACTCCGCATCGCTTCCGAAAGACCGGGCACCTCCCGTTCAATTACACGCCGGGTACTCCGAAAGGTGTACATGAGAATCTGGCAGCAATTATGGACCAGCTACCGGAAGCGCTGCTGATGGTCACCGGCCAGTACCGCCAATAACCTCTGCCGGTCTCTGTCTGT
>CAKMKL010000031.1 GCA_927443375.1 uncultured Paenibacillus sp. | reverse complement strand
ATTCAGACATACATCAATTTACAGTGGCTGTTTGAGCAATAGCAGGTTATACTTTCTGAAGAATAGCAACTTTCCCTTTATTAACTTAAGTGTGAACTCACATGTGCCGATATATGAAGTGTAGGATGCAGAATAGGCTGTTGGACCCAAACCTGTGAACATAGTGTTACATATACTATTTTGAGCCAAGTTATTTGGTTGAATCCGGAGTGAAGATACTCGATGCAACTCACTTGCAAAAAGGTGCAAGTATTATTTTTGAATGATGTGGAAATAGTTGGAATTAAGTTAGCGGATCCGTTTTCCGGCGTTTTTCACAGTGAACAGTGGGATGGTGATAATGTATGAGCAGCAATTATATAAATGCAGAGACCGAATTAGAAACTTATGCAGGTAATGACCTTGGATTGACCTATACCGCAGTATACAGCCAGTTCAAAGTATGGGTGCCGTCAGCTTTTACCGTATCGCTTGTATTGTATGAAACCGGAGGGAACGGTAGTGCCGACGCATCCCTTAATAGCAGTGACAGCGGAAGGATCATTCCTATGCAGCGTGAGGCTGGCGGGGTTTGGCAGGTACGGCTTTCCGGTAATCTGAAGGGCAAATATTATATGTACCGCGCCGTATTTGAAGATGGAACGATGCGCGAAGCCGCCGATCCATATGCAACCGCTGTTTCTGCGAATGGCGTACGTTCCGCGATTGTAGATCTGCGGGATACCGACCCGGCGGCTTGGGATGGGGATAAGTCTCCGCAGCTGCAGCACCCTGCCGATGCTGTAATCTATGAGCTGCATGTGCGGGATTTCTCGGCCCATGAGAGCTCCGGCATGCTGAACAAAGGCAAATTTAAGGCTTTTACCGAAACCGGCCTTACGGATAAGAACGGAAATGCGCTGGGGATTGACCATTTAGCTGAACTTGGAATTACGCATGTGCATTTGCTGCCGGTATTTGATTTTCAGACGGTGGATGAACTGAAGGCAGCCGGTGAGGCTTCCCGTGCGGAGTATCACACGGAGTATAACTGGGGTTATGACCCGCAGCATTATAACGTTCCGGAGGGCTCGTACAGCACGAATCCGAATGATCCGGGAACCCGCATCCGCGAGTTTAAGGAAATGGTGCAGGCGCTGCACAGCCAAGGGATCGCCGTGATTATGGATGTCGTGTATAACCATACCTATTCGGTGGATAAGGGGCCATTTGAGCCGCTGATCCCTGATTATTTCTACCGCCATGATTATTTGGGCAGATTGTCCAACGGATCCGGCGTAGGCAATGAAATTGCCACGGAACGCCCGATGGTCCGCAAATATATCAAGGATTCCCTGGCTTACTGGGCCTCTGAGTATCATATTGACGGGTTCCGCTTCGATCTGATGGGTCTGATGGACAGTGTAACGATCCGTGAGATCACCGAGGAATTACGGCTTAATATCAATCCGAACCTGCTGATTTACGGGGAACCCTGGACAGGCGGAGATTCGCCGCTGGCTGCCAAGACCCTCAAAGGTGTGCAGCGCGGCAAAGGCTATGCTGTATTTAACGATAATTTCCGTTCGGCAATCAAAGGTGACAGTGACGGATGGGGCAAAGGATTCGTAACCGGTGAATACGGCAAGGAAGGTGCGGTGGCATCCGGAATTAAAGGCGCCATCCATGAATTCACCGACTCGCCGGTGGAGACGGTCAATTATGTGACCGCTCATGATAATTTAAATCTCTGGGATAAGGTGCTTGCGTCGCAGGGGTTACGGCAGGCGGCTAATCTGCCGGAGCTGGAGAACGGAAGGCTGAGAGGCGGGGGAGACGTTGAGGCGGCAGTCCGTGCAGCTAACCCTTATTTCGGCATCGATCAGCACAATATTTTAGGCAATGAGACCGTCCGCCGCTCCTTGCTGGCCAATGGTCTGATTCTAACCTCGCAGGGCATTCCTTTTCTGCATGCCGGGGATGAAATTCTGCGCAGTAAATACGGTGATCATAACAGCTACCGCAGCCCAGATGCCATCAATGCCATACGCTGGGAGAATAAACAAACATTTATGCCGGTCTTCCAGTATTACAAAGGTCTGATTGAGCTGCGCCGCACGCACCCTGCCTTCCGCCTGCATGGGCGCCAGGAAATCGAACGGTCGCTTGAATTCCTCCGCTGTGATAGCGGTGTAGTTGCTTATATGCTGAAGGATAATGCGGGCGGTGACGTGTGGAACAACATTGTAGTCATTTTTAATACCAATCCGGAGCCGGTTATGCAGAGTCTTCCTGACTCAGCGGACTGCTGGAACGTAGTAGTAGACCATACCTATGCCGGAACAGAGGCGTTCCGTATCGTTACAGGTCATGAAGTACAGCTGGAAGGGCTGTCAATGATGGTGCTGTATGATGGATACGGTGACCCTGCACCCAGAGCCAAGATTATTGAGGTACACTATGACCGTCCGGACGGCGATTACAGGGGCTGGAATCTATGGGTCTGGGGGACAGGTATCCAGGATGGTCAATGTGATTTCCGGCAAATGGAGAATGGACGCGCAGTAGCAAGGATTGAGGTGGTTCCGGGTACGGAATCAGTCGGCTATATTTTGCGGCTTAATGATTGGGAAGAGAAGGAAGCAGGCGGTGACCGGTTCATTGATTGCTCGGGAAGTGAAGAGCTGATTAAGGTTCTGGTGAAGGACCGGCAACAGATGGATGGCGGCGATACGGATGGTCCGCTGCAGCTGACCAGTTAATTTCGATATTGAAGTTTATGATACAAAAGCAAGAGGCTGTGCTCTCCCTTAAAGGGTGCACAGCCTCTTTTCATATATGAGATTGGGTAATTCTTGTGTTTTATTTGGATTGATCGGAAAATTCCTCATCTACCTGTTCATTATACATATTGGCCTCGTTACCGCCGTGATTCTTGGAGCGGTACATCGCAAGGTCGGCAGCCCGCAGCAGTTCATTGATGCTGCTTCCATGCTGGGGATACAGAGCTACGCCGATGCTGGCCGAGGTGTGGAAGCTGGACCCTTTGTTGACGGACCAGGTCTTATTGAACAACTTCAGCAGCCGTTCCAGTATCTCATTCAGCATCTCCGTACTTGTGAACCGGTGAAGAACTACTGCAAATTCGTCGCCGCCTATACGGAAGGCCTGGCCGGAGCCCTTAACGGTCTGCTGCAGTTCACGGGAGAGCAGCTGCAGGAATTCATCACCGGCCAAGTGGCCAAGGGTGTCATTCAGCTGTTTGAACCGGTCGCAATCGAGCAGCGCCAGTGCAATATCCTGTCTGCGTTCCTCCGGCTGGTTAATGAGATTCTCCATGTACATTTTAAAGTGAGCCCGGTTCGGAATAGCTGTTAGATGGTCATAGAAGGCTAGCTTGTGCAGCCGTTCTTCATATTGCTTACGCTGTGTAATCTCCCGGGAAATGAGCATGAACTGGGCTGGAAACACTTTGTTACCGCTAATGGGTGAGACTTTGGTCTCCAGCCATACCCAATTACCTGCCGAGGATCGCATACGCAGCTCTGAAATACGTGATGTCCCCTGTACGGCGCTCTTCAGCTTCGCCCAGGTAATCTCCGCTTCGCGGATATAGTTGGAGAGCGGTGCACCCTTCTCCGGAATATAGCCAAGCACACTTGCATGTGAAGGTGAAGCATACAGGATCAGACCGTTGGGATCGGTCAAAATAATAAAGTCCGACATGGTCTCCCCAATGATCTGGTAGAGCGATTTCTCCTCCAGCATTTCCTTCTGCATCGAGATCAGCCTGCGGCTGAGATAAATGATGACCATGATTAGCAGGAACAATAAAAGCGAGTATACGGCGAAGAGAGTGCTCTTCTTCTCGCTAAATTCCACGGTGATCTGCCGGGCATAATTGTCGATCATATTCTCAGCCTGGTCCAGATTACTGCGTGTTTCATTCAGCCGGGTATTGATAAGCTCCGCGGAGAATTCCTCCGGGTGCCAATCGCCTTGAACCCGCCGGGATATAAGCTCCCTCCCGGTTTCTTTCCACTGCTTGAAGGAGCTCTCGAAGTTTACCAGCTTATCGTTTAATTCACTGAGCAGCAGCTCACTCTGCTTCATTCCCTTGTGAGGATTCTGCAGAGCGTTGATATTGTAGCTGGCCATGTTAAGACGCTGCTTGATTTGTGTGTTATTGTCTTCAAAATCCTGCGCGAACAGACTAAGCTGCTCACCCGAAACATCCGGATTCATCGCTCCATGGAGTGCGACTGCCCCCTGATAAAGATCCCGGTCAGCATTCAGAATCAGCTCCGAGTTCTGATAAACATCGCTGTATAAAGAATCTGAGAGTCTGTTAATTGTTGAATTCAGATACAGTAAGGAGGCGATGCTGATTACTACCAGAAGAATTGAGATAGCAGCAAAGACAAGAATTAATCTGCGTGTGCTTTTAATATCGGATAAACCTGCCACTGTCATCCTCTCCCCGCATCAAACTTTGAGAAACGTCATTGCTGTGTGCAAGAAACATGCGGTACGGATCCACTGCGGAGCTTGGCCCTTCAGGGCTAGAGGAGGGGTCATTCAAAAGTTACAGGAAAGCAAAGCTTCCGTTACAATTTACGATTTTGCCCATCTGTCTAGGATTTCCCGCTTGTACTGCTAAGGGTGGAATTGTTATCTATGTCTTTGAACAGCCACGCCAACGTTCGAAGGCCGGGATACGGCGGTTTCCGGATATTCCGGGTCAGCATACGCGGCAGAAGGAGGATGTAGACATATCTTACAACATACCTGAATTATGTATAAAACCCTGCAAATTATTTATATTCCAGCCCTTAAGTCCTATTACCCAACTTTTCTGTGAACGATACCCCAGACGGCATATAAAAAAATCCGCAAATCTCCAGATTGGAGATTTGCGGATTTCCATTACAATGATCGGATTCGTTATTCGTTGCGGAGCGCGTAAATGGGGCGCATTCGGGCCGCTTTGTTCGCAGGAATCATCCCGAAGACTACGCCGATGATCAAAGAGAACGAAAAGGAGATCAGGACCATATTCCAGGATGTCGCTACATTCATTGTGGTGTAATTTCCGACGGCCCAGCTGGCTCCGAGGCCTAAGCCAACACCGATTAAACCGCCGACACCACTTAGAACGACAGACTCGATCATGAACTGCATCAGAATGTTCATTTTCTTGGCCCCGATCGCTTTGCGGATTCCGATTTCTCTTGTCCGCTCATTCACAGAGACAATCATAATGTTCATAATACCTATACCGCCGACTAACAGGGAAATACCGGCGATTCCACCGAGCGCCAGGGAAAGTGTATTACTGGTCTCATTCACCGTTTCAAGCATTTCCTGGGAATCAAATACAGAATACGAATTTTCGGCACCGCTGAACTTGGCATCCAGGGCCGACTCCAGCTTCGTTTTGACATCCTCGACATTGTCATTGGAGGTCGTAGTGATCGTAATGGAACGGACCCCTTTACTCTGCAGGAAACGTTCAGCCGTAGAGATCGGAATTAGGATTTTCTCATCACTGGAGCCGCCGCTGGTGCTGCCTTTGCTCTCCAGCAATCCAACAATTTTGAAGCTGGTTCCGTTAAGCTGAACTTTTTCACCGACAGGGCTATCTGTGCCAAACAGATCCTCAGCGGTGTCCGAACCAATCAGGGCAACCTTCTGACGGTACTCTGTATCAATATCCAGCAGGAAACGTCCGGACTGTACATGGAAATCCTGAACATCCTCATATGCAGGAATGATTCCTTCAACGGATACAGAAACATTTTCCGTCCCATGCTTGGCAGTAACATTTCCGCTGATTACAGGAGAGACGTTCTCAACGCCTTCGATATCTCCAAGCGCCAACGCTTCTTCAAACGTCAGAGAGGTTGTGGCTCCGCGCCCCATAATGTTAACGGTTAATTGGTTGGTACCGAGTGAACTTAACGATTCCGTAATTTGTGAAGTGGTTCCTTGGCCCACAGAGACAAGTGCAATTACAGAAGAAACACCGATAATGATCCCGAGCATTGTCAGGAAAGCTCTGATTTTACTGCTGAGTATGCTCTTAAAGGCCATTTTCATGCTCTGATATAGCATCATTATCTGGCAATCCTCCGATCCTCGACGAGATTTCCATCCTGAATGCGGATAATCCGTTTCGCTTGTTCAGCAATATCAAGATCATGCGTGATCAGAATAATGGTATGTCCCTGTTCGTTCAGTTCCTTGATCATCTGCAGGACTTCTTTCCCGGTTTTGGAGTCAAGGGCGCCGGTAGGTTCATCGGCCAGCAGGATCGGAGGTGTGCCGGCAAGAGCCCGGGCGATGGCTACACGCTGCTGCTGGCCCCCCGACAGCTCCGCCGGACGATGATCAATTCTTTCTTCAAGGCCGACTCTGATCAGAGCATTACGGGCAATTTCTCTGCGTTCCCGGTGGGAAATCCCCCGGTAGATCAGGGGGAGCTCCACATTCTCTACCGCAGAAAGCTTTGGCAGCAGATTGAAGTTCTGAAAGATGAATCCGATTTTTTCATTGCGGATTTGCGCCAGCTTGTTGTCGGACAATTTCCGGATTTCCTGACCGTCCAGATAATAGTCCCCTTCATTAGCCACATCAAGACATCCGAGCATGTTCATCAATGTGGATTTACCGGAGCCGGAGGGACCGATAATGGCCACGAACTCCCCATGCTCAATCGTAAAGCTAAGGCCTTTGAGAATAGTCATTGTCTCTCCGGCCATTACATAGCTGTGAATCATATTGTCAACTTGTATCAGCGGCTGAGGCCTGCTGCTCATTGGCGCCCACCGCCTGTGCCGCCACCGGAAGGCGGTCCGCCGGTAAAGCCGCCGCCCGTGCTGAATCCGCCGGTACCGAATCCGCCCATACCGCCCATTTGGTTCATCTGGGTCTGAGCGGAAGAGGAGGAGCCTGTGCTGATCACAGTCGGAATAATAACTTCATCACCTTCAGAAAGTCCGCTGACAATTTCGATATTGCTCTCATCATGAATACCGACAGTGACTTCTACTCTCTTCTGGCCGGATGCCGTGCTGGTGCCGCTTCGGCCGCCGCTCTGGCCCCCTCCCGGGAACCCTCCGCCAGGCGCGCCACTCGGAAAGGCACCGCCTCTGGACTGGCCGCTTCGGCCTTGCCAGCCGCCGGTAGAGCCGTCACCCGTAGTCTGCCCTGCTGCGTCATCGCCGCTAGGGGTTTTACTGTCCGGAACCTGCCTGTCTGCGTCATCGCCGCTAGGCGCTTCACCGCCCGGAGCCTGTCCGGCTGTATCATCGCCGCCTGGGACTTGCCCGCCGGCAGGAGCTTGCGCTTCGCTATCCGTGCCAGTTGCACTGGTGTCTCCTGTGGTAGAAGGCACGTTGACATAGTATTTTCCATTGATTTCAGAAACAGCTTCAATGGGTACGGTCAACACATCGTTTTTCTTATCAATCGTGATGGCAACCTCTGCTGACATTCCGACCAGTACCCCTGTCGAATCATTCAGGCCTACAGTAACATCAAAGAGGGAAACACCGTTGGAGGAGGTTCCTTCTTTGGCGATATCGATAACCTTACCCTCAAATTCCTGATCTTCAAGGGCGTCCAGCGTAATTGCAGCCGTCTGCTCAAGCTTGATATTTGGAATATCCAGCTCATCTACTTGGACAGTTACGCTCAGGTTCACATAATCGGTCATTGTAAACAGCTCAGAGCCATTTTGCGCCTGTTCGCCGTCAGTGATATTTACGGCTGTAATTGTACCGTCGATCGGGGCGGTTAACGGATCGGCAGGAAGCATATCCTCTTCAATCGCAGCAATGGAATCCTGCTGGTCGACTATATCACTTTCCGCTTTTTCAATCGCTCTTCTTGCCGATGCCAGCTCATCCTCAGTAGCATTGTTCATAGCCAGGGTCTTGTAATTCTCCTGTTTATCTTCCAGGGTGGCCTTCAGATTGGCCAATGTTTTATCGGCTTCTTTCATCTTGTCGCTTAAATCATTTGCCACAAAGGTAATCAGCACATCGCCTTTTTTGACGACATCGCCCTTGGCGACCATAACCTGATCGACTTCTCCGGCCTCTTTGGTACGGATACTTTCTGAATGAATAGCTGAGACGGAGCCTGAGCCCGAAACGCTGTTTAGAATATTGCCCTTTGCAACAATCGCTGTGTTCAGCGGGGCCGCACTAGCCTCCTTGTTGCTATCCGGCCACAGCACATAAGTCAAGATACCTGCAACTGCCAAGACAACGATACTTGAAGCGATAATTACTGTTTTCTTCTTTTTCATTCCGATCCTCCATCTTGCTCAATATAAAAACCTGATATAATCTCACAAATCTAAGATGCGCTGTCTGTTGCAGTATCGCTGCTGTCTGTTTCTGCACTAGTATCTTTGTCATTTGTTGAGGCGGCCGGCTTAGTGACGGTAATGTAATAGGTCTGACTGCCCAGCTCAATCCGCTGGCTCTGGAATTCATCGTAGAGCGTCAGGCTGTAACTTCCGCCACCCAGGGTTTGGAACAGGGAGCTTGCGATCGTCGTTGAGTACTGGCCGTTACTTCCGATAACCAGGTCGCTGCCGGGAGTCAGTGTTTTTTCATAGAATTGGCCAAAAGGATCAACAAAGCGCAGAACCAGCTTATGACCGTAAGTGCCGGTCTGATAAGTAGCATCCTGAGTCAGGCTATAATTGAATGAGAGTGTAAGATTGCTGCTGCCTGCGACCATGCTGCCCGCTGAGCTGTTAACCGCAAGGAAGTAAGGGAACATGGAAACCCCGCTAGCCAGATTGGTCTGAGCGGTTACTGTCTTGACATTTAAGGACAGGGCGTTCGTATTCACATATCCGGTTGCTGCCGTTCCGGCCGTAGTCAGCTTGCCGCCTGCCACTCCCTGTCCGATGTACAGCTGAAGAGCGGAGGTATCCACCGTGGATGGAATATTCGCCCAGAAGGTGACGAGCGTTTTGCCCGATGCGCCGGTCGGCAGTTCCGATTGGTTGACGGAGGCTTCAAAAGACTGTCCATCCGCTGTTCTGAATGTTGCATACAGTCTGCTCAGATTCGTCTGGCGGGTTTCTGTGCTGTTCATTTCCACTTCACTGTATACGGTCTTGGAGCTGCTGCCGGTATACACGGTGGTTAGACGTTCCTGGATGCTTGCTTTTTTGCCGGTTGTCGTAATATTGATGGCTGAGCCTGCCGCAAGCGGGGGAAGGCTCGTTACAGCTCCGTCAGTTGTACTTAAGGAAAGGAATTGTCCGGCTGGTTCCTGCAAAATAATTTTCGTCTGGCTGTAATCCAGAGTGTAAGGTACATGGGCCAGCACAGTGACCTGTGCACTTTCCCCCGGAGCAAGGATGGAGACATCGTTGTCGACCACGGCTTGTGAAGAGGAGGTAAGGTCGTTCAGATCCGCCTTCAAAATACCGGTCAGCTTAGGCAGGGTGATCGTTTTGGAGGTGCTGTTTCGGATGCTGAGCTTAGCCTGAACCAAATCCTCATCGCCCCAGGGCAGACGCTGCAGAGACTGCAGGGAGACGGCGAAAGTGCCGTAATTATTGGTTACGCTGCTCTCAGAAGCCACATGGATATTGCCCTCCAGCTTGTAAGGGATTTTGAAATAGGCTACCGGGAGAACGATTTTGCTGGAATCTTCACTGCCGGCTGGAGGAATGACCTGAAGCTGCAGGTTATCCTGCGCCAGCTCAAGCGGTATGCTGGTGCTGAGTTCAATCAGCTTCTCTTCCAGCGGCTTCAGTGTAAGGCTGTTAAAGGCTGTTGTAGTAACCGGGAAGGTATAACCCTCGGCAGATTTGACTGAAAGCTCGTAGGCCGGCAAGGTTACTGCCTTACTGCCCGTGTTTTTTACCCGGAACTGGTAAGTCCAGATTCCATTCTCATTCTCTGCATAGACAGCCGAAGATTTCAGCTGCATATCAACCATATTGCTGTCGATAGAGACTTTCTTAATGGCACCGGCAGCAACCGTGAAGTCAGCCGTAACGGCTGCAGGCAGCGCATAGGAAACGACTGGAAGATTGAGCTTGAGGCCTTCGTCCGTTTTGGCAATCTGTAAGCTCATCTTGGTTACGTTCATATAGGCAGGAACTTCCGTCATGAAATACAGCGTCTTTTTCTCCTGCGGCTGAATTCTATATTCTGAGCTGCTCTCATCCAGAGTCAGTGTGAATACTGAACCTCCGGAGGATTTGAGATACATGCTGTAGCCCGGATCAGTTAGCACCTTGGTACCCAGATTCGTCAGGCTGAGTCCTACTTTGGCATAGACCTTGCCGTTATATTTGTAAATTTGCAGCGAACTGGCCTGGCTTGTCACGGGAACGCTGTTCAGTTCGATTCGTTTACTCTCACCTTGAAGTGCAGACAATGAATAATTAGCCGGAACGGTGAAGGTCCCGATGCGCTGTTCATAGTTGGCGCTGCTAAAATTCCAGCCGTACATGCTGATTTTGAGTCCTTTCACCGTAGCGGCTTTTCCGATATTAGCGTAGTATGTAATACTTTTTGTTTCTTTGCCGGCGATTTTTTTGACTGTGCTGTCGGCGGAGACGGGAGTCCCCTTGATTACACTCCCTCCGGTCGTCACCACTTTGGAGAAAAAATCGGCCAGATTGGCACTGGTGCTTGACGTGTTGGTGTAAGTGAGGGTATAGGTTAGAATGTTTCCGCTGTCCTGGGCGAATACCCCGATATCGCTGAGCTTCACGCTGAGTGATGCCCCGAGATTCATAGAGCTGAGCTTGGCGAGTGTTGAGATTTCCGTAGCAGCCGCGGCATTGGCAGCAGTTCCCCCAGCTGCAGCCGCATAGGCAGCAGTTCCGGCATATCCCGGGATCTGACTTACGGCAAATGTGCTGAGCAGTAACAGAACATAAGCCTTACTTCGTTTGTGCATGAATTTCCCTCCCTGTTTAAAAACCTCTGCTATCCCGAATCCATCCGGAAAATAAAATAGCCAGGCCTTCCTAATAAGGAAAAATATCAAGCGCCGCTGAACGTTAGCTGAAAAAAATTCCATAAAACCAGGCTGAAACTTAAAGGAAGATTAAAAACAGATAAAATTAGCCTAAAATCGGATCCGCTTGTCAAACTGGCGTTTTCTGCGTATAATAGGGAGACATATCTTCTGAAACTATTGATGTAAGATATTGAGTTCTCATGATCCGAAATGCAGTGATGGAGACGAGTACGCAGTGCCTGGCTTACAGGGAGGAGACGCCGGAGATTGAGAGCGTTTCTAAGAGAGCAGAGCTGCCGAAGTTCACTCCGGAGCAGTTCCCTGAATATTTCGCTTAAGTAGGGGAAACCGGCCGCAGACCGTTATTTCTGTTAAAGTGAGATAAGTCTTTACCGTACCGAATGAGGGAATACCACTCTTAAGGGATCCGGTATAGCCTGTCTAACAAGGGTGGTACCACGGTCTTTTCGTCCCTTTACCGGGAGGAAAGGCCTTTTTTTGTTGAAAGATAAGAAGGTATAGGTTTCACGTTATACTTTATCCTTATCTTTTTCGCAGAACCGGATTCCGTCTGTTTAGAACAGAGTTCGGTTCAACTTATACACTACGAAGATTGAAGGGGGCAGTGCATGCCATGAAAGAAAAGCTGGAAGCATTGAAGGTTGAGGCCTTGGCTAAGCTGCAGGAGGTTACCGATCCGCAGGTTCTGAATGATTTACGCGTGAAATACCTGGGCAAAAAGGGCGAGCTGACTGAGGTTCTGCGTGGAATGGGAGGTCTCAGTGCAGAGGAGCGTCCGGTGATCGGCCAGGTAGCGAATCTGGTGCGCAGCGCTATTGAAGAGATTATCGGCGCGAAGCAGGAGGCATTCCAGCAGCAGGAGACGCTGGGCCGCCTGCAGGCGGAGAAAGTGGACGTTACGCTGCCGGGACGCAGTTTGCCCCAGGGCGGAATTCATCCCCTAAACCGGGTTGTCCAGGAGATCGAGGATATCTTCATCGGTATGGGCTACAAGGTCTCTGAGGGACCCGAGGTAGAGACAGATTATTATAACTTTGAAGCACTCAACCTGCCGAAGGACCATCCGGCGCGCGACATGCAGGATTCCTTCTACTTAACAGATGATCTGCTAATGCGCACTCAAACCTCCCCGGTGCAGGTCCGTACGATGCAGGCGATGAACGGAGAAGTTCCGGTCAAAATCATCTGTCCGGGCAAAGTGTACCGCCGCGATGATGACGATGCGACCCACTCCTTCCAGTTCCATCAGATCGAAGGCCTGGTCATCGGCAGCAATATCCGTATGAGTGACCTCAAAGGCACGCTGAACCAGTTCGTCAAAGAAATGTTCGGACCAAGCACGGGCATCCGTCTTCGTCCCAGCTTCTTCCCGTTCACAGAGCCGAGCGTGGAGGTCGATGTCAGCTGCTTCAAATGCGGCGGCGACGGCTGCCGTCTGTGCAAGCAGAGCGGCTGGCTGGAAATTCTCGGCGCAGGCATGGTGCATCCGAATGTACTGAGAATGGGCGGCTATGATCCGGAGAAATACAGCGGCTTTGCCTTCGGTATGGGTGTGGAGCGGATCGCTATGCTGAAGTACGGTATCGATGATATCCGTTATTTCTACACCAACGATATGGGCTTTGTGAAGCAGTTCAAGGGGATTTAGATTTTTGGCGGGTTAGCGGGCTGGTGTTGAAGGATTCCGGAAGGCACACGGAGTGCCGATTTAACTTTTATGATTTTTACTGTATAGGAATGACCAGAGGGGAATTTTGGAACAGTAGGAGCGACAGCGTCCGCAGTTGTCTTCGGATTTCTACTGCATATAGTGGTATTAATCAAGAAATCAGAAGACAACAGCGGCCGGAAGTCCAAACATTCCTTGCAGGGAAGGCTGATAGACAGAATTATTTTAAAAGTGAAATTTGCACTGCAGAATTCCACATCCTTCGGGCAGCAAGCCAAAACCGGCAGCTAGATAAATACATCTGAAACAAAAGGAAGTGAGCGGACATGAAAGTATCAACCGGATGGCTGACCGATTATATATCTCTAGAGGGAGTAACCGCTGAAGAGCTGGCGGACAAAATAACCACCGCAGGCATCGAGATCGATGGTGTCGAGCGCCGCAACAAGGGACTGTCAGGGATTGTAACCGGATATGTGAAATCGAAAGAAAAACACCCGGATGCCGACAAGCTGAATGTGTGTATCGTGGATGCCGGACAAGGCGAAGATCTGCAGATCGTCTGCGGCGCGAAGAACGTGGCAGCGGGCCAGAAGGTTCCCGTTGCCCTGGTTGGTGCGAAGCTGCCGGGTCTGGAGATCAAGAAAGCCAAGCTGCGTGGCGTCTTGTCGCAGGGCATGATCTGTTCGGCCAAAGAGCTGGGTCTAAATGACAAGCTGCTGCCGAAAGAGCTCCAGGAAGGTATTCTTGTATTGCCTGAGAACACAGAGGTAGGACAGGATATCACGAAGGTGCTGGGACTGAATGATGAGATCCTGGAATTTGACCTGACCCCTAACCGTTCCGACTGCCTCAGCATGATCGGCGCGGCTTATGAAGTCAGTGCGATTCTGGGACGCGAACTCAATCTGCCTGATCCGGCTGCGGAGCTGGTAGAGGCCGGCGGAACCGCTGCAGACTCGATTTCGGTTGAGATTGAAGATGAAGCCTTCTGCAGCCATTATGCAGTGCGCTATATCTCGGGCGTCAAGCCGGCTCCGTCACCGCTCTGGATTCAGAACCGTTTGATGGCCGCAGGTGTGCGTCCGATCAATAATATCGTGGATATCACAAACTATGTAATGCTTGAATACGGCCAGCCGCTGCATGCGTTTGACGGCGATCAAGTGGAAGGCGGCTTGCTGGGTGTGCGCTTTGCCCGTGAAGGCGAAGTGCTGGCTACGCTTGACGGCCAGGAGCGCAAGCTGGAGCCGCAAATGCTTGTCATTGCTGACGGCGTGAAGGCTGTAGCCTTGGCGGGAGTTATGGGCGGGCTCGCTACCGAAGTAACGGGAGAAACCGTTAATATCGTACTCGAATCGGCCAAATTTGATGGCGGAACCGTCCGCAAGACTTCGCGCCAGCTGGGCCTGCGTTCAGAAGCTTCGCTGCGGTTTGAGAAGCAGGTGGATCCGAAGGCAGTGATTCCGGCACTCAACCGTGCCGCTGCCCTGATTGCCCGCTATGCCGGCGGTTCCGTACATGAAGGTATTGTGCAGGCAGGCAGCGATACTGTTCCGGATAAGGTTCTGACTTTGCCGCTGGAGAAGCTGAACAACTACCTCGGTACGGAGCTGTCGCTTTTGGAGGTGAAAACCTTGTTTGGACGCCTCCGCTTCAAATGCGGGGATGCGGCTCAAGGTATTGTAGAGGTGCAGGTACCATCCCGGCGCGGAGATATCAGCTACGATGTGGACCTCATTGAAGAAATCGCCCGCCTGTACGGGTACGACAACATTCCGACAACATTGATTGAAGGGGTTACGACTCCGGGTGCACTGACCAGAAAACAGTCTGTGCGCCGTGAACTGCGCCGGATGCTCGCGCTTGGCGGCTATCAGGAAGTGATGGGCTATTCCTTCATTCAGCCGGAGCAGAGCAAGCTGTTCCCTGCGTTCTCGGAAGGCAGCCTGCCTGTGAAGCTGGCTATGCCGATGAGCGAAGAACGCAGTGTGCTGCGCACCAGCCTGCTGCCGCAGCTGCTGGATATTGCCCTGTATAATACGAACCGCCGGCAGAGTGATCTGGCCCTGTTCGAGATCGGTAATGTATTCTTCACCGATGAAGAGCAGCTTACCCGCCAGCCCCGGGAGCTTCCGGTACTCGGATTGCTGTTAAGCGGAAGCCGGACCGCCAAGCAGTGGAACATGACTGCGGAGCCTGTGGACTTCTTCGATCTCAAAGGCGCACTGGAAAGTGTATTTGCCTACCTGGGATTAACCGGACGTGTGGTCTATGAAGGAGATGCGCCTCAAGACTATCACCCGGGCCGTTCCGCTTCCATCTATTTGGTGGAAGAAGATGGCCGTACAAAAATCGGGACGATGGGCCAGCTTCATCCGGAGCTTCAGCGCAAGCTTGATCTGGAGGATACTTACGTAGCTGAACTGCTGCTGCAGCCGTTATATGACAGTGCCCGGATCAGCCTGCAGTACAGTGAACTGCAGCGCTTCCCGGGAATGGAACGGGACATCGCGGTGGTTGTAGATTCTGCGGTTCCTGCGGGGAATCTGCTGACTTCGATCCGTGAAAACGGGGGAACGCTGCTGCAGAATGTGCAGGTATTCGACGTCTATACCGGCGGTAAGATGGAAAGCGGAAAGAAAAGCGTGGCCATCTCACTGCTGTACCGCCATACGGAACATACACTGACCGATGAAGAAGTCTCAGAAGTGCATGATAAGGTAGTTGCTGCACTTCAGCAAACTTTTGGTGCAGAATTAAGAAAGTAGCAGGAATTGTGCAAAGCCGCAGCGAATCCATTTAGAAACCGAGATTCGCTGCGGCTTTTCTTTTGGGGAAAAGTGCGGGGTTTCCGGTTAATCGATGGAATGATGGCGTTTGTTTTGCCAAATGTTCAGGAATCACGCTACAATAGATGCAGAGCAAACAGCTTAGAATCCGCACACATACAAAGGAGGGCACAACTGTGGCTATGGACCGGACCCGTGTCGCCGTGGAGATATATGGAACTTCCTATAAATTAGTCGGAAGCAGCACTGAATATATGAAGCAAGTTGCCCGTTATGTGGACGAGCATATGCATGCCATTTCAAAATCTCATTCCAGACTGGATACACCGCGGATTGCGGTGCTTGCAGCCGTACATATGGCGGAGCAGGCTATTCAGGTTCAGGATTTTAAGAACGAGTTAAATATGCTGACCGGCGAGCGCACTGAATTGCGCGTGGAGGTATCACGACTGCTTGAAGTGCAGCGTGAACGGCAGGAAGAATATGAACGGCTAAGTGAATCAGCCAAAGCAGAAGCTGCAAGGCTGCTGGCTCAGGCCGAAGAGGAACGCAAGCGTCATTTGGACATTCAGGAGCAGGAGCGCAAAGCTCATGCCGCCCAGCTGCAGGCAGCGGAGCAGGCAGCTGCTGCTGATCGGGAGAAGCTTGCTGAAGAGCTGCAGGCCCGCGACGCGGAGCTGCAGGCACTCCGGGCTGCCTATGAGCAGGAGCAGGCTTCAGGCCGTGAAAGCCACAGGCAGGAGCTGGCAGCGCTTGAAGCGGACCGTCTGCAGCAACTGGAGGAACTGAAGGCTGCGCATGCGCAGGAGCTGGAGAATCTGCGCGAATCGCTGCTCCGGGAGAAAACGGAAACGTTATCTCAACTGGAGCAGGAGCTGGCGCAGACCCGGGAATCACTCGGAAACGAAGTGGTGGAGATTCGGACCTCGCTCAGCAAGGAGCTTGCAGAGACGAAGGCTGCGCTGGATAAAGAGTTAAGCGCAGAACGGGAAGCGCTGCAGAAGGAGCAGGCCAAGACCAAGGAGCTCCGGCAGTCCCAGGGCACGCAAGAGCACCGGCATAAGCAGCAGCTCCAGGACCTGGAGAAGCAGCTTGCCGAGCTGCGCGGCGGTACAGGGCAGCTGCAGTCACGGCTGCGTGCGGCCGAAGCTGGCCTTAAGGGTGAGCGCGATGCCCGGATGACGCTTCTGTCGCAGTATGAAGCGGTGCTGGGCCGTGAGGAGCAGCTTACAGAGGAACTGCGTGCTGCTGGCGAGCAGGGGACGCTTTTGAATGAGCAGCTGGAAGAACTCCGCCAGCGTTACGATGAGGCACAGAGCGATGCCGCCGGCCTTAGAGATGCACTGCAGGAATCATCTGAACGGCTGAGCCTCACCGGGGAAGAGCTGAACGCGGCTAATGAGCTGAGTGAGCTGCTGAGCGGCGAGCTGGAAGAGCTGCGTCAGCGCTACGAGCTGACTCTGAGCGAGACGTCCGAGCTCCGCAGGCTGGTGCAGAACAAGGAAGAGCTAGTCAGCCAGCTGCAAGGCGAGTTGCAGACGGCTACCGAACTGGGAACGCTGCTTCAGGATGAGCTGGAAGAGCTGCGTCAACGTCTGGAGCAGTCCCAGGCAGAAGCTTCTTCGCTGCGCGGAGGACTGGAAGAAGCGAGATCCGGTTTGAGCCGTGTGCAGGATGAACTTACCCGCAAGGAAGAGGAAGCCCGGAACTGGCAGGAGCTTGCGGACAAGCATATGGAAGATATCAGCGAACTGGAAATGAATCTGCTGGAAGCAGAAGAGAAATCTTCTTCGCTGCAGCGCGAGATTGAAACCCTGCGCGGGCAGGCGGATGGTATGGTGCAGCAGCTGGACCGCGAAGCTTCCTTGCGTGCAGAAGCTGAGCTGGAATGCGCTGCGCAGCGTGAAGAGTCGGCGGAGGCCCGGAAGGAGCTGGCTGCCTTGCGCGGCCGGTACGAGGACTTGATCGCACAATATGATGAGCTTCTGCAGGAGAGTGAACAGCTGCAGGAACGTTACGGATTGCTGGAGGCTGAAGGCGAGGAGGCGGCGCGGCGTCTTGAAGAGCTGTACGAAGCTGCCCGTGAAGCCGCAGCTACAGCGGAAGAGCAACGGGAAGCGATCCGGGAAGCACGCGAGGTCGAGGCATCCTGGAAGCACCGTTATGACGAGCTGCAGCGGCGTGAGGCCCAGTGGAACGAGACGGAGGCTGCTCTGCGCGAGGAGATTGAGATCTGGCAGCAGGAAGCCGGAGAAGCAGAGGCACAGGCTGAATCTGCAAACCGGGCGCACAGCGAAGTCCAGCAGCAGCTTGGCGAGATCGGAGAAAACTATGAGCTGGCTCAGGGCCAGCTGCGTCTGATACAAGCCCAATTCGAGCTGCGCCAGGGCGAGCTGGATAAGCTGGCTCAGGAACATCGTAATCTTCAGGCGGAATATGCCAAGCTTCAGAGTGAATATAATGAATGGATTCAACTGATCGAACAGGATAGTTGAATGGCGGATGCAGTACAGGAACGGGTGCTTCCCTCTAGGGGCGGCATCCGTTTTTTGCTTATACGGTCTGCGCTGCTGAAAAGGTTCGAAGCAGCAGCGGCTGCATAACAACGGCAAAGATTAAGGCTATTCAACAATTACCTTGGCGCTCATAGAGCTGTGCCCGGAGCCGCACATAATTGCGCAGGTCATCTCAAAGGTTCCGGCTTCCTCGGGGGTAATCACCCGGGTGGAGGTTTTGCCATCTAATCTCAGCTCCAGCTCAGGAACCAGTATGCCGTGATTGCCTTCCTCATTCATAAACACGATTTTGACAGGCACACCCTTTTTCAGATGATATTCCTTCTGGTCAAAGCTGTAGTTTGTAGCAGAAATGATGAGTTCATCTTCTGCTGCGACAGTATTCTCAGCTGCTCCGTCAGGAGCCGTCGATGTTTCATTCCCCCCGCTGCAGGCAGACAGGATGAGCAGACTTAGGATTGACAGGAATAAGGCAGGCCTTTTGAACATGATGATCCTCCTCCGGGTTTCGATAGACAGGCTAGAGTTATGACCCTAGCATAGCTTACTTTTTAAGTGAAGTCTTGAATAAACTTTATTAACCGATTTAATCGGCAGAAAAAAGTCGTTGTTTGTCGAAATTCACAAAAAAATGGTGCAAAGATAATTTAAATTTACTATAATTAAAGCTACTATATATCGGTAAGAAGTAGGGGATTCACATTAATCTAGCAATGGATACACAAAATGCGGAAGTATGGCACCGCAGAATATTAAGCGGCTATTGGATGCTGGTGTTTTTAATGCTGGCTGTCCAGCTCATCTTTATGCTGTCCGTGCATATTCCTGAGATGAAGTCGTTGCTTCTCCCGGGCCAAGGCCACTTATTTATTGCCTGCAACATAATGATCGTCATTGCGATGAGCCTCGCGGAAATGTGGCTGCGCACAACCGTCCAATTCCATAAGCAGGCTGTGGTCGGATGCGGTTTTGTTGTATCGTATTTGATGTATTTTGTACTGGAGCCTTTTGTGGACGGGGCTCAGATGACCCTCATGATGCCGATAATGATTTCGCTTATTTATTTCGACCAGAAGCTGCTCAAATGCCTGGGTGTGTTCAGCCTACTGTTTTATGCTGCGCTTTATTTCGGTTTGGAACGGACAGTGCTGGACAAGCCGCTGTTGGAATTTCTTCTGGTTGAATGTGTGTTTATCGTATTCGTAGTGATGGCTCAGGCGGTCATTGTCCGTGCCCGGGAGGTCCGTGAACATCTGGAGCAGTTGACCAAATCGGAGCAGGGACTCATGGTGGAACGGGCGATTTCAGACAAGCTGCTCAAAATAGAAGCCCTTACCGGCCTCTACAATCATAAAACCTTTCATGAATACCTGGACTCGCTGCTGGAGCAATGTGAGAGTAACGGGCTGCGTCTGCAGCTGGCGCTTTTTGATATCGATAATTTTAAGCGTGTGAATGATACTTACGGACACTGGGTGGGCGATCTTGTGCTCAAAGAGGTTGCAGCCAAGGTTGCGGGGCAAATCGGCCTGAATGATTTTGCTGCCAGATATGGCGGGGAGGAGTTCGCGGTTATCTTCACCGACAAAAGCTTTCAGGAAGCATACGCTGCTGCAGAAGACATGAGGCTGGCCATCAGCCACATGGAACATCCGTACGCCGGAGGTAAGCCGATTACCGTCAGCATCGGACTCTGTGATTATCAGCTGGGCGACGGCAAGGAGCTGCTGTTCCGCAAAACGGATGATGCCCTCTATACAGCCAAACGAGGCGGCAAAAATAAGGTCGTTACCGCTTCCCAGATGCACGGCAAGGTCACAATCGCCACTTACGCGTAAAATATACAACAAACCCCCTATTTCCGTTATAATCCGGAGATAGGGGGTTTCATTGTCTGAACGCTGCTGGAGCAGGTTCAGGTTATTTGCCGGCTTCAAACGGGGTAGATACCGGCAGGAACAGGTCGATAATACCAATGACCAGAGCAGCCAGTAAGGCTCCCAGAATCGATACGCTGACACCGCTCACGACGAATTGCGCGATCCAGATGACCAGGGCGCTGACCAGGAAACCAACGATACCACGGCCGAAGGGAGTCGCTTTTTTGCCGAAGATCCCTTCAATCACCCAGCCGAGCAATGCAATGACCAGAGCCAGGATCAGTGCGCTCCAGAACCCGCCAATCGTGAATTGCGGAACAATCCAGCCGACAACGAGCAGGACAATCGCTGCTACCACGAAACGGACGATATGACCTAAAAATCTCATTGAATGAGCCTCCTTTGGCCTTCACATAAGGATATGTGCAGTTGTTATTATGGTCTAGCCCCCCGGTTTCTATGCCCAAATAGCGAAAATGGGCCGAATTAGGTATAATGTAAACATCTATGAAGGGAGCTGTGACGGTAATTGGACGACAAAATTTTGCATACGCTTGAATATCGCAAGATTTTAAATAAATTGATGCAATATACGCAGACCCCGATGGGAAAACTTGCGGCGGAAGAATTGAAGCCCTCCGGAGATTTTGAGGGCGTGAAGCGGCTGCTGCAGGCCACAGATGAGGCGGCAAATGTTGACCGGCTCAAGGGTATTCCTTCGTTTGGCGGGGTCAGCGATATTCGTCCTGCACTGAAACGTGCATCGATCGGCGGCATGCTGGGAACGCCGGAGCTGCTCTCCGTGGGCAATACGATCGGCGGAGCACGCAGAGTGAAACGGTTCCTGGCCGCCATGCATGAGGATGAGAAGATTCATTCCCTGTTTGCCTTGAGCGATCTGCTCTCGGAACAGAAGCATGTAGAGGATGCTATCCGTTCATGTATTGATGAAGACGCTAATGTGCTTGATTCGGCCAGTCCGGAGCTGGCTTCAATCCGCAGGGAGCTGCGCGGCGGAGAGACCCGGATCCGCGAGAAGCTGGATTCGATGATCCGGTCTTCTTCCGTGGCTAAGATGCTACAGGATCAGCTTGTGACGATCCGGGGTGACCGCTTTGTTATTCCGGTCAAAGCAGAATACCGTGCTCATTTTGGCGGAATTGTGCATGACCAGTCCGGCTCGGGAGCCACGCTGTTCATTGAACCGGAGTCCATTGTGGCGATGAACAACAAGCTGCGCGAGACGCGGCTGCGTGAGGAACGGGAAATTGAGATTATTCTCCACAGGCTGACAGCTATGGTTGGCGATATTGCCGAAGAGATGGCTTACGACGTTGATATACTCGGACAGCTGGACTTTATCTTCTCCAAGGCGCGTCTGGCCCGTGAGATGAAGGCAACCCAGCCGCGGATGAACGACCGCGGCTATCTTAAGCTGCGCAAGGGCCGTCATCCGCTGATCCCTGCGGAGCAGGTGGTGCCGCTGGAGGTGGAGCTGGGCAATCAGTACAGCTCGATTATTGTTACCGGTCCGAACACCGGCGGTAAGACGGTAACACTCAAGACGATCGGGCTGCTAAGTCTGATGTCGATGTCCGGTTTGTTCATCCCGGCGGAGGAAGGCAGCCAGATGTGTGTATTTGATGCCATTTATGCCGATATTGGGGATGAACAGAGTATCGAGCAGAGTCTGAGTACCTTCTCCAGCCACATGACCAATATTATCTCTATCCTGAAGCGGATGACTCCGAAAAGTCTTATCCTGCTGGATGAGGTAGGCGCAGGAACTGACCCTGCTGAAGGCTCTGCGCTGGCTATTGCCATCCTGGAGCATATTCACCGGATTGAATGCCGGATGGTCGCCACGACACATTATAGTGAACTGAAGGCATATGCGTATGAACGCAAAGGCGTAATTAATGCCAGTATGGAATTTGATGTGCAGAGCTTAAGTCCCACCTACCGCCTGCTGATCGGCGTGCCGGGACGAAGCAATGCCTTTGCCATTGCTGAGCGGCTTGGTCTGCCGAACGCGATTCTGGATCACGCGCGCGGCGAAGTGAAGGAAGAGGATTTACGCGTCGAGCATATGATTGCTTCACTCGAAGAGAACCGGCTCACCGCAGAGAACGAACGTGAGCGGGCAGAGGTTATACGCCGGGAAGCGGAGGAATTCCGCAAGCGGCAGCAGCAGGAGCTTGAGAAGCTGGAAAGCCAGCGTGATAAGCGGCTGGAGAAAGCGGAAAAGGATGCCACCGCCATTCTCGACAAGGCACGCAAGGAAGCGGAGGAAATCATCAGTGATCTGCGCCGTCTGGCGATGGAGGAAGGAGCTTCCGTCAAGGAGCATAAGCTGATTGAAGCCCGCCGCCGTCTGGATGAAGCAGAGCCGGCGCCGCGCAAGAAAACCGTGTCCCGGAGCAGCAGCAAGGCCCCGCGGCAGATACAGCCCGGCGATGAGGTAAAGCTGCCTAGCGTGAATCAGAAAGGCTATGTGGTTGAGCTGAGCGGGACTAAGGAAGCGCTTGTGCAGTTTGGCATAATGAAGATGAAGGTCAATATAAGCGATCTGGAGTTTTTGGCATCTGCACCGGATAATCCGGCGCCTGCACTCCGCCGTGCAACGACCGTCAAACGTACACGGGATGACAATGTCCGCAGTGAGCTGGACCTGCGCGGCGCGAACCTGGAAGAAGCGATTATGGAAACGGACCGTTTCATCGACGAAGCGTTCCTCGGCAATCTTGGACAAATCTCGATTATCCACGGCAAAGGAACCGGCGTACTGCGGACCGGCATTCAGGAATATCTGCGTAAACATAAGCATGTCAAAAGCTACCGGCTAGGAAATTATAACGAGGGTGGCGCGGGTGTAACCGTTGCTGAACTGGAATAGCGGCGGAGCCCGGCAGAAAGAGGGGAACAATGCAAGGAAATATTGATCTTTTGCTGGATCATCCGCTGGGTGCACTGCTGGGCTATTTCACAGTGGCCATTCTCGGCCTGGTGATATTCCTGTCCTTCTTCGAAATGGTGACGAAGTACAACTGCTGGGAAGAAATTCGTAAGGGGAATGTAGCGGTAGCGATGGCAACCGGCGGCAAAATATTTGGCATCTGTAATATTCTGCGCTTCAGTATTCAGGCTGGAGCCTCCATATACGAGACAATGAAATGGTCGCTTGTCGGTTTTTTACTGCTGCTGCTTGCGTATTTCCTGTTCGAATTTCTGACTCCCGTCTTTTCAATTGATGATGAAATTGCAGCAGATAACCGGGCGGTGGGACTTACAGCTATGCTGATCTCGGTTTCACTGTCCTATGTGATCGGCGCCGCTATATACTGACTTAGGAGTAGGAACTGATGAAAATTCTGATCCGGGTGCTGTTTTTCTCCGCCGTCGCTTTTATAGCGGCCGGAATTATTTATTTAGTGCTGAACTGATATTAAATGTGAGGTAAGAAGGAGAACGTGAAGATGGAAACAACAGTATGCCCTTGGTGCCATACCGAAATTGTGTGGGACGAGGAATTTGGGCCTGAGGATACCTGCCCCCACTGCAACAATGAGCTTAGCGGATACCGTACGATCACGGTAGGCGTAGATGATCTTGAGGATGAAGAGCTGGAAGATGATGCACCGGATGTCTCCGAAGAGGATGAGATTAGTGATGATAACTTGTGGGACGATGA
>CAKMKL010000030.1 GCA_927443375.1 uncultured Paenibacillus sp. | reverse complement strand
TTGCTTAGACAATTATTTGTGCCTGCATCCATATCCTACAAGATATACGTCGATTAACACAAGTTGTTCCATCGGATACACAGAAAAGGACTCAATGGTATGAATGTCCGAAGCAGGACAGAGAACCTTCGCGGGTTCTTTTTTTCTTTCCGATAAAGTAAACAAAGAGTTTATATTCACCTGACATTACGAAAATATGCAACTTGTATACTACCTGTATAATCCAAATATTTTTTAGGGGGATCAGACCTATCATGAAAAAATCATCGAAATTCGTAACAGCCGTGTTGTCCGCTTCCATACTTATGGGAGCAATCGCTGCTCCCACTTCCGGCTTCGCAGCTCCGTTTGTGGAAAAAAAAGGCGCATTTACGCAAGCAAGCGTCGAGCGCACGGCCGAAGGCAAGCTGATCGTCCGCTGGAAGGCTGATGCCAACCTGGGCGCGGCCAAAGTCTTCTGGAGCACAAGCCCGGATAACATCGAGAAGAACGGCAAGCTGCTCGCTTCGACTTATACGGCGTTCAACGGCTACGTAACCGCGGATCCTCAGCCGGGTTCTCGCGTTTACTTCCTTGTGAAGGGCGGCAACGGTGCGACCATCGAGACGGCCGAACGCAAAGTAAATCTGCAAGGGGCTTTTAACTTCCGCGACCTCGGCGGCTACAAAACGACCGATGGAAAATCTGTGAAGTGGGGTAAGCTGTTCCGCGCCGAAGAGCTCGGACATTTGACTAAAGCGGATATGAGTACGATTCAAGCATTGGGCATCAAAACCAACCTGGACTATCGCAACGATGCGGAAGTCACTGCTTTGTCCGATCCGACGATCGCTGGAGTTAAAAACGTCCGTACGGATGAGGGGAATTCCGGCGGCACGGGGGATTTGAAAACGCTGATCGCCTCCGGCATGATGAAAGATGAAGCTTCCGCCGTTCAAATGATGGTTGGCATGAACAAGCAATTGGTTGACCAACCGAAATTTTACGTTCAATTAATGGAACTCCTTAATGATCCGAAGAATATTGGACTTGTACAGCACTGTAGGGCCGGCAAAGACCGCACGGGTCTCGGCTCCGCAATCATCCTCCTGACGCTCGGCGTTGATGAAAAAACAATTATGGACGACTATTTGTTGTCGAACGTCTACCGTGCGGAAGCTACTAAGAAGATGGTTGACGGCATGAAGCAACAAATCAAGGACGAAAGCATGATCGCCGGGTTTACCGCGATTATGAGCGTACAAAAAGAATTCCTGCAAGCGGGTCTCGACGAAATGAAAGCCAAGTACGGCTCCATCGACTTGTTCTTGGAAAAAGGCCTTGGTATCACGAAGCAGGAGCGCGACAATTTGAAGGCGATGTATACGGAGTAAGTGATCTGCCTGGTTAACAAAAAGGAGTTGTCCCCAATAGTGGGACGACTCCTTTTTAATATACTAGTTGCTAGCTAATGTTAATTCTCAGTTTTCATCTGCGAAACGATACTTCCGCCAAGGAAGGCCTCAGCCGTTTACGCCTGATGCTCGAAGCAACCCCCTTCTATTGTTGCAGACAATCTCCTACTTATCGTAAGATATAGATGAGTTCAAGGGAAAGGACTGCGATCATGGCTAATACGTCTTTAATAGAGATTGCGTACGACTACATAAGCAACCGAATTCGAACAGGTGAGTTCATGCCTGGTTCCCTTCTTTCCGAGAACGAGCTGTCTGAGAAATTGAGCATGAGCCGTACGCCGATTCGCTCGGCGATTTCACGTTTGGAGCACGAAGGGCTGCTCGTTACGCTGAAGAATAGAGGCGTACTCGTCAAAGAGGTTACGATGAAAGAAGTCATGGATACCATGGAGGTCTTATATATTTTTCAAATGCAGTGCATAGATCTCATGAAGGAACAGGTAGTCGAACCTAATCTCAAGAAACTGAAGGAGCATCTGGACCATCAAATCGAAGCCGAGCGGGAAAATGCCTATAATCTATACCTGGAGAGTTCAATGAAGTTCTCCGAATGCTTGCTTAAAGCTATGAATAACGGGGTCATCGCCCAAATTGTAGACGTCGCTATCGAGAAACTTGTCCTTTATGCAACCGTTAATTACAAAATAACGCCTCACGAGCCTCACTACTCTACAAACAGGCTCAATCAATCGATTTACGAAGCGCTTGTTGCCAAGGATTACGATCGCATTCGGGAGATCGCCGAACAAACGTACGTTCATAACCGGCAGCGCATAATGAGATCAGCCAGTCTTTAAGTGGCGCTTCTTCATTAGGAACGAGTTTTTCCCGCATACATACAGTTAGGGCCGAAAGGCGCACCATATCGGTGACGGCCTATCGGCCTTTATTATTTCACCGTGAATTAACGATAAATAAAGCTACCGATGCTTATGTTGCACTTCAGAAAAGCAGACTTTCCGAGTAGTTTTCACCCTCCAGCATGTCATATTCCACCAGCCGGTAGTCATCCAGCAGCTTCTGCTGTTCTTCAGTCGACCCTGTGAGCGGGCCGGAAGCACCGATTAGCACACTTTTGCTGAGACCGGGAATTTCTGTCTGCATCTGCTCCAGCAGCTTATAATATACCGGCATTACCTGCCCGGACAGCCGGAAAACCGTCGGCCCGAGATAAGCCGGGCTGAGGGTTCCCAGCGGAGAATTGCCGATATCAAAGTTCGCCAGGATCATCAGCTTCGTCTCATGCTTCAGTCTCGGCTCGGTATCCCAGCCCGCCTCTGAATAGATCCCTGCCGACAGCGCCGGCAGGTGATCCCCCCAGAATACGGCAATCGTCGGCCGCTCAATGGTCTTCAGCTCCTGCTGCAGATAGACAAGCGCCTCGTCCGTCAGCTTGGTGTCCTGGAAGTAGGTTTCCAGTTCATCCTTATAATCCGCCTGAACTCCGTTTACAGCAATCGTATTCGGTCCATTAAGTCCTTTGGTGAACGGAAAATGGTTCTGCATCGTCACCAGGTGCAGGAACACCGGGGCGGCTGAAGTCTTAAGCTCATGCACAGCCTCCTCTACTGCAGCCTTGTCTGAAATATAACCGTCCGGGGTCAACCGGGCGGCTTGCTCCAGATCCTTTTCACTGGTAAATGAGTCGAAACCCAGCACCGGATAGACACGGTTACGGTTATAGAAGGTCTCGTCAAACGGA
>CAKMKL010000029.1 GCA_927443375.1 uncultured Paenibacillus sp. | reverse complement strand
GCAACGAAACACCGGAAGAGATTACCGCTTCCGTAAACAACAATGAAGGTTCACTCGAAACAGAAGCAGCACCTGCTCCTGTACAAGAAGTTACAGCTACAGAAGAATGGTGAAGGCGGCAAGGAAGGCGAGGTAGTCTCCTTCGCGATTGATCCGCTCACCGGTAAGCTGACCGAACTGAACCGGATTCCTACGATGCCAGCTCTTGGAGCAGGGCAAACCACAACTTGTCATATTAACAGGGACGCAGAGAGTGAATATATGGTTGTCTGCAGTTATCACGGCGGCCTGGTAGGCTTAATCACAGTGGATGAGAACGGCCAGCCCTTGCAGCTCATAGATACTGCTGTACATACTGGTAAAGGAACCGTACCCGGTCAGGAAAAGCCGCATCCGCATTCGGCTATCTTCAGTCCGGATGAACGGTACCTGTTCGTTTCCGACCTTGGTCTCGATCTGATCCGTTCATACCGCATTAACCGGGATCAGAATACTCTTGAGGCTCATGGCGAAACTAAGGTGCAGCCCGGCGCAGGTCCGCGGCATTTTGTCTTTCACCCGGACGGCAAATCAGCTTATGTTATTAACGAATTGAACAGCACAGTCACTTCGTTCCTCTATGACATCGAGGCAGGTACGTTGCAGACTGCGGTTACCCTTTCTACACTGCCTCAAGATTTCCCGGCGGAAAAGAACAGCTGCGCGGAGATCGCATTCTCGAAGGACGGGCGTTTCTTATACGGCTCCAACCGCGGACATGACAGCATTGTAGTCTACGCTGTGAATCCGGACACTGCAGCACTGACGCTAGTGGAGCATGTGTCCACACGAGGCGGGCATCCGCGACATTTCACTGTGACCCCAGACGGACAATACTTAATTGCAGCCAACCGCGATGGAAATAATCTGGTAGTATTCTCGCTCGATACAGCCAGCGGCCGGCTGAGCTTTACCGGCAATACTGCTGGGCTGTCCAAGCCTGTTTGTGTAAAACCGGCTGTCTTCCCTGTCTAGGAGACTTATATCGATTAATGGGCGCGGCCATTTATTCCGGCTGAACACCGGCAAAAGGAACACCGGACGGGTTAGCTCCGGTGTTCCTTTTGAATTGAAACTGTTATGTTCGTTTGTCGGATTGAAGAAGCTAAAATGGTAAGGGAAGAGTAGCTTATTTAAGCGAGACGGGCTTTAACGGCACGATTGTCGAGACCGCTGATTTGAACAAAACGTTCTGTCTGCCATCACCCTGGCCCTGCAGGGTAATTGTATAGGCGTCATAAGAGGTAACGAGTCCCTGCATCTTGACCCCATTGGTTGTAAAAATCGTCACGGGCACCTTTGTTGAAATACACTGGTTCAACAAACGTTCCTGTAATTTTAGACTTTCCACTTGGCAGCACTCCATCTTTTATGAATTAACTTCCGGGTTAATTATAACACGGGAATACCTATCCCAGGAAATGACTTCATAGACTACAAAATAAACTAGGGGGCAGTTATGCTTTTTTATCGGAACTGGTCTAGAGGGGGCCGCTTTTTCTTGTGGTTTCTGTTGGGCTTTGCTGTCATTGCCGTACTTGTAATGTTTGACCAGACCGCATCTTTTGATAACTTCATCATACGTAATGTTCAGTCAGCAGAGTCGCCTGTACTTACTGTAATAGCCAAAAACCTGTCACTGATAGGTTCGACTTGGTTTGTTGTTGTCATATCACTGGTAACTATAACATTGCTGTTCTTAGTGTTTAAACACCGGATGGAACTGATCCTTTTTGTCTGGGTCGCATTAGGCTCACAGCTGCTGAATACATTGTTCAAGCTGTGGTTTCGCCGCGAACGGCCTACAATTCACCGCTTGATCGAACAGGAAGGCTTCAGCTTTCCCAGCGGACATTCCATGGCGGCTTTTTCCTTGTACGGGGCTATCGCCTATTTGCTCTGGCGTCATATGCGGCATAGAGCGGAGAGGATACTGCTCATTCTGTTTTCTGTCTTAATGACAGCTGGCATTGGCTGGAGCCGGGTTTATCTGGGTGTCCACTATCCCAGCGATGTTATCGGGGGATATGCTGCCAGCGGGGCGTTGCTGATGTTGTCTATCGCATGTTTCGAGGCATACCGGAGCAGGAAGCAGCGGAAATAAGCTTATCTGTACAAAAAAATACGGATACCAGCGGCTAGCTTTGCTAAGGTATCCGTATGATAATGCTTTACTTAGTCTTAATCGGTTGTTCTGACGGTTTGCCTTTATGGGCATTTGCGGCATTACTGATGCTAAGCTTCAGAAGCGCGGGAAGACCCGCCTTCAGCTTTTTGACTTCATCCTTCGTGAGTTGACCGTCCTGAATGGACTCATCCAGCTTCTGGCTTGCCGCGTCGCTCAGCTTCTGTATATATTGCTCTTCGCTCCAGCCCTTTTTTTCCTTTGCCAGGCTGTAAAGGGTTTGTCCGTTCTTCAGGCTGTTCATCAGCTCAGCGCGGTTCATATCCAGCAGTTTGGCGGTTTCACTCAGGATAAAATGTCCTCCTGCCCTGAATCCCCGCGCGTGATGCGGATGTGACGGCTGTTCTTGACCGGATTGAACACTGTCCACTGATGGCGCGGGTGTGCTTCCGGTAGAATTCTCTGCAAATGCAGCTGCCGGTGTCAGGCTTAACATGACGGCTGCCGTAAATGCAGTCATTCTTTTAATGCTGCTATTCATGGGGTCACCTCTCGGGTATGTGATGGTACTGCCGTAATCAGTATTCCCGGGAAGCTGAAAGAATTCTGAAAGCCGGCTTAAGACTTTCTAAAATTCGTATTCCTGCTTCATGGGTAATTACTTTTGTACTCTAATAGAAATTGACCGAAGCATCCGGGGATATACATAAAAGGTATAAACAAACTTTAAGCGTATGCTTCCGAAGCGAGTTTTGCCGAAGTGATTTCAGAGAAGCTTATGCTAAACAAAACTTTAGGCGTATGCTTCCTGCT
>CAKMKL010000028.1 GCA_927443375.1 uncultured Paenibacillus sp. | reverse complement strand
TTGGCGGAAACCGGGGTAGAGGGCGGAATTAGTGGGATAAATCCCTTTGATTTGGCGGAAACCTGGGTGAAGGGCGGAATTAGTGGGATAAATCCCTCTGATTTGGTTGAAGCCGGGGTGGAGGGCGGAATTAGTGGGATAAATCCCTTTGATTTGGCGGAAGCCGGGGTGGAGGGCGGAATTAGTGGGATAAATCCCTTTAATTTGGCGGAAGCCGGGGTGGAGGGCGGAATTAGTGGGATAAATCCCTTTGATTTGGCGGAAGCCGGGGTCCCCGGCACATATACTCTTGAACCGTTTTGTCCCGCTGAATTTCGTCCACAGAAGCCACTAACCTCTAGCGGCAACGGATTAACGTAGGTGCTCAGGCGGGAGTCCTCTATTCGTTAATCGAAATACGGATCAGGTTATGTAAAGATGCGTGTGTTTAATGAGCTGATGCAGCCGATGAGGTATTATAGAAAATACGCGTTATGGCGTTCATCCCCTTATCATTAAAAGAACCAGCCGGAATACCGGCTGGTTCTTTTGCATGCTTTTGAATCCTCATACCCAGCCGAGCAACCGGACAATTTGCGCTACGGCAAAGGTTACGGTGATTGCGATGCCAAGCGGGATGGCGGCGGAGAGGACCGCCCATTTCAGGCTCTTGGTCTCCTTGTAAATATTCACGAGTGTTGTGCCGCAGGGATAGTGGAGCAGGGAGAACAGCATCATATTCAGCGCGGTCAGCCAGGTCCAGCCATGGCTCAGGAAAATGTCCTTGATGCTGCCGAGCCCATCGACGTCAACCATCGCACCCGAGGACATATACCCCATCAGCAGGATCGGCAGCACGATCTCATTGGCAGGCAATCCGAGAATAAAGGCCATGATGATAAAGCCGTCCATGCCAAGCAGCTGGGCAAACGGGTCAAAGAAGGCAGCCATATGGTTAAGCACGCTGTCTCCGCCGACTACTACATTACCGAGTACCCAGGTAATGATCCCGGCAGGAGCGGCGACGATGATGGCGCGGGTTAGTACGTTCAGCGATTTTTCTTTGGAGGAGCGCACAATCGTCTTCCAGATCTGCGGCCGGCGGTAAGGCGGAAGCTCCAGTGTGTAGTGGGTCGGCACCCCGCGGAGTGCGGTTTTGGACATGACCCAGGACACAGACAGGGTGACAATGATGCCGATCAGCACAATGCCCATCAGGACGAGGGCAGTAGAGAAGGTACGGAGAGCACCGGTTGTGGCAGCCCCGACCATGAACATGGAGGACAGCAGAATCAGGGTAGGCCAGCGGCCGTTGCACGGTACGAAGTTGTTGGTCAGAATCGCCAGCATCCGTTCCCGGGGCGATTCAATGATACGGGTGGAGAGGATGGCGGCGGCGTTGCAGCCGAAGCCCATCGACATCGTCAAGGCCTGTTTGCCGTGTCCGCCGGATTTCTTGAACAGTCGGTCCATGTTGAAGGCGACACGCGGCAGATAGCCGAAATTCTCCAGAAGCGCAAAGACCGGGAAGAAAATCAGCATCGGCGGCAGCATCACGCTGATGACCCAGGAGGTTCCCCGGTAGAGTCCCAGCACCAGCACACCATGGAGCCAGGAGGGGGCGTTCACTGCTTCAAATCCGGCTGTCAGATAACCTTCGATCCAGCCGAAGAGCGATGCCAGCCAGCTGGAAGGATAGTTGGCCCCGGCAATCGTAATCCAGAACACGAGACCGAGTCCGGCAAGCATGATCGGAAAACCCCAGAGTCTGGAGGTGACGATGCGGTCAAGCTTATAGGTGCTGCCGAGTTTCTTCTTATCCTGGTAGGTGACGGCATCGCTGCAGATCCCTGCCGATACCCCGTAAATTCCGCTGACGATTTCATCGCGGATCGCGCCCTTGTCTGCGAGCTTCCTGGCTGCAGACAGCAGAGAATCCATCGGGTCCGGACCCTTAATGACATGCGGTGACTCCATGGCCGGCCACCTCCTTCGTCTCGTAACTTTTGCTGCCTCTCATATGGGCTTTGAGCGAAGCCAGCAGGCTGTTGTCACCATCCAGCAGCCGCAGGGCAATCCAGCGTGCCGGATACCTCGAGCCAACAGTTTGCTCTACAAGAGGGATCAGCTCGTCAATCCCCCGTTCAATGTCCTCACTGTACGAAATCTGCAGCGGCTTCCCGGTGAAGGCGCCGGTCGCGACACGCTCCACCTGATTCAAAAGCTCCCCGATACCGATCTCATTGCGTGCTGAGATCGCAACGACCGGGACGCCAAGCCTTTTGGAGATTGCTTTTAAATTGATGTCAATACCAAGCTTCTTGGCTTCATCAATCAAGTTGATGCAGATTACCGCCCGTCCCGTGATTTCCAGCACCTGCAGGGCAAGGTTGAGATTGCGCTCCAGCGAAGTGGCATCCAGTACGACCAGGGTCACATCCGGCTGTTCAAAAATAATGTAGTCCCTGGCGGCCTCTTCATCAGCGGAATTGGAGTAAAGCGAGTACGTACCTGGCAGATCAACTGCTCGGTAGACATGCTGGTTATGGGTGAATTCACCCTCGGCGGTTATGACGGTCTTGCCTGCCCAGTTGCCGGTGTGCTGGCGCAGTCCGGTCAGCAGGTTGAAAAGCGTGCTCTTCCCTGTATTGGGATTGCCGGCAAAAGCAACCGTATAATGGCTCATGCCTCTTCACCTCCGATTAAATGTCCGTAAATCAGCGAGCTTTCTTCACGCCGCAGGGCAATAGTCGTATTACTTACCCGAAAAGCGATGGGATCTCCAAGCGGACTGCGCCGCAGTACCTCAACGGCATTGCCGACCACAAAACCGAGGTCGAGCAGCCTTCTTCGCAGCACGCCCTGAACTTCAATGCCGCTGATGCGCAGCATACTGCCGTTCAATGCTTCAGACAAGGGGATACCGGCTCCAGCCATAGCAGTTCCTTCTTTCATATGGATTTATAGTTTGTATATGGACGAAATAAGTATAAGTTGTGCGCTGATGATAGATTATTGTACCGTGCCACAATATTAGTATACGTAAACAACTTTGTCCCTGCAACAAAAAAGTTTCCCTAGGGAAAAATAAAATAACCCTTGCCTGAAGTACAGCAAATGCTGTACCTCAGGCAAGGGTATAACCCCCAGCAGATTGAATCTGCGGGGGAGCGGTGTGGTTTCAGGCAAGGTTGCAGCGTAGTCTAGCACTATCAAGCGCAGTTCCTGCCCGGCTCCAGGTAAAGTTTCGCTCTCTGTTCCAATGTAGCTCCAACTCGTCCCAGTCCCGGCTCCAATGTGGCTCTAGCCCGGTTTCAGCCCGAATTCCAGGATCTATTGCAGCTGAACATGGGTCAAGCCATCACGCTGGCTGAACTCATAGAGGACTTATTCCCAGCTGCCAAAATCAAGAGTGCCGCCGGTTTCCGCCAGTGTCTTCGTATTGCTCAGAATCTGCCACCAGGCGCTGTCACTCGGGCCATAGGAAGGGTCCTCCGGATGCCATTCGTCGTGGATGAGTGTAAGCCTAGTGCAGCCGCCCACCGGTGCCAGCAGCCAGGAGATGCGGGATTCATAATTGACGCCGCCCTTCAGATAGGAGGGGCCGACCTTGTGTGTGAACCGCAGCGCTTCCCGGGGGGTGAATTCCAGCAGTGTGCCATACACATGCAGAGTCTCGCTGCCGTCTGCACCCGGTCCCACGTACTCCAGTGTTTCCCCCTCTACGAAGCTGGAACGGATGCTGCTGCCATAATAGATTTGCTTCACTTTGTCAGGAGAGATAAGACATTCCCAGACCTGTTCTGGTGTTGCGCCAATATAGAACTCGTACTTTAGTTCTTTCATAACTATTCCTCCTCTAGGGTTCTGGATACCTCAATCACAGCTCCAATATACAAAAGAATCACTGACAGCTGCAGTCAGTGATTCCGAAAGATTCAAGATTCCGTATAATGGGCGGAAATACCGGCAGCTATAGCTGCAAGCTTCTGCTTCAAGGCGGCAGGTTCAAGGATGGTCAGCGACTTGCCGTAGGGAAGCAGAAAGTAAGCTGCGAAGCCGAACAACGAGGCTTCATCCAGCAGGAAACGGGCCTCTCCCGGAATCCGCTGCTCCAGCGAATGGCCGAACAGCCAGTGGCTGCACAGGTCATTCAGCACCTCTTCACCCGAGGCAATGACTACCGGGATCAGTGCTGTCTCCTGATCCTGGCCGGGGAGCAGGCTCTTCAGCAGAAACTCCCGTGCCGAGAATCCCGGCGGACGACGAAAGCAGGCTCCTGTCCGCTCCAGCCCGGCAATCCGGTCCACGCGGAAGCTGCGGATGTCCTCGCGCTGGTGGCAGAAGCCGGCCAGATACCACCTTCCCTTCCAAAGCACCAGCCCGTAAGGATCAATGGCACGCACGGAGAATGCATCACTGCTGTCCTTGCGGTATTCCATCTGCATCGTCAGCCCGTCTGCGGTGCAGACCTCCAGCTCCTCCAGCAGATGGGACAAGGGTGTGGAAGGGGTATGCAGCATTTCGATACCGCGCTCGTGGCGTTCCATCTGCGACAGCTGCTCGTCATTGCTGTAGCGCTTAAGCTTGGCAATGGCTCCGCTTAAGGCCTCAACATACGGATACCCGCTGCCCTCTGCAAAGGCGGAAGCCTGTACGAGCGCCCGGCGTTCAGCAGCGTTGAAGAAGAGCGGAGAGGCGCTGAAATGCTCCGGCAGCCGGAAGCCGCCGCCCGGTCCGGCATCTGCGATGACAGGAACACCGCTGGCGCAGAGCGCATCAATATAGCGGTACACTGAACGGACGCTCAGCTCAAGACTTTCAGCCAGCTCGGCGGCGGTTCTTTTGCGCTGCTGCAGCATCCAGAGAATAGACAGCAGATGATCGGCTTTGGACATCCGGGAGAAGCCTCCTGTTATAGCATTAATTTCCCCATTATTCCATAATGCTTACAGGCTGTCAAAAGACAGAGGGCTGCTTCCGGAGATCATACCTTAAGAGGGATTGCTCTTGAACCGTCTGCGCAGCAGAATGGAAACTGCCAGCAGCAGCGGGACGGCTATCTGAAACAACGGGTCGATCTTCAGGCTGGGTCCAAGGCCGATGGCAATATGCTGGGTATAATCCCGCTCCAGAAAGGAAGCCCCGTAAATGACGGCGCCCACAGGGAACACCCACCATTTCATTGGTTTGCCGGTCAGCCCGCTTACACCTTTAACCGCACAGAAATAGAACACCATCATTTTGATCAGCAGGCCGACGAAGAGCTGAATGGTTACCAGAATGTCGAGCCGTTCCACAAATTGCAGATTGGATAAGGTGCGGACTGTTTTCAGAAAAGGCAATTGGCTCATCCCCGCAACCGTGGGTCCGAGGACGGCGACATTGAGTGCATTCATGAAGATTAGAAAAAGGCTGATGGCAATATAGGCTGAAACTGTATTTTTCACCGGCACGCCGGGTTTCTCCCATAAGGACCATAGCATCAGAAACACGAGCATTTGGCCGAAGGGGAAAGAGATGATTTCCGGTAGTGCCGCATCCAGGATCGGCCTTAGCCCGCCCTCAAAGACAGGAGCCAGGCGGCCAAAATCGATGGAGCCCATAATTCCGAGCAGCAGAACCAGCAGGGCGTAAAAGAACAGAACCATTGGGAGCAGTACCTCCGGCAGCCGGAAGAGCACCCCGATTCCCTTCCAAATGGCGTAAAGCGCAATTAGGATAAAAATCAGCATCGTAATGGACATCGGAGTATTCTGCAGCATAGTCAGTGAGGTCAGTTCGCCTAAATCCCGGACATTACGCATCGATTCATACGCGAAATATAGGCAGTAAATCCAGCCGGCGGCCGAACCGGCAGTGGCTCCGAAGTGGAATTTCAGCATGCCGATAAGATCAAGCCCCCGCGAGCGTTGCTGAATCCACAGCAGAAGCAGTAGCAGAAGCAGGCCGGCCAATGAACCGGCGCACATCGCTAGCCACGAATCCTGCTTCGCCTTGCCGCCAAGCAGGAACAGCGGCGTGCTGCCAATTTCAAACAGCATGACCATAAACGAGATTTGCAGGGCTGACACCTGCTCATTATTATGCATCTCTGTATCATCAACCTCCTAACCATTCAATGATGACTCTGCCTGCAGGCTGGAAAACAGCTGTGTACAGAGTGGCGATGTTGAAGTGGGGAGTCTCTGTAATTCCGCAAATATTCACGTAGGCACACCAGACAAGGATGCAGCCGAACCACAATCGCTGGAGCTTTGCCCCTTTTCCTGTCAGCCTTCTGCAGCCCCATAAAAAGGCAAGGACATACAGGGTAAGAGTGATGGCTATTTTCATCAAACAGCCCTCTATTTCTGCTGAACGGACTTAAAGGATTTGTTGCTGAGCCCTGTCCGCTCAATTTTCATCGAGACATGGGGGCGGATCTCAATGTCCCGGAATACACTGTCCCAGCTCTTATCCTGCTCAATCTGCTTCCAGCGCTTACGGTCACTGCGGTGAATTCTCACGGCAAAGCCGGTAACATCTGCTCCCAGCTTCCGCACCTCGGTCCAGGAGTTATTGACAAGCTCAAGCACATGCTGCTCGATTGATTCCTCCATCTCCGAAATGGACGAACTCTCATTCAAATCCATGTCGCTGCCCAGCTCTGTTAATACTCCGCTGCCTTTGATATGGATGTCCATGACGTAATGATCCTTATCCCAGATGGGACGAACAGCGGTGCTTGAATTCTGGAGAATAAATGAAGCATCCGGAGTGTCGCCTGTCTTGGGGTGGGACGGAAAGGCTATGGTGGCTTTGTTGATTTTGTCGGTTATAAAAGACAGGCCGAATGCCTGCTTTTGTGTCAGCCAGCCAATCAGCTTCTCGCCTTTGAGTACGCCCAGCTTGCCGAGTGCCAGTCGGGAGGGCAGGTCCGTCACTTCGGTTTCGGAGGTTTTATCCATAATTTTATGCCCGGTTAACAGGATTTCCGGCAGCACTGCGCTCCCGGATTCGGAGGACAGGGCCATGGCCAGCTCATAGAGGCGAACTCCGGGATAATACGAGACCAGCCTGGATTCCTGCTCAATCATCAGCTGGATACCGGCCCCCTGGTTTTTGTTCGTCTGCATGAGCTGGTCGAGAATAGCTCCCGCTTCTCCTCTAGCAAGGAACACAAAGACTGTTTCCCGGGCATCCTGTTTGCGCAGGAACATGTCAATGATCTGGTTAATTCCATGTCTGGCTACAGTCTCCCCCAGCACGGTAATCCGTGAATGGGAAAAAAACATTTCGCGGGTGCTGGTCAGGTTGGTTTTATCGACTGCTTCCATGATCGTTTTTCCCTTTACGGTGAAGGTGATGAACGGCGGAGAAGTAGTGCTCCCGCCTCCGCCTCCGCCCATTCCACTGACTCCGGACGAGGGGTTGATCACCTGGTAGGTAGCCTTCCATTGATCATCCTCCCAGTCATAGGCCGAGCCTGAAGTAATGCCAAGCTCATTGAGCTCCCGGTTATCCCAGCAGCCGGTAAGCATGGTAGATAAAAGAGGGAGACAGAGTAACAGGCAGGAGGCTCTTCTTGCTGCAAGCGGGGGCCGTCCCGCAGCAGGTAGTGACAGATCGGATTCCGGCCGGATGGCTTGTTTCCGCTGCTTCATGTTTCACACTCCTTTCTTTTGGCTCTGGCGCGCTGGATCCGGTGGAGCACAATGGCTGCCAGCGGTACGAGCACGTTGAACAGGAAGAAGGTCAAGAACCGTCCTTCCTTGTTATAGAGATTCAGTTTGTCCATGTTCTGCCAGGTAAACAGACACTCCAAGGCTATGACCAGCCCCAAGGCCCCGATGAACGGCTGGCTGCTGCTTACCCGGAAGGTTTGCTTGAAGCACTCAACGGTTACAAACAGGAAGATGGAAAATTTGAGATAGATGGACATCACCCAATAAGAGATGAACAGAATATCCAGCTTCTCGAAAAATCTTCCGATATGAACCACTCCGGCAGCTGAGAATCCCGGATAGGCGTTTAGCTTGATAAACTCAGGTCCGAACACCATTAACGCCGTAACCAGCGAAAAAATCATCAGCACAGCAACAAATAGAAGACCTATCCATCCGGCGATTCTCGCTTTTTGCGGATCCTTGAGATACGGGGCCAGGAACAGCAGCACTGCCACTTCAGACATCCAGGTAGTAGGTGTAATGCTGGCCAGCGTCAATGAAGCCAGGGAGTGGTCAAACATCGGCAGAAGCTGGTGCACGTTCATTTCATGCATTAATCCGAACAAGAATAGCGGTACGAAGAATACATAGAGCAGGATTATAATGCTGTTCACTCTGGTAATGGCTTCAATGCCCTGTCTGACCATATAAATCGTAATGAGCAGGATCAGGATGACCAGGACGGTCACCGGGGTGTTCAGCAGCACATTATCTTTAATGAAATTGGTGAATTCCCGCAAGATCGTGGCGGTTGTATCCAGATAGAACTGCAGCATAAGAAGACCCAGTACTGTGGCTACGATCGGCGAGCTTTGCTTACCCACCCATGTGAGAAATGGAGCACCGTTGCTTATGCGGATGACCGTTCCGACGATGCCGGCAACAATCAGTCCGGCCAGGGTTGATAACAGAATGGACAGTGGCGCATCCTGCTCGGCATAGTTGCTGATAATGACGGGGAGGACGACGGTGGCTGTCGGCAGAATCGTATTGATGACAAGCATGGCAGCTTGGGCGGTATCGATTTTTCCGTTCAAGCCTGATCCCCTCCCTGCGGTTTTTTTTGCTGCCCTAATAGTTGTGCTTTCTTCTTCTGATCTTCGATCGACTGCGGTTTCTGATCCGGACCTTGTCTGCGCGTTTCTTTACCCAGGTTGGTCTTAGGCCGCATAGGCATATTCCAGAGCGGGACACGGATAAAGATATCTTTCAGATAACGCGGGATCATCGGAGCCACTGGTGACAGATAAGGTACGCCGAACGAATACAGTCCTGCCAGATGGATTAGCAGCACCATCAAAAAGGACATGATGCCGAACAGACCCAGCGTGGCGGCAATCAGCATCAGTAAAAACCGGATCAGACGAATCGAGTTGGCGATAGCCAGCGAAGGAATAACGAAGTTGGAGATGGCTGTAAACGAGACGACGATGACCATCGCCGCCGATACCAGACCGGCAGAAACCGCTGCTTGTCCCAGTACCAGCGCCCCGACAATGGAAATCGCCGGACCAATGGTGCGGGGCATCCGCACTCCGGCCTCACGCAGCACATCGAAGGTAAGCTCCATGAGCAGCGCTTCTGCCAGCGCGGGCAGCGGCACCCCTTCGCGCTGGGCGGCCAGACTGATCAGCAGTGTGGTCGGCAGCATTTCCTGGTGAAAAGTGGTAACGGCAATATACAAGGCGGGCAGCAGCATAGAGACAAAGAAGGCGCCATACCGGATCAGCCGCAGAAAGGAAGAGATATCATAACGCTGATAATAATCTTCGCTGGATTGAAAGAAATTAAAGAAGGTGGACGGCGCAAGCAGCGCAAAAGGTGTACCGTCGATAATAATCCCGACCTGCCCCTCCAGAAGCCCCCCGGCCACCGCATCAGGGCGTTCCGTATTCTGAATGGTAGGAAACGGGGTCAGCCCGCCATCCTGAATGAATTCCTCGATGTAATTGCTTTCCAGAATACTGTCCGTATTAATACCATCCAGCCGGCGGCGGATTTCGGCCAGCACTGATTCACTGGCAATTCCCTGCAGGTAAACAAGAGCAACCCCGGTCCCGGTGCGCTGGCCGATTTTATACTCTTCTATCCGGAGATCAGAGGTTTTGAGTCTTCGTCTGAGCATGGAAGTGCCGACCCGCAGGCTTTCGGTGAACCCTTCCTTGGGACCGCGGATAACGCCCTGGGAGGTGGGTTCATTGACGCTTCTCTTCTCATAGCCGGAGGTATCGGCGGCGAGCGCCATCGTAAGCCCGTTAAATAGAATCAGGGTGTAGCCCTCAAACAGCAAAGACAGCATATGCTCGACGCTTTTACCCTCCTGAACACCCCCGATGGGCAGCATCTGGTCCTTAATCAGAGCATAGGCTTTATCTGCGGTGATGGCATCACTTTTGAGTGTGACATGCTCCATCAGCGGCTGAATTACAGTCTGATTGACGGTATCTGCATTGACGAGACCATCAATATAAATAAAAGCCAGAGCGAGCGAGCTTAACGATTCATTGGTGAATCTGCGGATGATCACATCCGAGCTTGTACCGATCCTTAGACTGATCTCCTGCAAAGTCTCATCAAGTGAGGGACTTAAGGGACAAGGCGCGGGGATAACAGTTTCTACAGGGTCTTTAGTATGCTTACGGCCTTGCTTGGAATGAACAGGCACTGCTTCTCCTCCTTCACGCTGAATTCTGGATAATGTAGGAGTATTATCCCCCGGCCGTTCATTCCTTATTCTGCCTGCTGTATGAAATTGGCGGACAGAAAAAGAGGGTGTCCGCAGGCCATATGCAGCCGCAGAACACCCTCTGAAAGGTAAGCTTTTATGATGTTAATTACCGGGTACTGACAACCAGTGCATTACTGATCTGACGTCCCGGAGTGGTCAAATATTTCCCGTTATAATACAAGCCGCTGGAAGCACCGCCATCCAGATTCATCGCCTGATAAGCGCCTGCCTGCTTCATGATCTGAGCCAGCTGCGGGATGGTAGCCCCGCCAGTGGTCAGCAGGATCAGCTTGTGATCGCGGGTAAGGCCGAGTGCGCTGCGGGCCCCGCCGCCAGTCAATATTTTGGGGTCCTTAAAGCCTTCGGCGGCGACGTTCAGCGATACGCTGCCATTAACCAGCAGCCGGGGACCGGCCTGAAGCGCCCCTTCAACGGTCCCGCTCTGGAACCGTGCGCTGAATTGGCTGCCGGGAATCAGCTCAGCCAGCAGATTGCGGTCATAGGCAAATACCGTCCGGCGGTCACCGGGGCTGTTCTTCAACATTTTGCCGCCGCTGATGATATAGCCATAAGGGGCTTTGTAGGCTCCTTCTGTATAAGCATCAAAAAAAGTTCCGTTGATCGCGGCAACGGCTCCGCTTCGTTTGGCAATGCTTCCGAGCGCTTCTGTCTTGCCGACCGTATTTCCAGCAAGTACTGCATCCAGTCTGACGGAAGGGTGCAGCAGAGAGACAGTAACGGTCTGCACGGAGAATGATCTGTAGCCGACTTTATATGTATGTGTCGCGCTGGTTACGGCAGAGGTACCCGCCTTCAAGAGCGTTCCGCTTATCACCGGCAAGGTCGCTTCGGCACCGTCTAAGGTGAGTGTAACGGAAGCGGGCTCTTTGTTCCATTCCAGCCCGATGCCAAGCGTCGTGCTGACAAGGGAGAGCGGAACATAGGTTGTACCGTTCTCGCTGAAGGGCAGATCGCTAATAGGAACAACTTTGCCGTTGACGGAAGCTGAAGCTTGGCCAAGGGTAAGAAGAAGCGAATTTTTCTCTCCGGCAATTTCTATGGATTTGGCATCTGCAGTCAGGCCCGCACGGAGGTCAAACAGACCGTTTAAGAAGCGCAGCGGGATAAACGAATGATTCCCTTTGTCCACATAGACGGCACTTTTAGGCGCAGCAGCCGCCGCACCGGGCAGCAGGGAAGGAAGCGTGGAGAGCATTAGGAACAGGGTGAGGACAAGGGTGAGTATTTTCTTCGGCATGAACAGAATCTCCTTTTGACTTATTATGTATTGTCTTTATATCGTCAAATGCGGCGCCGCACTTAAATGTGCGCATAATCGCCTGCGGCTGCGCTGGATTTCAGGATTGGTACCGGGAATCCGGGAGATGGACGGAGGCTTGCTTGAGGGCACGACGGAGCAGGAACTTATAGAATGCTGGGGGAAAGAATGGAGAACGCTGGAGCTGGGCCTGGAAAAGAATGAATCCGGCCGGCTCAGAGGGAGCCGGGCGATTGAAGAAATCGCGCAGCGGCATCCGGGCCGGCATGTACTGGTGGTCAGCCACGGCGCAATCCTCCGCAGCACCCTCAGCGGACTGGTGCCTGAACTGGATGTGAGTGTGTTCCTGAAGAATACTTCCCTCACACGGTTAGTCTATACCGGTAAAACCTGGACCTGTGAGCTCTACAATTGCGTCAAACATATCGACAATTAGACAGCTCAGCTATATCCTCCGCGCTATTCCAAATCATTCCATGGAGAAACGGACCTAACCTGCCGATAATAAGCATAATACTGATCACTTGCCTGTTTACAAGCTTTTTTACAGCTGCAGCTGTTCATATGTTGTTATTATTTACATGTAAAAGGGAGTGCTCGAACTATGGAAGAAGCGCGGAACTATATGTTGGCCGTATTCTCAGTTCTTTTTGCAGCTTTGACAGCTTACGTGATTCTCCGGCTCTCGCAGAATTTCGCAATTAAAAATCAAAGAGCCCGTGCAGTGCGCACGAGCCTTATTATTCTTATGGCCAGCAGCGGATTAGGCGGAATGCACCTGCTCGGGAGGGGGGCCGTATCCGGGTTCCAGCCGGCCGGCGGCAGCCTGTTCTTCGCATTGGCGCTCTATTCACTGACCCTTACATTGATGATGCTGCTATTCTCCCGGGCCCGCCAGGTGCTGGCCGAGAGGGATCAGCTTAAGGAGCTTGCGTATAGAGACAGCTTAACCAGCCTGTTCAATAAGAATGGAATGGACCACTTCTGGGAGCACTGCAAACCGAATGAACAGCTTGCCGTGCTGTATCTGGACCTGAACCGGTTCAAATCGATTAATGACAAGCTGGGCCATCATGTCGGTGATTTGCTGCTCCAGGCCGTCGGCGGGACGCTGAAGCAATTCTCGGCCAAGGGCAAGCGGCATATCTTCCGGATCGGCGGCGATGAGTTCGTCATCATTGCGAAACGCTGCGGCCGCAAGGAGGCTGAACAGCTGGCCTTGCAGATTCTGGAGAAAACGACCCGGAATTATCAGCTCGAGCGGCAGGAGCTGTTCGTGTCGGCCAGTATCGGCATTACGATCAGCCAGGGCAGAATTGATCCCGCGCGTCTCCTGAAGGAAGCCGATTCGGCCATGTACCATGCCAAGCAGCTGGGCAGAGGCCGTTATGCGGTTCACAAACAAGGCAATGTCATTCAGCCGGTGAATGTGCTGGGCAGCTATAGAGCGAATTAATCAGCGGATTCTGCTGTGCCGGTACGTTGTCCATCCATCATAAACAGGCAGAGCAGGGCGACTGCCATACTGCCTGCTGCCGCGTAGAACAGGACCGAGTAATCTGTCAGGTCGATCAGCAGCCCGAGCACCGGCGGGGAGCTGATGGCGGCAAGCGAGGAGACCAGATAATACATTCCGGTGCGGGTGCCGATGCTCTCCTCGGTTCCCGTAGCCACAACGTAAGGATAGGAATTAATATTGATGCAGGCCCAGAATATCCCTCCGGTTAGCAGCAGCCCCCGCAGCATCAGCAGATTTTCCGCAAAGCCCACCAAGGCAAAGACGGCCGTCAACCCGATAACGCCAGTAATAATCATTTTTTTCTTGCCGAACCGTCCGCCCAGCCAGCCGCTGGGGATCGCAAAGGCTACAAAGGCCAGTGAGAAGAAGGTAAGTGAGAACGAAGCAGCCTTTTCACTGAGGCCCAGATGATGTTTGCCGTACAAGGTAAATAAGGTTTCCACCCCCTGATAAGCCACGAACCAGAAAAAGATAGCCGCCAGCAGCCAAAAGGTCGTGCGGTCCAGCTGCTTAAGCAGAGAAATGCGCGCAGGCTTGAGCTGCGGAACGACGGCCTTTTTTTGTTGTGCCTGAAGACCAGTGCGGATATTATCCGTATTCACACCATCCCGGTCCTCTCGAATGAAGCGTGCTACGATCAGCAGGCAGAGCAGTGTAATCAGTCCGGCAACGAGGAACGGCAGTGCCGGGTTCGCATCGTAGAGCAGGGAACCGGCACCAAAGGCGAGAATCGATCCGACCCCGCCCATAAAGTTAACTAGCCCGTTGGCCTTCGTCCGCTGCGGCTCAGGTGTAATATCGGGCATCAGCGCAACGGTCGGCGAACGGTACAGGCTCATGGCCAGGTTCATCAGCATCATGAACAGCAGCAGGGTGAATAGTCCGCTGTGGTACGGAATCAGCATCGTCAGCACGGCTGCCAGCGGCATTCCGATCAGCAGATAAGGCATTCTGCGTCCGTAGCGGCTGACGGTCCGGTCACTGCGGTTGCCGATCCACGGCTGCAGAAACAGTGCAAAATAATTGTCGATCGTCATCATAAAGCTGATCAGGGCTACACTGTTAACGTATTTTTCCAGAAAGAAAGGTACGAATGCATTATATAAGCTCCACGTGATACTGATGCTGAAAAAGCCGAAGCCCAGCAGCCAGACTTTTTTCACACCCTCACACTCCCTTGGCAGCAAGCAGACCGGAGAGCACATCCGGATAATCAGTAATGATTCCAGCTACCCCGGCCTCAATTAATTCCTTCATCCGTCCGGGATCATTCACAGTCCAGGGATGATAGACCACATGATGTTCAGACGCTTCGGCCACGAATTCCGGCAGTACGGCATAGTGATAGGCATGCAGCGCATCAGCCTGCAGAGTGGCCGCGTAATCCCAGGGGCGGTATAAGCCCTCACCATATAAAATACCTGTGCGGATTTCCGGCGCCAAAGATTTGCAGTAGGCCAGTGAGTAATGATTGAAGCTTGACAGGACCACGCGTTCACTCATCCCGTAATCCCGCACAGCGGCTATGACCTTCTCTTCCATCCCCGGGTACATAAAGATTCCGTTCTTCAGTTCGATATTAAGGAGGGTATCCCGCTCCTGCAGCAAATCCAGCAATTCCTCCAGCGTAGGAATACGCTCATCCTTGAATTCCGGCCCGAACCAGGAACCGGCATCCAACTCCAGCAGCTGGCTCAGCGTCTTATCCTTTACATATCCTTCAGCACCGGCAGTGCGGTTTAAACCTTCATCATGGATGAGCACCAGCCCTCCGTCTGAAGACATCTGGACATCGGTTTCAATGCCGGTTGCTCCCAGCTCGAGACTTTTGCGGAATGCCGCCATCGTATTCTCCGGGCAGACCGCGGATGCCCCGCGGTGTGCAAAGTTGATAATGCTGTTCATGTGTTGTTACCCCTCCGCCTCATAGTTTTACTAAGTACCCGCACAAAGCAGGCTCTATTGTCTATTCAACACCACAACAAGAAACCCTGTCCGCTTGCCGGCGAAAGGGTGCGAAATGAAGCAATTTTAACATGGGGCATACAATACTCCACAAAAAGACCGGATTCCAGTCCAAGGTAGGAGGCTGAGCGGATCATTTTCCCGCTTCGAGCCACATTTATATCTATACTATAAACAGATATCCATCCCGGTCCAAAAAACATAACGGATCACATCTGCTACACTTCACGCGGAGACAATCCCGCGGATGGCTTCATGCACATGCTGAACCTCCGAGAATGCCAGAGAGTACTCCAGATCTGATTTTTTGGCCGGCGACGCGCCAGGGAGGAAGGGAATGGACAAGACCGGCGTATCCGCGCTGCTGAGATAGATTCTGAGGGTAAGCTCCTTGATCTCCTCGGCGGGTTCGGCGTCATCTCCGGCACGATCCGGGTTGCAGCCGGGTGTACTAGCGCTGCTGGTGATCCGGCTGGTTTTGCTGACTTTGGTGAGCGTAAGAGCGTTCTCAATAATTTCCGAACCGAGTATAGCGTCAAAAGTATACAGCGTCGCGGTCGGATTCTCCTGTGTGCCGGGATAATACCTGCCGATAGCCAGTGACTTCCCATCCTCATCCAGGGCGATAATATGCGACTCATCGGGCGTAACATACCGCTGGGGGAATTTGAGATTGAAGGAGCCGAGGGAACGGGCCAGCTTATTCAGGTTTGATGAAGGAAAGGATAATTTATACTGCATCACCGCAGCCGCCAGCAGCAGGGTAATCCCCAGCACGGCGAACATGTACATCAGGAATATGAGCATTTTACCGCCTCCTGAAAGTTTTGTGAGCATAAGCTTCATTGACACACATCGGCAAAACTCGCTCCGGAAGCGTGTGCTAAGTTTGTTCTACTAATAGAATATGCGGGAGAGACGTGAACAAATACATAGACCTGAGGGATAGAGATCATATATTCTTTTTTTATATTCCAAAAAGCAGGGATAAATTAGAGATTGCAGGGGATGATGGGCTTGATCGTAGATACATTAGGGCATTTGCTGGAGAATGAGGCGGCTTACGGAGAGAAGATTCAGGCGGGGCTGCGGTTCCTGCGGGATACAGACTTTGCCGGACAGGCGGCAGGACGCCATGAAGTCGATGAGAACATGTTCTATTTCATTAACGAATATGAAACGAAGGATGCCGGGGAATGCTTCTGGGAAGCGCACCGGGTCAATCTGGATCTGCATTATATTCTGGAAGGCACGGAGCGGATCGGCTATGCGGCAATTGAGCAGCTTGCGGTAAAAGAGGAATATAGCACCGACAAGGACGCGGTGTTCTTCACCGGAGCGCTGGAATCCGCAGTAACCGCAGGCCCTGGTGCACTGGTTGTCTGCTATCCGCAGGACGGGCATATGACAGGGATTGAAGCCGGCCGGAAGGAAGCAGTACGGAAGGTTGTTCTAAAAATCAAGCTGTAGCAGAAATTTAAAGAATGACAAAGTAGGGGGATACCTGTGAATTTGATTGGTAGGGGATTAATTCTATTATCAAGTGTATTTATAGGTGTACTTATTATGATATCGCCCGGATTTATCACAGGCCATTCCTTCAATTCATCACATTACCAGGGAAGTCTCTATACTGCTGAGTTTATTGTAAGGAGTGTAGCTGTAATTATTGGATTCTTAGTCATTTATGATGGGATAAAGTCCTTTTTAAGACGAGAAATGGAGAAATAATGAGTTTTACATCACCGTACCCTGCCAATAATGGCGGGGTACTTTTTTTAGGGGGGATTTAACTCCGGTCTGACCGGCTCCTCATCTCTTCAAGTCTGCCAGTGTTCCTCGCATTTGTCTTTGCGCAGGCATATAAGGTACGATATCTTTCGGATAGAAGAACAACCCGGACAAGGAGCCGCGCTTATGAGCATTTACCTCGAGCTTCCGGATGTGGATAAGCACTTTCCTTTTCGCAGCTTAGTCTGTGGCGGGGATGAGCTGTGTTATCCGCACTGGCATAAAGAAATTGAAATTATCTATGTAACAAAAGGAACGCTAAATCTGGGAATAAATGATACCCCTATCCGGATGGAGCAGGGTGAGGTTCAGTTTATCAATGGCGGCGATGTGCATTATTTCCTCGCTTCCCCCGAGAGCGAACGGCTGGTGATCCAGTTCGACCTGAATCTGTTTCAAGAGATGGCTGCGCTAAGCGGTAATGAGTATTCGCTGCGTGATGTATTTAACTCTATGGAGCATTCCAGCTCACGCTGGCCGGAATCCGCAGCCGCCAAGATGATTGGCCTGATCGAAAGTATCTATGAGGAAGACCTTCAGCGCCGTGAAGGATACGCCTATTTAATCAAAGCCAGACTGTTCGAGCTGCTGACAGTTATTATGCGTGAGGTGCCGAAGAATACAGCAGGAAGACTGCCTAAATTCTCGGAAGACACGCTGACACAGTCCCGGGAAACGCTGGAGCGGCTGGAGCGGATCTTCATCTATGTCGAGCAGCATTATCAGGAGGCGATTACGCTGAATGAGGTGGCCCGGCATATGGGTTTCAGCCCGTATTATTTCACCAAGCTGTTCAAGAAGAACACGGGCATGACCTTTGTTGCTTTCCTTAATGAATACCGGCTGAACAAGGCGAAGTGGATTCTGCTGAACGAGGACCTGCCGATGTCAGCCGTTGCGGAAGCGGCCGGGTTCGGCAGCGTGAAGACTTTTCATCATTTTTTCAAGTCCGCAACAGGCATTTCTCCACTGAAATACCATAAGACAATATTCAGGAATAACAGGGCAAGAATGCAGGAAGAAAGCTATTCAGCGGATTTGTATGATAGAGGCAGAGAAATCACAACACCACCAGGCGGAGGGAAATAGAGAATGACTTTGAAAATAGGGATTATTGGCTGCGGCGGCATCGCAAACGGCAAACATATGCCGGCTCTGAAGAAAGTGGAAGGCGCTGTCATGGTCGCTTTTTGCGATATTGTACCTGAACGGGCTGAACAGGCCAAGGCGGAATTCGGCGATGAGAACGCTGCCGTCTATACCGACTACAAAGAGCTGCTAGAGGATGCAAGCATAGATGTAATTCATGTCTGTACCCCGAACATTTCCCATGCGGAAATCTCGATTGCCTCGATGGAGGCCGGTAAGCATGTTATGTGTGAGAAGCCGATGGCGAAGACAACTGCGGAAGCCCAGGCAATGATCGATGCGGCTGAGCGTACCGGCAAAAAGCTGACGATCGGCTACCAGAACCGTTTCAGACCGGATTCCGCTTACCTGCATAAGGTGTGTGAGAACAACGAGCTCGGAGAAATTTATTATGCCAAAGCCAAAGCGATCCGCCGCCGCGCGGTACCGACCTGGGGCGTATTTCTGGACGAGGAAGCGCAGGGCGGCGGCCCGCTGATCGATATCGGCACCCATGCCCTGGACCTGACGCTCTGGATGATGGACAACTACAAGCCGAAATATGCGGTAGGCAACGCTTATCACAAGCTGTCCGGCCGCAAGGACGCAGCGAATGCGTGGGGCCCGTGGGACCCGGAGAAGTTCACGGTTGAAGATTCGGCTATCGGCTTCATTACCATGGAGAATGGGGCAACCATCGTACTGGAAGCCAGCTGGGCGCTGAATACGCTGGATGTCGGTGAAGCCAAAACTGCGCTGTGCGGTACAGAAGGCGGAGCGGATATGGAAAAAGGCCTGCGCATCAACGGTGAAGCGTATGGCAAAACGTACGAGAAGCATATCGGACTCGACGCAGCCGGCGTAGACTTCTACGACGGGGCAGGCGATGATCCGGCGCTGGCGGAAGCTCAGCAGTGGATTGAGAGCATTATCAATGACTCTGAACCGGTTGTGAAACCGGAGCAGGCTTTGGTGGTTACCCGCATTCTGGAGGCCATCTATAAGTCGTCCGAGACAGGGATGCCGGTGTTTTTTGACTAATTAGGCAGTTTCGTATTGTTATAGATCATAATTAGGAGTGTGTCCATAGTGACAAGAGTAACCGTATGGAATGAATATCGTCATGAATTACAGGAGGAGCGTATCCGTCAGGTCTATCCGCAGGGCATCCACGCCCAAATAGCCGGATTTCTGCAGGAGGCTGGTTTTGATACAGCTACGGCCACACTGGATGAACCGGAGCATGGGTTGACGGAGGAAGTATTGAACAATACGGATGTGCTGGTATGGTGGGGGCATATTGCCCATCAGGAGGTTAGCGACGAAATCGTAAACCGTGTCTACAACCGTGTATTGCAGGGGATGGGGCTGATTGTGCTGCATTCCGGCCACATGTCCAAAATCTTCATGAAGCTGATGGGCACCAGCTGTGACCTGAAATGGCGCGAAGCGGGGGAGAAGGAACGTCTCTGGGTGATGGACCCGAGCCATCCGATTGCCGAAGGCATCGGCGAATACATCGATCTGGAGCAGGAAGAGATGTATGGGGCGCATTTTGATGTGCCGGCACCGGAAAGTCTTGTTTTTGTCGGCTGGTTCGAAGGGGGCAATGTGTTCCCGAGCGGCTCGACCTACCGGCGCGGCAGCGGCAAAATCTTTTATTTCCAGCCGGGTCATGAATCCCATCCGACCTATTACCATAAGGAAATTCAACAAGTAATCATCAACGGCGTGAACTGGTGTGCACCGACCCGGCGCGATTATCCCGTCTACGGTCATTCCCAGGCGTTGGAGCCAATTCGAGAAAAGGTGGGCGTATAGATGAAATTAGGCGTATTTGATCCCGTATTCGGCAGTTTGACATTGGATGAAATGCTCGACAAAATCGCGGCTGCAGGCTTGAACGCAGTCGAAATCGGCTCAGGCGGCAACCCCGGCAATGCGCATTGTCCAACCGACGAGCTGCTGGCCAGTGAAACGGCGCGACAGGAGTACTTAGAAAAGTTCACGAGCCGCGGCATTATGATCAGTGCGTTCAGCTGCCATAATAATCCGATCTCTCCGGATAAGGAAGAAGCGCGTCAAGGCGATGAAATTCTGCGCAAATCGATCAAGCTCGCTTCGCTGATGGGTGTACAGGTCGTCAACACCTTCTCCGGCACTGCCGGCGACAGTGAAGATGCCAAAGCGCCGAACTGGCCGGTAACCCCTTGGCCTACGGTCTACAGCGACATTCTGGCCTGGCAGTGGGAGCAGAAGCTGATTCCGTACTGGAAGGAAATCGGCCAGCTCGCCCAGGAGCATGGTGTCAAGATCGGTATCGAGCTGCATGGCGGCTTCCTGTGCCACACGCCGTATACGATCCTGAAGCTGAGAGAAGCGACCTGCGATGCTATTGGCGCGAATCTTGACCCGAGCCATCTGTGGTGGCAGGGCATTGATCCGGTCGGTGCCATCAAGATCCTCGGCAAGGCGGGCGCGATTCATCACTTCCATGCCAAGGATACTTATCTCGATCAAGACAACATCAATATGTACGGCCTAACCGATATGCAGCCTTACGGCGATGTGCAGACCCGGGCGTGGACCTTCCGCTCTGTCGGCTGCGGGCACAGCCTGTCCGAATGGTCGGATATCATGAGCGCCCTGCGCACCTATGGTTATGATTATGTAGTGAGCATCGAGCATGAAGATCCGCTGATGTCGGTGGATGAAGGCTTCCAGCGTGCGGTAACGAACCTGCAGTCGATCCTGATCCGTGAGCAGCCGCTGGATATGTGGTGGGCTTAAGCGGATAGCAGACTGACCTCATAAAAGAAACAGCAGCAGCCATGGATGAGAAATAATGTCCAAGACTGCTGCTGTTTTTGTTGTATGCGGGTTCCTGATTCATTCAATGCCAGGCGGATTAAGCCTCTCATCTTAATTTCAAATGCCCCAGCTTATCCGGATTGCGTATAAGGTAAATCTGCTGAACGCGGCCGTCTCTGAACGCCAGGCTAACGACAGTCGGGAAAGGTTCGGAAGGACTGCTTAATACAAAACCAAGCTGTCCGTTGACCTTGACGAGGCGCACAACTCCTGCGCCGCCGCCCTTGGACAGAAGCCCCTGAATGAATGCGAGGACGCGCTGGCTGGACATAACCGGTTTAACGGCCGCACTGACTTTGCCGCCTCCGTCGCTGTACAGCACGATGTCCTCGGAGAGAAGCGTAAACAGTCCGTCCATATCACCTGTCGCTGCCGCATGGAGAAAGCGCAGTACGAGCTGCTCGGACTGGTCGCTGGGGATCAGCTCGGCAGCCGGATCGTCTTGGATTTTTCGTTTGAGCCGGCTGTAAATCTTACGGCATCCCGGCTCCGTCTTGTTTATGAAGTCTGCAATATCGCGATAGTCATAGTCGAAGGCTTCACGAAGAATGAATACTGCGCGCTCCACAGGGGTTAGCTGGTCGAGCAAAACGAGGAAAGCGTACGATATCGTATCCTCCAGCACAATCGTTTGGAGCGGGTCGCCTCCTGCGGCAGAGGTCGAGCCTGTCACACCCGCATAGTCTTGGACAAGGGGCTCGGGCAGCCATTGTCCGACGTAGACCTCTCTTTTTTGTTGCGAGGATTTCAAGTAATCGAGACAGCGGTTGGTAACGATTTTACATAAGTATGCTTTCAGATTGCGGATGGGGCCGCCTTCCTTATCGCTGTCCAGCTGCTGCACCGTTACGAATGCGTCCTGGACCAAATCCTCGGCCTGCGTGACTGATCCTAACATGCGGTACGCGATGGACAGAAGAAGCGGTCTGTATGTCCTATACACAGAATCAAGCTCCACGGTGCACCTCTTCTTTATCTTGTTCTTGTGCGGATATTATACTTCGGGCAGCCTCCTTTGCGCTAGCCAAGGATGCGTTAAGCAGCATACCCGTTGAACCGACCCAATCGCCCGCGACATATAGTCCGGGCCGTCCTTCGACCGCAGGTCCGGGTCTGCCCGGGAGGCCGCCGTTCGCAGCAGTTACGACGGCATGGGAGACGAGCATTCGTGGCAGGAACCGCTGCTGGACAACATGCTTGCGCCAGCCGGGCTGTATCAAGTCGAGAAACCCCTCCAGCTCGTGCTGATCTAGCAAGGGGTCTGAATTTCCCGGGGAGGACAAATATTTCATGACATGCACGACTGCGTATGACGGATGATTGGATAACGAGGCAACGGCGGAATGGTTGGAGTAATACCACGGATAATCGGCACCTAAGACAAATTTCGTTTTGGGTTGAGGCATTCCGTCTACGACGAGATCCAGGCATGCCGCGCGAACAGGAATAAGCTGCTCAAAGACTGCGGCATCAGCCTGGGGAAGCGGGGGATTGAGGATGGATAGAGTAGCCATCGGTCCGGCGGTGGATAGTACGTTCCGGGTTTTCAGCTGCGTTCCATCCTTAAGTGTGACTGTCATACGCAGTCGTGCATGTCATGAAATATTTGTCCTCCCCGGGAAATTCAGACCCCTTGCTAGATCAGCACGAGCTGGAGGGGTTTCTCGACTTGATACAGCCCGGCTGGCGCAAGCAT
>CAKMKL010000027.1 GCA_927443375.1 uncultured Paenibacillus sp. | reverse complement strand
AAGGCGAGGTGACCCTGTCAGCAGACAGATGTTAACGGCAGGCAGGTATTGGGTCTGTATATTCAGAGGCATGAATGAAGCTGCTGTGAAGAATGTCCGGATTGTCAAAGAGCTGCAGGCCATGAGCGACGATCCGCAGTGCTGCCTGCAGATACACGCCGTCAGGTTCGACGGGGAGTTCCTGCCGGTTCCGGACCGGGCGCTCAAGCTTGAGTTCATCGGGGACAGCATCACATCAGGTGAAGGCTTGGTCGGTGCCAAGCCGGAAGAAGACTGGATTCCGATGTGGTTCAGCGCAACCGGTAATTATACGGCCATGACTGCGGAGGCGCTAAAGGCGGATTACCGGGTGCTGTCCCAGAGCGGATGGGGCGTGCTGACAAGCTGGGATAATAATCCGAACCACAACCTGCCGGATTATTACGGGCAGGTCTGCGGGGTGCTCGGCGGGGAACGGAATGAAGCGCTCGGAGCCTCTCAGGCTAATAACTTTGAAGCGTGGCAGCCGGATGCGGTAATCGTTAATCTGGGCACCAATGACGGCGGCGCTTTTAATTCCCCGGAATGGACCGATCCGGCCACCGGCCAAGTCTATAAACAGCGGCTGAACGATGACGGCACCTTCAACGCAGAGGATCTCCAGGCCTTCGAGGCCGCGGCGGAGTCGTTCCTTGTGAAGCTCAGACAATATAACCCGGAGGCACATATGGTGTGGGTGTACGGCATGCTGGGACTCCCGATGATGCCGGCTATCTACCGCGCGGTGAATAGTTACACGGCGAAATCAGGAGACCGGAAGGTCTCAGTCTTCCAGCTGCCCAATATTACAGAGGAAAGCACAGGCGCGAGGAGCCATCCGGGCAAATTAGCCCATGAGCAGGCGGCCAGAGTATTAAGCGCCTATCTGCAGGAAATTCTGCATAGTTGAATGTATAGAAAGAAGAGCTGCCCGCCAAAGGGACAGCTCTTTTTTCACTTTGTACGGCTTATCGCTACAATTAAGTGTGTCTGCGGATTGCTGCGAGCCTATTAGGACAGCTGCACATAGAACGTAGTGGATTCACCAACTACACTTTTTGCGTAAATCTTGCCTTTATGCTGCTGCTCGACAATCGATTTGGCGATTGCGAGACCGAGTCCATAGCCGCCCTGCTTGCGCGCCCGGGAGGTATCGGTCCGGTAGAACCGGTCGAAGATCCGGGTGAGATGCTCTGGAGCGATTCCCTCTCCGGTGTTGGTGACGGCCAGCACTACATCGTTATACTGTCTGCGCAGAGACAGGGTCACCTCGCCTTTGGGCCCTGTATATTTCACGGCATTGTCCAGCAGAATCATGACAACCTGCTTAATCTGCTCACTGTTGCCTTGAACGGTCAGATTAGGCTCAATCTCATACTCCAGTGCGACATTCTTCTCGAAGATGACGGCTTCCATGGTCAGGATGATATTCTCAACCGCTTCGCTGATGTTGAAGGGGGAGTGAATCATGCCGGTGCGCGAATCATCCATTTCCGTCAGATAGAGCAGATCATTGGTCAGCTTCGCCATCCGCTCCGTCTCTGATTTGATATAATGCAGCCATTTGGACTGGTTAATAATCGTGTCTTCCTCATTGGCTAACAGCACATCGGTATTGGTATTGATGATGGCCAGCGGTGTTTTCAGCTCATGGGAGGCGTCGGCGATGAACTGCTTTTGCTTATCGAAGGCCTCCTTGACCGGCTTGATGGAACGGTTCGCAAAGTAGCGGCTGGTGAAATACAGAATAATCAGCATCACGACACCGACAAGGGAAAAGGTATAGATCAGGTTTGTGAGAATCTTCTGTCTGGCGGTAATGTCAAGGAATACGAGCTTATGACCGTCAGCGGTCGGCTTGATCTCAAAGATCCAGAGACTGCCGTCAAGCTCGAATTGTCCCCGGGTGGTATCCATGTCCACGGCTTCCTGCAGCGCCTGTGCATAAAATTCGTTATCCATGGTTAGCTGTGATGCAGGTGTGCCTATCTGGTTCCATTCGGCGTCCGTTTCAATCATGAAGGAAATCAGACGCTCTGGCGGAGGATCGCCTATCTTGCCGAATGAACCGCCGTTCTTACGCTGCATTCCGTCGTCAATTCCGCCATCCGCGCCGCCGTCAAAACCACCGGTAATCCCGCCGTGGTGCTCCCCGCTGCCGGGCTTCTGGTACAATTCCACGCTCCGCTGCAGATCCATGTTGATATCATTACGAACATCCAAGTAGTTAATAACATAGATGGTAGCAAAGGCGACCAGCATCATGACGGAGATCGTCACCAGGTTCACAATCAAGAAACGGTTTCTGAGCTTTGTGAACATCAGGCATTCACCTCTAATACATAGCCTACATTCCGTATCGTGCTGATTCGTGTCCCCGAGCCGAGGAACGTCAGCTTTTTACGCAGAAAAGAGATATAGACCTCCACATTGTTGTGCTCCGCTTCCGAATCGAACCCCCACAGCTTCTCGATAATCTGCTCCTTAGAGGTTACAGACTGCTTACGCAGAATCAGCAGCTCCAGCAGCTCGCTCTCCTTCAGGTTCAGCTTCATCTCCTTACCGCTCACAGTAAGCCGCAAATTGGTCGTATTCAGCTCCAGATCCCCGAACTTCAGTGCATCATCCGGCAGAATCTCGCCTTTACGCCGCAGCACTGCACGGATTCTCGCCAGCAGCTCCTCCGACGAAAAAGGCTTGGCAATATAGTCATCGGCCCCATAGTCCAGCCCGGTCACCATATCGGTAATTTCCCCTTTTGCAGTCAGGAAGATGACAGGAGTTGCGACACCCTTGGTACGGAGCGCCCGCAGCAGGCTGATTCCGTCCAGCTCCGGCATCATGATGTCGAGCAGCAGGAGATCATAGATCCCGCTCAGCGCGTAGTCCATGCCCGATCTGCCGTCATGCACCGCGTCGACCGAATAATTATGTTTTTTCAAGATTTGGGTTACGGCCTCAGCCAGATGCACCTCATCTTCGACGATTAATATTCTCATAGGTTTGTCATCCTCTGCTTGCTTGATGTGTACTGCTTAGCTTCCGCTATTATATCAAGATTACCTTTAATCAACCTTAACCGCGGGCACAAAAGATAAAGCTTCAACTATATCCGTTATATATCCGGGATAGCCCCAAACACAATTGTTAAGTGAATGTAAATGAATCAACGCAGTGTAAAAAGCATTTAAGATTCATTAAAGGTTTAGCGGCTAAGATACATTCATAAGCAAGCGAGACATACGAATTACTCCAATGAGAAAGGAACTGATCCCGATGGCTATCGAAGTATTCAACCGATATGAGAACAAATACTTGTTCGATACTACAGCCTACCACCAGCTCTATAATGAACTGCTCGAATATATGGAACCGGATGATTACAACAAACAGCATGAGTTTTATTCCATTACTAATCTGTACTATGATACACCGAGCAACACGCTGATCCGCAACAGCCTGTCCAAGCCGAAATACAAAGAGAAGCTCCGCCTCAGAGCCTACGGTGTTCCGAACGAAGACTCTAAGGTCTACCTGGAGATCAAGAAAAAGGTATTCGGCCTCGTCAATAAAAGGAGAACCCCGCTCAAGCTGCATGAGGCTTATGATTTTGTCCGCACTGGCAATCCGCCGGAATACAAGGACTACATGAACAAGCAGGTGATTGAGGAAATCAAGTACTTCCTGAGCTGTTATGACCTTAAGCCGATGGTATACCTCTCGTACGACCGTAAAGCGCTCTTTTGCAAAAATAACCGTGATCTCAGAATCACCTTTGATACGAATATCAGAAGCCGGCGGTACGATCTCAAGATGGAGCATGGCACGCATGGTGAACTGCTGATGGAGCCGGGCCAATGGCTGATGGAAGTCAAAGCCGAGAAGACGATTCCGGTCTGGCTGTCCAAAATGCTCTCAGAGCATCAAATGTACCGCACCAGCTTCTCCAAATACGGCATCCCGGTTATAGAGGATGCGGCGCAAAGTTTTGGCGCCAGTTATAAAGGCAAAAAATCCTGCAACTTGACGACGATCGCCTGCACC
>CAKMKL010000026.1 GCA_927443375.1 uncultured Paenibacillus sp. | reverse complement strand
TTATTCCTAAGCCGCGCGCACATCATGGACGGTGACAAGCAGCGGCAAATTGCCAAAGTGTACGTCTCGGCATTTCTGGAGGCCACTTTGCACGGGCAAAGTGAATATCAGGATTTGTTCCGCGATTACCGCAGCGGTGCGCAGTGGCTGCCGGATACGGCTTACTATAGCCGGTTCCAGAGCGGTAACTATATCCCGGTAGCTACCTTTGATGAGGACCGCAACAAGAATACGGTGACAGGCGGCACAGCCGCGGCTATGGGTCTGGACTGGACGGAAGAAACCGCCAAGGACCGGGAATCCAAGAGCAAAGCGACCTACGGCATCCTTCTGGAATACAAGTCCGGAGAGGACAATACAGAAGCTGCCTACGGCATCAAGCTTAAAGACAGCCTCACCAGGGAGGTCGCCGGGTCTGGTGCGTCCGGCCTGACTTTCTCCATGGCGAACCGTAATGCCGATGCTCTGGAAGACGACAGTGCTCAAGTCTTAGCGGAAATCCCGCCGGTTCCTGCTGTAGCAGTTGAATTGACTGACAGCAATCATATAAGTGCGCGCCTGCCGCTGGACAAAGTGATGGACATTCTGCCGCTGCCGCAGACAGAGTTTACGCTAAGCCCTTGGCTTGAGGAACGGGTTAGTAACGGTAAATACGGGGACCTCTCGGAGGCAATCTTCCAGACCTATGAGCTGCCATTCGAAAGCTTCCTTGAGGAAGAACCCCGGCTGAACACGGATGAGCTGGCCGGAGTAACCTTCTATCTGCAGGAAGCAGGCGATAAAATTATGCTCGATGATATCGGATTCTATACTGGAGAAGAGAATATAGAGGGCGGAGTGAAATAGCTGTCTGTGCAAACTGACTATAAAATTAAGGGTCTCCCTAGCAGCCGCAAAGGCTGCTAAGGGAGACTCTTATTCTATATTAGCTGCAAGGGGGTCAGACAGACCGGTGCTGTAATTTCCAGTTCGTTGCCGGTAGGAATCAGCCGTCCGCTCTCTCTGTCGATTCTGAACGATACGATATTGTTGCTGTTCTGGTTGGCCGCAAGCAGCATGCCGCCGATAATTGTGAAATTACGCGGGGTCCGCCCGCCGGATATCACCCAATCGCCAGGCTCCAGCATCCCTGTCTCAGCGTCTATATAGAATAAACCGACACTGTCATGGCCGCGGTTAGACGCATACAGGAACCGTCCGCATGGGGAGACATGGATATCCGCAGCTGTATCATCGCTGCCGGCAGTATAATTTTCCGGCAAGGAACTGAGGCTTTGTAATACTTTGAGGTCCCCGTTCTGTTCATCATTGGCAAAGACAGTAATAGTGCTGTCCAGCTCATTTATCAGATAGATCCAATGCTTCGACGGATGCACGGCCAGGTGCCGTGGTCCCGCGCCCGGCGGCAGATTTACCTCGCGGTGCGTAATCAGCTTGCCGTCCTCAACACGGTAGAGCAGCACCTGATCGATGCCAAGGTCGCAGACCAGCACACGCCCGCCGGTACTGTCAGGAATAACCGAATGGGGATGCGGCGCTTCCTGCCGGTCCTGGCGGATTCCTGAGCCCTCATGCCTTACCTGGGCAGACATCTCTCCAAGTGAACCATCAGTATTTACCGGAAAGGCATTCACATTGCCCCCCATGTAATTGGCTACGAATATGTAATCGCCTTGCGTACGGATGGAGACATAACAAGGTGCTCCGCCTTCCGTGCGTCTGCCGCCCAGCGGATGGAGCGCCCCGGTACCATCTTCCACGGTAAAGGCGTGAATCTCCCCCTCATCCTGCTCGCTTACCGCATAGAGTACGGTGCCCGAACGGTTTAAAGCCAGATACGACGGATTCTCAATGCCCTTTGTACCGTTCAGTACCCGCATTTCCCCAGTTCCCTTGTTCAGGGCCCCCAGCAGGATAGCATCCTCTTCTTTTGAGTTGTAGGTTCCAATGTAAAACAATACTTCATTAGGCTGGTGCATGGCAGTATCTCCTTTTATAGTAAGTAGCGCATAGGCTTGTTTCCCTTTACTTATGTATACCCTCTACAGTGGAGTGTTCACTCACATCGGCGCTCCTTTTTCACTATAACATGTTTATATACCCGGCACATGAACCGTGTTAAACAGCCATTTTCAGGGCATACTGATATACAAAATATGTATCACCACAAAATTTCTCACATGGTTTAAACGTACGAGTCGAGGGTTAATAGTAACCATCGAAGAAACACAAACACATACAAAGGAGCTGAAGCATCATGGGTTTATTATGGATGTTGATTGTCGGTGGCGTGATTGGCTGGTTGGCAGGCCTGATTATGGGCAGAGATATTCCGGGAGGTATTATCGGTAACATCATTGCCGGTATTCTTGGTTCATGGCTCGGCGGCATGCTGCTGGGAAGCTGGGGACCTAAGATCAGTGACTTCTATGTCTTCCCTTCACTTATCGGTGCGATCGTCCTGATCTTTATCGTCAGCCTGATCCTCCGTTCGGTCGGCGGACGCAGCCGCTCTTAATCTGCATGGTTATGAGCGACGCTGAACCTATTAAAACTTATACTTGCATAATAAACCCGTCAGGACCCCCTGGCGGGTTTATTGTGTTCCTTGATTGCTGATCCCCCCATTCTGTATATATAGAAATTTCTGCTATAATGAAAAAATAAGTGACACAAATCACAGAGAGGAACGTGTATCATGGGCAATATTAACCCCTCGCTTCTGCATGTGGGCTCCACTCTGGGAGCCGTGTTTATGGCGCTGATGGTTATTTTTATCCGTCTGAAGGCAAGCTCACGCCCGGTGACCATCCGCAAAATATGGATTCCGCCGCTTGGCATGTCAACAGGCTTTGCCATGTTTGTAGTACCTGAGGTGCGCTTCCCCTGGTGGTGGGCGGTGCTGGCTTTCCTGATCGGCTGGTTTATTTTTGCCTATCCGCTGATGCGCAGTACCAAATTCGAGGAACGGGAGGGCCAGATTTACGCCCAGCGTTCCAAGAGCTTCGCCTTCATTCTGCTGGGTCTGCTGCTGGTCCGCACCGTACTGCATGAGTTCATCAACCAATATGTATCGATTCCGCAATCCGGCGGCCTGTTCTTCATCCTGGCCTTCGGTATGATTCTACACTGGCGGGTGTTCATGTATAAGCGCTACACTCTTATGGCTCCCCCTGAGGCCCGTATTCCGCAGACACGGGGGTAAGCCGCACTTCAATATCCACAAAAGAGAGCATTCCATCGACCCGGCGGGCGCATGAATGCTCTTTTCGTCCTTGCCCGCAATTTCTTGTCACACAACCAATATAATTTAGCGTATGTTTGTCAACTTATATCCCGTAATCACATTTCCTGCATATGATACCTATATAGACCGCCCGGAAAATAATGACTCCCTGTGTTAGTTGTGACCAAAACCGGAAGACCGGTACCGGATTTTTCACTCTGATGTCAGGTAACTTGCGATAAGATCAGGTAAAATGTAGGCATGAGTATTACATTTAGAGAGTGAGGGCAAGGCAATTGAAAACAAAATCGAGAAAAGTGGCGATCGTCGGCTCCGGCAATGTAGGTTCCAGCTGTGCTTATTCCATGGTCAATCAGGCGATATGCGATGAGATCATGATGGTCGACCGCACCTATGACCGCGCCATGGCACAAGCGCTTGACCTCTCGCATTGCATGGATTTCACAGGCACACGCACGAAAGTGTATGCCGGCGCCGCCAGTGACTGCGGCAGTATGGATGTTGTCATTCTGACCGCCGGCGCCAATCCCAAGCCTGGCCAGACCAGGCTGGATGTTCTGGACGACGCTGCTGTCATAACCAGGGAGATCATAACGGAAATAATGGCCAGCGGATTCGACGGCATCTTTGTGGTGGCTGCCAACCCGGTCGATATTGTTACTTATATGGTATGGAAAATCTCCGGCCTGCCGCGTCACCGGATTATCGGAACCGGCACCTCCATTGACTCTTCACGCCTGAAGACGCTGCTCTCCGAAGTGTTCTCGATTGATCCGCGCAGCGTTAACGGCTACGCGCTAGGCGAGCATGGCGAGTCCCAATTCGTTGCCTGGTCTCATGTCACGATCGGCGGCAAACCGCTACTGCAGATTATGGAGCAGCACCGCGAACGGTTCCGCAGCCTCGATCTGGATGATATTGCCCGCAAAACCAAAGACGCAGGCTGGGAAATCTTCACCCGCAAAGGGTCGACCCATTTCGGCATCGGCAGTGCACTGGCCTATATTACCCGCTCGATTCTGAATGACGAGCACAAAATCATTGCGGTCTCAGCGATTCTTGACGGCGAGTACGGGCAACGGGATGTATGTGCCGGGGCACCGGCAATTATCGGCGGAGGCGGAATCCAGGAGCTGCTGGAGCTGAACCTCAGCGATCAGGAGTTCGCGAAGTTCGATGCCTCCTGCGGCATCATACGTTCCGGTATCGAAAGCCTGAACCTGGAACAAAAATTATAGGTTGATTGCTACACAGCAAGCCCCCCTAATTTTAGGGGGGCTTGCTGCTGCAGCTCTTCCTTATATTCCTGCTATTTACCGGTATCTCTCGATTTCATCCTTCAGCTCAGACATCTTCAGCGTCAGTGATTGTGCCGAAGTCACCACTTTCTTCATCAGTTCCTTTTGCTCTTCGGAAGCCTCGGCAACCATTTGGGCATTTTCCGACGAATTTCTGGCAATCGTCAGCATATCGGAGACGGAAGCTGTAATCTCTTCGGTTCCCGCCGACATCTGTTCGTTAATGGCGGATACATCCTGAATTTGCGTCGAAACTTCACGCATCGACGAACGGATATGATCGAAGGTAGCTCCGACACTCTTCATTTTATTCATACCCTCGCCGATTTCAGTAATACTCTTCTCCATCGAATCGGCCGCATTTAGCGTCGAAGCCTGAATTTGCCGGATCAGCTCCACAATATGCACGATCGAGGTATTTGTCCGTTCCGCCAGCTTCTTCACTTCGTTCGCTACCACACCGAAGCCCCGGCCGTGTTCACCCGCTCTGGCAGCCTCGATAGACGCATTCAACGACAGCAGCCCCGTCTGATTGGAAATCTCGGAAATCACATCAACGATTTGCCCAATCTGCTCTGACTGCTGTGTAAGGGTAGCAATCAGCTCAGCGGTCTGGCCGGCAGTGGAACTGATGACTATCATTTGTTCCAGTGTAGACTTTATTCCCTGGTAGCCGTTTTCCACCTCTGCGCTTACGTTTTCCGCCTGATCGGACACACTTACCGAAGATTCCGCGATTTTCTGCAGACCCACAGCCATTTCCTCTGTCGCGCGGGCGGACTGCTCCGAGCCTCTGAACTGCTCTTCCATACCTTGCGCTACTTCTTTGATCACTTCAGCAATCTCCGCCGAGGTGTCTGAAGACTCCTTGGCATACCCTAGCAAGCCTTTAGCAGAGGCTGCCACTTCTACCACAGTTGCATCAATCATAGTGACAATGCCGGATAAAGAATCAATCATTTCATTAATGCTCCGGCTCATCTGGCCTATCTCATCGTCTGACGCTACAACTATCCGCTGGCTTAACTGGCCTTCTGTCACCCGCTTCATAACCTGTGAGATCGCCGTAATCGGTTTTACAACCCGGCGGGTCAGATACAGTGATAAGAAAATAACAACAATAATGACAGTAGCCACGAATATAGCAGCAATCATCTGGGCCGAGGTCACTTTGGCATAAATTTCGCTTTTGGGCACATTAATCAGCAGCTTCCAATCCGTGCCGGGAACTGTTTTAAAATATGTAATGACTTTTTTGCCGTCCTCGCCTTTGTACGTTACCGAACCGCTTTCCCCGGCCAGAATGGTTTTGACTGCGTTCTTCATGGCTGGCTCTTTGGCATAATCTGCGATATTCTTCCCGATGCGCCGGGTATCAAAATAGGCGTAATATTCCCCTGTTCCCGAGATGACATAACCGTATCCGCTCTCTGCCACCTTGATGCTCTTGGCCATCTCCATCATCATTTCCGGGGTAACCGAGAAGGCAACCCCTCCGGCAAACTGCTTATCCTATCCCACAACCGGAACAACTACCGGAATAATATATTTGCTCAGCGGCTCGAGGTAGGTCATGCCGGCTACCACCGGAGACAAGGTCTGTTTGGCTTTGAGAAAATAATCCGCTTCCCCCATATCGGCCGTAAGTCCCAGCATATTGGTCAAAAGCCCGTCTTTGTTAATGACACTGTAGCCCTCAGACTGCTTGTCGCTGTCCTCAACCACCTTAACCACCGGGAAAATCGTCTCCGGCTTCGAAGTATCGAATTCGGGATGCTGGTTAATCAGCTCCTGCACAGCCGAAGTTTTGGACTCCAGCCATTCATCCAGGCGCGAGGCATTCATCTCCAGAATCGTTTCCGCCAACGCCTCGCTGTCGTCTCTTGTTACCCCGCCAAAATACTGAGTAAAGAAGAGGGTAGCCCCCAGTAAAGGCACAATCGAAATGGCTAATACAACCAGTGACCATTTTCTCTGCACCGAGGCCGATTTTCTTTTTATTGCTTTCATTTTCACTTTTGTCCAGCTATCCGCTTTGCTCTCCACCCTTATTCCTCCCAGCAGTCCTGATCTTATTTTCCATATGCTGTAAATCCCTGCTTATATATCGGCAAGAACAGACAATTTACATTATATAAACAACAAAAAATAAGCCTTAAGACCCACATTATGGAATCTAAAAGACTTATTTTTCATATTTCCTCAATTATTTGATTTACTGCCGTACCCGCTGAGCTTATGCTAATTTATTCGGAACCTGCAATGCACGGACACTGTTAAGCACGGCAAGCACCGTGACGCCCACATCCGAGAATACCGCTTCCCACATCGTTGCAATCCCGAAAGCGCCAAGCAGCAGGAATACCGCTTTGACAGCCAGGGCGAAAATAATGTTCTGCCAGACAATCCCCCGTGTACGCTTGGCAATACCAATCGCCGCTGCAATTTTCGATGGTTCGTCCGTCATAATCACAATATCCGCCGCTTCAATGGCTGCATCCGAGCCTAGTCCGCCCATCGCTATCCCGACATCCGCTCTCGCCAGCACCGGTGTATCATTAATGCCGTCACCGACAAAAATAATTTTCTCGCGCGTGCTTTTCCCGCGCTCCAAACGCTCGATCGCCTCTACCTTATGCTGCGGCAGCAGCCCGGCATGAACCTCGCTGATCCCCAGCTGCCGGCCAACGGCCTCAGCTACTGCAGTTGTATCACCTGTCAGCATAACGGTTTTACGGATGCCAAGCGCCTCAAGTGCTTGGATGGCTGACAACGAGTCTTCCTTCACCTCATCAGCAATGACAAGATACCCGGCGTATTTCTGATCCACAGCCAGATGAACAACGGTCCCAGTCTGCGCCGGGGTACTTGAGGCAATCCCTTCACGTTCCATCAGCCTTGCATTTCCGGCGAGAACTGCTCTGCCTTCTACTGTAACCTCAATCCCGTGACCGGAGATTTCATTGTAGTCTGCCGTAGCTTCTCCGGAAATCTCCTTGCCATATGCCGCGCGGATGGATGCGGCAATCGGATGGCTGGAATGGCTCTCCGCATAGGCAGCCGTCCGCAGCAGCTCTTCTTCGCTGAAACCCTCCGAAGGGTAGATTCCTGTTACAGTGAACTGACCTTTAGTCAGCGTACCTGTCTTATCGAACACGACAATCTTCACATCGTTCAGCGCCTCCAGGAAATTACTGCCCTTGACCAGGATGCCGCTGCGTGAAGCGGCTCCAATCCCTCCGAAGAAGCCGAGCGGAATGGAAACGACCAGCGCACAGGGACATGAAATGACGAGAAAGACCAGCGCACGGTAAATCCAATCTGAGAAGGTCGCCCCGCTCAGAACCAGTGGAGGAAGGACGGCCAGAAGCAAGGCTGTAATCACAACTACTGGTGTGTAGGCACGGGCGAATTTGGTAATGAAGTTTTCAGTTTTGGCTTTGTTTCCGGCTGCATTCTGCACCAGCTCAAGAATTTTGGATACTGCTGAATCCCCGAAGGTCTGCGTAACTTCCACTGTAATTACACCACTCTGGTTGATGAACCCGCTCAGCACCTGACTGCCCGGTTCAGCTGAACGCGGTACCGATTCGCCGGTAAGTGCCGAGGTGTCCATCATCGCCCGGCCTTCCAGAATGGTTCCGTCCAGCGGAACCTTCTCCCCCGGCTTCACGACAATCACATCGCCGATCCCCACCTCCTCCGGCGAAAGCCGGCGCAGATTGCCGCCTTCCTTGAGATAGGCGAATTCAGGCCGGATATCCATCAGAGCCGTGATGGAGCGGCGCGAACGGTTAACCGCCAACCCCTGGAACAGCTCACCAACCTGATAAAAGAGCATGACGGCCACGCCTTCGGGATATTCACCAATGGCAAAGGCCCCAATCGTCGCCAGAGCCATCAGGAAGTTCTCATCAAACACCTGGCCCCGGACAATATTGCGGACTGCTGACAGCACAACCTCACCGCCGACCATAAGATAAGCGGCCAGGAAGAGCAGCAGTTCCGGAATTCCGTCGACCGGCAGGAACATTCCCGCGGCGGCCAGGAGACCGCCCCCAGCCAACCGCAGCAGGATGCGGCGTGTATCGCCTGTCCCGTGATCATGACTGTGGCCATGGGCTTCTTCAGAAGTACCCTCATGCTGATGCGCAGTCCCCTGACTGTGATCATGATCATCATGGGCATCATGATCATCATGGGCATGACCGCCTGCTTCACCGGGATGGCCGGTACGGAAGCTGCCGGACTGCAGCGGCTTCCGGATGGCTCCGGTCTTCATTTCCCTGAGCTTCACATGCGGTTCAAGCGATAGTACCGTCTGCCGCGCCTGCTCTGAAATCGTCTCTGCCTCGGAGGCGGCCGTCTCCAGGGTCATCATTTTCATTGTAAAGTTGACGGAGCAGGAGGATACGCCCTCGATTTTTTTAACCTTATTCTCAATTTTCATGGCGCAATTTGCGCAATCCAGCCCTTCAAGCATCCACTGGCGTTTCACTTGCCCCTCTGCCGTACTCAAATGACTCATCTCCCTTGGATAAAAACTATATATGAGTATTTGTTCATATGTTAACTTAAACACATTATATTCCTGTTAAACATGCAGTGTCAACGCAGGATTGGTATAGTTTCTCCATTATTTTAGGATGCTAATGAAATCGCCTATGCTCTCCATAACCAGAGCAGGCATCCGTTCTTAACTGGAAAGTTTAGCCTTGTAATTACGAATCAACAAGGATAATATTAATATATGAGCAATCATTCATATGTTATTCGAGGAAGGGGTATTTCTATGAATCATCCTATTCATGATCATGATCATACACATGCCGACCACAGTCATAGTCACGGGTATGGTCACGCACACTCTCATTCGCCCGGTGACCGGAACGGCCTGCTGATCGCATTACTCATTACTGGCGGTATTATGCTGATCGAATTTTTCGGGGGACTTGTTACAGACAGCCTGGCTCTGCTCTCCGACTCTGGGCATATGCTGAGCGATACCGCTTCCCTGGCATTAAGTCTTGTTGCCATGATTTTTGCGGCAAAGCCGCCAACTGCGAAGAATTCCTACGGGTTTCACAGATTCGAAATTATGGCCGCCCTGTTCAACGGGGTTACCTTGTTTGTCATTGCCGGATTTATTCTGTGGGAAGCGTTCCAGCGCTTCAATGCGCCTCCGGAGGTTGCCAGCGGAACCATGATAATCATCGCCGCAGTCGGATTGCTGGCCAACCTCGTCAGCGCCTGGTCGCTAATGCGCAAAAGCAGCGGAACCGCGAATATCAACATCCGCAGCGCTTATCTTCATATTGTCAGCGATGCCCTTGGCTCTGTTGGGGCACTGCTTGCCGGGCTTGTCATGAATGTATTCTCCTGGTACGTTGCTGATCCCATAGTTAGCGTAATTGTGGCACTGCTCATTCTGCGCAGCGCCTGGAGCGTAATCCGGCAGGCCTTCCATATCCTTATGGAGGGCACCCCGCTCACCGTGAATTCCGATGATGTCCGAAGAGAACTGCTGCTTATCGATGGCGTCATTGATGTTCATGATCTGCATATCTGGAGCATCACATCAGGACTTGATGCACTGAGCGCCCATCTGCGGATAGAGGATCACAGCGTCCAGCAGGACATTCTGAAGCAGGCCGTGCGCCTCGTAGAGCAGAAGTTCGGCATCCAGCATGCCACCCTGCAAGTGGAGAACTCCTCCCTGCAGCATGACCACTTGAAAGTATAAGCCTGCCTGATTCATACCAAAAAGAAACCGTCCCTCTGGCTTACTAGCCGTAAGGGACGGTTTCTTCCGTCATGCCCATCTATTCGTGCCGGATATGCTCATGCGTCTGCAGAAAAATCTGCTCGACATGCGCATCGTTCAGCGAATAATATACCGTCTTGCCTTCTTTGCGGCGCTTCACAATCCGCAGATTACGCAAATAGCGGAGCTGATGGGATACAGCCGATTGCCCCATGTCCAGGATGGAGGACAAATCGTGCACACACAGCTCTCTCTGCGACAATGCGTAGATGAGCCTGACCCTTGTAGGGTCGCCCAGCGCTTTGAACATCTCCGCCATTTTATCCGTAGTTCCCCGGTCAGGCAGAATAAGCGCCGCAGTCTCAGGCCCCAGCTCCGAACCACTACATGTGTTGTCGCATTCTTCAAGTGCCGCCGGCTCCATGCTCTCGCCCTCCTAGTTATGCTTCTCCGGTTGCACCGGTCGTTAATAAGATCTTCTACGATTAATTATAGAAAAAACTTTACACGATGTCCATGGAGAAGGCTTCCGTAGCAAAAAGCACAGCGGCTGCGGGAAATAGACGGTTAGACAGCCTTACGCCGGAAGGAGAGGAGGCCTGCGGCCAAGAATAGAATCAGACTGCCGGACACTACAAGCATCAGCGTGTCCCCCGGCAGATTAAAGGCGCCAAATTTATCTTTCCCATACAGTGACATGGCCAGTAAAGGCTGGACCCATGGATAGTACGGACCATAAGTCGCCGAGTTAGCGATCAGCATATTCGGTATAGTCAGGCTTACGTTCACCGCCAGCGGTGCACCAAAGCTGCTCCAGCCCTGAGATACCCCCAGCTGCAATGCCGCAAGCGGCAGACAGGCAAACCAGCCTCCGGCCAGGCTGGAGAATAACATTGCCCAGGGTATAGCCCCTTCAGCCCCGCGGTATATGCCCATTCCCAGCAGTGCTGCAAGAAAGACCAATTGTACGGACGCCAGCAGCAGCATAATTACAGTGAATTTAGCCAGGTAGACAGAACTCCTTGTTACGGGAAGCGACAGCAGCATTTTCCAGCCGCCGTCGCTATGCTCGGCACGGCAGATCAACGCGGCGAAGATCCCTGAAAGTACCGGCAGAAACAATAACGCATGGACTAAGGACATGACATTGAGCAGCAACTGCCAGGTAATAACCTCCCCCTCCTGCTGTATATCAGCCATTGCTCCGACAATCAGTGCAACCGCCGGACTGACGAGAACCAGCAGCCAGACGTAGGACCTCGACATCTTCAGTCTCTCTGCCGAGAGAATTCGCAAGAAACTCTGCATCGTTAGTCCACATCCTTTCGCACAAAATGAAGGGCTCCCGGCATAATCACCAGCAGGCCAAGCAGCAGGCCTGACACGATGAACTGCCACGGTGAAGCCGCACTCCAGGCCAAGGCAGGCCATGTCAAAGGTACCCATTCAGACAGGAACATAGCGAACAGGCTGAACAGCGACAAGGTAATACCGAGGGCTACCGGAAGGGTCTGATTGCGGCTCGACAGCGAGAACCACAGCTGCAGCGCAATCACAGGCAGTGCGGCAGCATAAGAAGATAAACCGATCCGCAGAATATCCGGATAGGGGACTGCCTGTGAACCGAACCCGAGGATCAGCCCTAAGGCCAGGGTTCCGGCTGACAGCAGCAGACAAGAGCAGGCCAGGAGCAGCAGACAGAGCAGCAGCTTGGCCGTAAAGACAGAAATCCTTGAGATCGGCAAAGCCAGCAGCTGTTTCCATGAGCTCATCTGATGCTCAACATTCGCGACCAGTGAACAGATCAGTGTTCCCCCCAGATACAGAGCCACCGGCACGAAATCGGCCACATTGCTTAACAGTCCGCCCCATAGATCTGCACGATACTGGTCCTTCAAATAATCATAACGTATCCCGAAGTTCAGCCCCTGCATCAGAGTAAGCCCAAGCGGACCCAGAAAGACCAGAAACCACAGCCCTTTGCCGCGTATCTTCAGCCAGTCCGCCGACAATGCCCGCCACATCATGATGCGCCTCCCTCAACCACCTGCAGGAAGAACTGCTCCAGTGACTGTCGGTGTTCTTCCACCCGGTAGACCGCATGTCCGTTCTCCACCAGTTCCTTAATCAGGAGCGCCACTTCTTCATCGCTCATCCGGGGCAGAACCACCCGGCTCTCCTGCAGGGAGCCGCCGCAGCCTCTGCGCTTCGCCAGCTCCAGCGCAGCTTCGGGTTCGGACACCGCCAGCCGCAGCTCCCCGGCCGCCTGCTCCTGGAGATGGGCAATCGGGTCCTGATAGACCATCTTGCCTTGGCGGATAATGCCGACGGTATCGGCCATCTGCTCGATTTCACTCAGCAGGTGGCTTGATACC
>CAKMKL010000025.1 GCA_927443375.1 uncultured Paenibacillus sp. | reverse complement strand
GTCTCTGCTCATTGCTTGACATATACAAAGAACTTCATCCCCAGAGGGGATAAGCACGGAGGAGACGTATGCGATGACCCGCACGTACGGATCTGTGAGAGGCCCATGCAATTGCGCATGGGCCTACTCGATTTGCGCGCTCAGCCTATTCTAAATAGGCCCAATACAACAAAAGTCACATTAACCTGAGCCCGAAACCTTTATAATTTTTAAGGTTGACCCTAAAACAGACTATTTTATTTTACAGGAGGACTATAGAGCATGAGCATTAAATATAAAGCACTGGAGCTGGATAAACCGCTGACTTACGAGCTGGAGGGCCTTGAGGTCGGAGTAACTTCAAACTGCAATTTCCGCTGTGATTACTGCTGCGCATACAATAGAAATGACGGGCAGAGCATTAACGGCAAGGAGGTTATCCGCATCCTGGAGGAGCTTCCGGGACTCAAGCGCGTCCGGTTATCCGGCGGTGAGGTGACGCTGAAATTCGAGGACTGTGTGGAGATTGTGACCTACTGCTCCTCACGCGGGATTCAGACCCAGCTGAACTCTAACGGCAGTCTGCTGAATGCGGCCCGGATTCAGGAGCTGGTAACGGCCGGACTGACTACCATACATATTTCGTTTAATTTTACAACCGCTGAGGCGTTCTCGAACTATTATAATATTCACCCCAGTGTTTATGACAAAATCAGGGAGAACATCACCATGTTCGCCAAAACAGACGTGAATGTGGTGCTGGAAACCCTGCTGTTCAATGAAACGCAGGATAATATGCAGGAAATCAGCGACCATGTCTATGCGATGGGTGTACGGACGCATGAGATTCAGAACAGTATTATTATGAGTCACACCGGCTGGAAGGCGATCGCCGCGCAGGAGCAATTGAAGAATGCCGTTGCCGAGCTGATTGCAAACCGGAAGGAAGATACTACACTGTACTTTACCTGCATGGACCGGTTTATGGATAAGCTGGGTTTTACGGAGCAGCCGGGCGTGTATTTCCCGCACTGCATTGAAGGCAAGAAGCAGCTGCACCTGCACGGCAATGGTGATATCCTGATTTCCGAGCTGTGCCATCCGGTTATCATCGGCAATATTTATAACGGAACCTCGCTGAATGAGCTGTATACCAACATGCCGGCACCGCTTTCGCAATTTTTGGAGAAGCTGCCTTGCCCGGCACTGGATGCTCTATTCCCGCAAGAAGTTTAAAGCGTTCGAATTCACATCCGCTATTACATAAGGGCCGCGGCGATTCTGCCGTGGTCTTTTTGAATTATTAGCAAGTCCTGAATGTGTAAGAAATATCAGAAATTCTCCTGGGAGGCGTCCTAGGCGATCTTCTCCGTCGTTGGCATCCTGCTTATACCGGCGACAGTTTTTTAAACAAGCATACAGATTCAGCGTCCTGCTGCCTAAATAATAAATACGGAATGCACGAAACATTGCTCTGCAACTGCTATCCTTTCCTAAAAGCTATGCGGCAAAGAAGGTGACTAAACTGGAGGATCAGGTGTTTCATCAGGTAGTTAGTGAGCTGATTATGCGGTCTAACAGCGGGGTCCGAGTGAAAATCGAGGTCTGCTTCCCCGAAAAACGGCTGGTCGGCGGCAAATATCATATGGGCAGTCACACAGTTTTCCTATATAAAGAAGAGATTAAGGAGCAATGCATCTGTTTATTCGGGTCTATGGACCGGCTGAACGAGTATATTGCGGTCATTTTTGCCCATGAACTCGGGCACTCGGAAGACCATGAGCTGAAGGAGCTTGCCGCTCTTCTCGACAGCCTCTTATCGGATAGGGAACAGGCGGAGATCTGTTTGCACATAGAAGAAAATGCATGGCGATATGCCCGGTGTCTGCTGAGTCATATGGACCCGCTTTTTATAGAGAATATTGTTAGAGAATCCCTAGCAGGCTATTATCAGAAGCTGGATATTAATACCGCATGAGAATTCTTAATATTAATCAAACAGGGCCAAACCTTATGAGGTTTGGCCCTGTTTGATTAATTCCTGTTACCTGTACATTTCAAGTCAATATATTATAAATTAATTAATTATCATTGTTACGTTGGCGTGCTCTGGCTTCTCCGCCTTTACGTCCTGCTTCTTCACGGCTCATTTTATCATTCTGGTTGTTTTGTGCCCTTACGAAAGTCACTCCTCATCAGGTTGTGGTATGGTGTTGCATTGTAAATTTACCCGTTCCCTGCGAAACGAAACAGCGATACCGGTGTTAGGTTTTGCTGCTCCCATAAAGCTGCTGCTGAGGAGAAATGCGATTCTAATTCTGTCGTGGATTGTAGTCGATATCGCCAATAGTTCCTTTCTTTTAATGAGAAGAGGGACTTTTTGCTCTGTTTTCTGGGCCGTGGCTAAGGTGTTGTAAAGATAATGTAAAATTAAATCTTAAATTTCGACAAAGTATGATATTTTTCACTCAATTTCCCCATGTCATCTTAACTATCAACGAGAATAAACCGATAATAAGCTTAATCAAATTACATTATTTAGGGTGTCTAACAAGCAAGGATTAGATGAGGGCGGAAGGATGTTGAGAAGATGAAGATTCGGATGAAGCTATCAATTATGATGATCGCTGTTACAATGATTTCCACAGCATTAATGGGGGTTTTTACGTACAACAAATCTACCAGTACAATTCTCAATCTCACCGATACCTCGATGGGGCAGGTCAATACCAACAAAGCACAGACAATCGAAGCGATGATTGACAAAGAAAAACGGAGCATACAGCTGGTCGCCGGGGAAACAGAAATCGCCGAAATGCTGTTAAAAGAACAATCCGGTGCATTAGCCGCTGGCGATGAGCTTCAGACCGGGGTTAATACCAAGCTGCAGGCTTTGGTCAAGGATGCAGGCAACCTGGAGCATATGTTTGTGGTCAATATGAAAGGAATCATTGTTGCGGATAGCGATACCAAGCTTTTAGGCACGGATCTCAATGAACGGAAATATACGATCAATGCCTTGAAGACGGCTGCACCGGTGGTCAGCGAAACGCTTAAGTCCAAGTCTACAGGAGCTTATGTACTTGCTTTTGTGCATCCGGTAACTAACGGTGGCAAGATGATCGGGTTCGTTGCTTCAGCAGTGAATGCGAACAGTATTATCAAGTATCTGGCCGATGCCAAGGTGGCGAATGCGCCTTCCTCTTATGCCTATCTGGTGGATGAAACCGGAAATATACTCTATCATCCGGATGAGGCCAAAATCGGAACACCGGTAGAGAATGCGCAGATTAAAGGCAACCATAG
>CAKMKL010000024.1 GCA_927443375.1 uncultured Paenibacillus sp. | reverse complement strand
CAGTGAAGCTGGGAGAAATCGCAGCCATTGAAGTTACGGGTAAATCCGAGTCCATCTCCCGCACACACGGCCTTCTGTGATTTTTCCATTTCGAACAAGCCGAGCGGCACCCGGAGGGAGGAAGCCTGCACAATTCCTTTGATCGTATCTTCAGTCAGGCCGTATTGCTTCAGTTTGGCCTGATCAAACTTAAGGGAGACTTCCTTTACATATTGCCCGGCGATGGATACGGAAGCTACGCCTTCGATATCTTCCAGGGCAGGACGGATGTCGTTCTCAGCAATGCGTGTGAGCTCTTCCAAATCAGCTGATCCGTTATCTGTCAAGCTGAGGGAAATGACCGGAAGCGAGCTGAGACTGAACCGGGAGATGCTCGGCTTCTGGGCCTCATCCGGCAGTGTTACGTCATTAAGAGCCTCGCGTACCGCTGCTGTAGCATTGTCCAGATTCGTTCCGTAATCAAACTCGATTTGAATGCTGGAAGCATTCTCGAGTGAGGAGGAGGTGATCATTTTGACGCCGTCTACATTGCGCAGCTTTTGTTCCAGCGGTTTGCTGACGTCATTTACGACACCCTCAGGCGCTGCACCCGGATAAATTGTAGTCACGCTGAGATAAGGGATGCTGATATTAGGCAGAGTCTCCTGCTTCATGGTAAGTCCGCTGTATAGACCCGCGAACACGATAATGATCGTCAGAAGCCAAATCGCGAATTTGTTTCTGAGGGAAAAATTAATCAAGCTTTTCATAAGTATGATTCTGCTCCTCTCGGGCTTTCACTGCTGGAAAACCCTAAATTAATGTTGTACTTCCAGCCTATCCCTTTTTTCTCTCTGCTCCCACTTCCATTTGCTCCGCGGGTTAGTGAAACCCGCATGAATCCGGCATATAGGGCGATATCAATTTTTGCAGGGCCGCCAGCTCCTCGTGTAGGACAGGATGTTCCTGAAGGTTGGCCAGCATCCCGCGGATGATAACTTTGCGGGGATTCGGCATGAGAAATTCACTCTCCAGTACAGCCAGTGATTCCAGGCCGTCTTCTACACTCTGCTGCTCTGCTGCCGGAACACTTGCGAGCAGCGCCTTCATCTCTTTAATCAGCTGCAGCGGATTCTTGCGCTGGCTGTCCTCCTGAACGTTCATCCAATTCTCCAGAACGGCGGCGGGAATCAGCGGCGCCTTACGGCCGGTGAGCAGGCCGGCTGCGACGATATCGAGCAGGTCCACCAGATGATCAGCCAGCCGGGGGATCGAAACCGTAGACTCCTGATTGAAGATCAGCCGGATAAAGGCATGGATCATACCGTCAGCAAACAGGAATAATTCCCCGGTATACGGGAGAATCTCCGGTCCATAGAGAATTTCCAGCTTGGTCTGGAACCAGAGCAGCAGCGGGGCATTATTTTTGCGGATCCATTCCGGAACCTCTGTCCCGCCCTTTCCGGCAATCTCCTGGAATTGACGCTGCAAAAACTCGCGCAGCTCGTATACATGGGTGAGCAGGATTTCAACCTGGTTACGCAGCTTCTCTTTTGGAGTACTCCGGTTCTGTTGCTCCTCAATCTGCAGCGGATCACGGATCATGCGGAAGCAATATATATAAATGCTGCGCTCCAGCTCTTCCTTGGATTTGAACACCAGGTATAGACTGCCCTTCGATATCCCGCAAAGCTCGGCAATCTCCTGCATGGACGTGGAGGACGAGCCTTTCACAGCGAATAGCTGCATTGCTGTCTTGATAATCTGCTCTTTTTTATTTGCATTTTTATCAGCCACGAAATAGGTAGACTCCTTTCTGACTTATTAGTTCTATTATTGACTGCAAGGTCAAAGTGATTATAGTATATATTCCGGAACAATACAAATCCCGTTGCAGCAGAGGTTACAGTATTGTTGTAATTTCATTTTTGCAGTGGGTTACAGTAGGAAGAAGCGTATTCTTCAGGTAATATATAAATGTGACATTTTAGTGATCGAAGGTAGAAAGAGAAGGTAGGTTACCCATGAGAAGAGGATTGCAGGCTATAGTCATTATTGCTGCATTACTGGCATTTTATTATTTTGGTTTCGGCATTTTCGGCAGTACCGCCGGGACAATCATCAGTATTTTCTCCCCCGTCGTATGCATCCAGTCCTGCAGGAAAATAATCTGCATCGTCCGCACGGCCTCACCACGGAGCAGCA
>CAKMKL010000023.1 GCA_927443375.1 uncultured Paenibacillus sp. | reverse complement strand
AATCGCAGGCCGGAACAGGATTACGGCGATTATGCTCATCCAAGCAGAGTGGAACCGCGGTTACACGCCTCTGCAGCTTTATGCTGCAGAGGCGTTTTTTGTTGGAATTATAATTTATATACGGCATATGTAACTGAAGGAATAAGAAAGTGGGCTGGACAATACCTTCCCTTGGCGCACCTGTTAACAGGAGGCGGGGAAGTGAAGAAGAGGGGAAACGTGATGTTTAAGCATATCAAGTCGGACATCCGGGCTGTATTCGACAACGATCCCGCAGCCCGCAGCAGATTCGAGGTTGTTTTCACCTATGCCGGACTTCACGCGATATGGGCTCACAGAATAGCCCACTCCCTTTACACACGACGATGGTTTACACTGGCGCGGATTGTATCCCAGATCAGCAGATTCATGACCGGTGTGGAGATCCATCCCGGTGCCCGGATCGGCAACAGATTGTTTATCGACCATGGGATGGGGATTGTCATTGGCGAAACCTGTGAAATCGGTAATGATGTCATCATCTATCAGGGAGTGACCCTTGGCGGAACCGGGAAGGAAAAAGGCAAACGCCATCCGACGGTAGGAAATAATGTGGTAATAGGTTCAGGCGCCAAAGTACTGGGATCGTTTCGGATCGGCGATAATTCCAATATCGGCTCCAATGCTGTCGTACTGCGTGAAGTACCGAATAACAGTACAGTGGTCGGCAATCCCGGCCGTGTAGTCAAACGCAACGGGGAGCGGGTATCGGACCGGCTGGATCATACCAAAATGCCGGATCCGCTGGTGGATTCCCTGCGCTTTCTGCAGAAAGAGATTGAGGAAATCCGCGAACAGCTAGGCAATGAAGACAAGCAAAAGGCAGAGCAGCGGCGGCTGGAAAGCCAGCAGTACATCGGCGACTATGAAATTTAAGCTTACGGGTACTCGAAAGAATCCGGGGACAACAGAAAGGATTGGAAACAGCATGTCTTTGCAAATTTACAACACTATGGCACGCGCTAAGGAAGTATTCGTGCCTCAGGAGCCAGGCAAGGTGAAAATGTACGTATGCGGACCAACCGTTTACGGCTATATGCACATCGGGAATGCGAGACCGGTTATCGTATTTGATATGGTCCGCAACTACCTCGAAGCACTCGGCAATGAGGTCAGCTATCTGACGAACTTCACCGATGTGGATGACAAAATGATCCGTAAAGCGGAAGAAATGAACATCACTGTAGCTGAGGTGGCGGAAATGTTCATTGCCGCCTATCAGGAGGATCTGACCGGACTTGGCGTAAAGCCGGCCACGATGAACCCGCGGGTGACGGAGAGTATGGATAAGATTATCGAGTTCATCAAGGAGCTTGAAGAGAAGGGATATGCCTATGAGAACGGAGGGGATGTGTTTTATCGTACCGGCAAGTTTGCCGATTACGGCAAGCTGTCCCGCCAGAACCTGGAGGAGCTGCGCTTCGGCATCCGTGTCGAGGTAGATCCCCGCAAGGAAAACCAGGAGGATTTTGTGCTCTGGAAGGCAGCCAAACCGGGTGAGGTACACTGGGCCAGCCCATGGGGAGAGGGACGTCCCGGCTGGCATATTGAGTGCTCGGCGATGGTCCGCGAATATTTGGGTAAGACTATCGACATCCATGGGGGCGGAGAGGATCTAAAGTTCCCGCACCATGAATGCGAATGTGCACAGACAGAAGCCCTGACAGGCGCACCGCTGTCGAATTATTGGATGCATAACGCGTTTCTGAATATCGGTGATGAGAAAATGTCGAAATCTCTGGGGAACGGCCTGCTTGTAAAGGATATCCGTGCACGCTTTAAAGCGGGGACTATCCGGTATTTCATGCTCTCCAGCCATTACCGCAATCAGCTGAACTTCACGGAGGAGGCGCTGCTGTCTGCCGAGAAGAGTGCCGAGCGGATCGCGCTCGCAGAGAGCAATGTTAAACACCGGCTGGATCTTAACCCGGAAGGTGCGGGTGAAGCGGTGAGTAGCGCTGTTGCAGAACGTTTGACAGCGATCTTAGGCAATTTCCATGCCAGAATGCAGGATGATTTCAACACACCTGATGCGATTACGGCAGTATTTGACTGGGTCAGTCTTGCCAATCAGACTCTTGCTAAGACTGACGCTTCGTCCGCAGATTTTGAAGCCCTGCTGAATACCTTTGCAGAGATGAATGCTGTGCTGCGCCTGACCCCTGAGCTTGAGGCTGAGGTTGCGAGTGAGGAAGTGGAGCGCCTTATCGCGGAACGGGCAGAGGCCCGCAAGAATAAGAATTGGAGCCGTTCCGATGAGATCCGCGACGAGTTGAACAGCCTCGGTATCCTTTTGGAAGATACTCCGCAGGGAATGCGGTGGCGGCGGAAATGAGCGGTGACTTCAAAGTAAACGAAGCATGGTTTCCATATGAGCCATCCAAGCCGGCCCGGCTGCTCTCACCGATTGTGCTGGCATATGCGGGGGATGCTATTTATGAGGTGGCTGTGCGCCAGTATCTGATTTCACTGCCCAATCTCCGCCCGAATCATTTGCACCGGACAGCTACGGGGCTGGTCTCCGCCAAAGCGCAGAGTACGATTCTGGCCTATCTTGAGCCTATGCTTACTGATGAGGAGAAGGATATTGCCCGTCAGGGGCGCAATGCCAAATCGGGTACGGTACCCAAAAATGCAGATGTGCTGGAATACCGCCATGCCACTGCGTTTGAATGTCTGATCGGCCACCTCTATTACACGGGGCAGCAGGCAAGAATCCAAGAACTCGTCCACAGCAGTATTGAGTATATGATGAACCGGCCTAAGTGAGGCCGCGAGCTGATAGAACAGGAGGCATGAACATGGAAGAATTAAAGACAGAAGAGGAAATACTGGCCGGTAAGCATTCGGTGCTTGAAGCACTTCGTGCCGGCCGCACGCTGAACAAAATCTGGATTGCTGAAACTGCGCAGAAGCATCTAACCGCGCCGATTATTGCCGAAGCGCGCAAAGCGGGGATCGTGATCCAGCATGTAGACAAACGGAAGCTGGATCAGCTTGCACCGGGAGTGCAGCATCAGGGGGTAGTAGCACAAGCGGCGCCGTTCGCGTATGCCGAGGTTGCAGATATTCTGGCTGCAGCGGAGGCGAAAGGGGAACCTCCGTTTCTTATCCTGTTAGATGAAATTGAAGATCCGCATAATCTGGGTTCTATTCTGCGTACCGCAGACTGCACAGGAGTACATGGTGTAATTGTACCGAAGCGGCGGTCGGCGCAGATTACGGCTACTGTCTCCAAAACATCAGCTGGTGCAGTAGAATATGTTCCGGTAGCACGGGTTACCAACCTTGGTCAAACAATAGACCGGCTTAAGGAACTTGGTGTTTGGGTAGTAGGTACTGATGTTGCCACCGATCAGAATCTGTACGAATCGGATATTTTTACAGGACCGGTAGCTGTTGTGATCGGCAATGAGAATAAGGGGATCGGCCGTTTAATCCGCGAAAAATGCGATATATTGCTGAAGCTACCAATGGCCGGCAAGATAAATTCCTTGAATGCATCCGTCGCCGCCGGGGTAATTATGTATGAGGTGCTGCGCCGCCGGCATCAGCAGGGATAGTTATGGCTGACTGGCGCGATGTGCTGCTTGTGGATGGATACAATATGATCGGCGGCTGGCCGGAACTCGCTGCGCTTTCGCTGACCGGCATGCAGGGCGCTCGCGACCGGCTGCTGGATATGCTGGCCGATTATCAGGCATTCACGGGGCGGCGCGTTATCGCCGTATTCGATGCTTACCGTGTTCCGGGGCTTGGCCGTTCGTTTGTGCAGGGGAAAGTCCAGGTGGTTTTCACCAAGGAAAAAGAAACTGCAGACGAATGCATCGAGCGGCTAGTGGGAGAGTTAAGCCACCGCCGCAGGCAGATTTATGTGGCAACAAGCGATTTTGTGGAACAGCATGTAATATTTGCCCAAGGGGCGCTGAGGATTTCCGCCAGAGAGCTGAAGCTTGAGATTGAAGAGAATCAAAAACAGGTCAAAAAAGCGATCGAACCCGAGATCATCAGCTCAAAGCGCCATTCCCTGGAAGAAAAGCTTCCTCCGGAAACGCGCAGACGTCTTGAAGACTGGCGCCGGCAATGAAAACCTATGAATATTCAAGAAGCTTTGGCAAAATGCCATAAAATGCTATTGAAGATTGTTTTTGGTCAATAATCGGTTGACGGTATAAGGTAACATAATATATACTGTTCCTATATTTTAGCGAAGTAACGATGTGTCTTGCGTTGCAGCCGGGGGGATTCTTGGTGAGTGTCGACCTCAAGGAAATAATGCTGTCCGAGTATGATTTCATAAGTGATGAAGAAATTGTCGAGATCTTCCGTGGTGGCGACAGTGGCGCATTGGAACATTTAATTAACAAGTATCGTAACTTTGTACGCGCTAAAGCCCGTTCTTATTTTTTGATTGGAGCGGACAGGGAGGATATCGTACAGGAAGGCATGATTGGCCTGTATAAGGCGATTCGTGACTTTAAGGGTGACAAGCTCTCTTCCTTCAAAGCGTTTGCAGAGCTTTGCATTACCCGTCAGATTATAACTGCTATTAAGACAGCTACCCGTCAGAAGCATATTCCGCTTAATTCCTATGTATCTTTGGACAAGCCTATCTATGATGAAGACTCGGACCGGACACTGATGGATGTGATCTGCGGTACACAGGTGCTGGATCCCGAAGAACTGATTATCAACCAGGAAGAATTTATCGGACTGGAAGATAAGATGGCGGAGATTCTGAGCGACCTCGAACGCAAGGTTCTGATGCTCTACCTCGATGGAAGATCCTATCAGGAGATTGCAGAAGACTTGAAGCGGCATGTGAAGTCGATCGACAATGCATTGCAACGTGTTAAACGCAAATTGGAAAGATATCTGGAAGTGCGTGACAATTAATGATATACTACTACTTGAAAGGCTCGGACATCGAGTCTTTTTTTAGTGTTTTGGAAATTTCTGTATCATAATGATCCGGGATTTCAGTCGCTAGTTGGTAAGGACAGGTTTATACACAGTCGGAATGCTCCATAATGATAGAGAAAGACAGCGTGCAACGGGCAAAAAGGCAGAACCAAAGACAACGTGCAGCACACGACTACAGAACCCGAAATTACCCGGTGCGGATGGGCAAATCTTTCGTTGACACAGACGTTGACATTATGCTAAAGTGTTTTAGGTAGGCCTAAATTCGCGGGTTTTTTTTAGGATCAATATTTGCGTCTTCTAATTTGATAATTAGAAGGACGTCTTCGGGAGGTGCACATCATGCGGGTAATTATCACTTTGGCTTGTACAAGTTGCAAACAAAGAAACTATGCGACAACCAAAAACAAGCGAAATCACCCCGACCGCTTGGAGATGAAGAAATTTTGCAAGTTCTGTAACGAGCAAACTCCTCATCGCGAAACCAGATAGTCTTTGGAGGTGTAGTCGGCGTGAAACGTAGTTTCAAGTCTTTGTTTTCCTTTTTCACTGAGAGCTGGAGTGAACTCAAAAAGGTTCGCTGGCCTAGTCGTAAAGAACTGAAAAACTATACGTTGATCGTTCTTGGCACAATTGTTGTTGTTGCTGTTTACTTCTGGGTTCTGGACATCGGTATTTCCGCTGTGATCGAAAGGATTATTTAGAGAGGTCCCAGGTGGCTTGGTATGGAAAAAAGATGGTATGTTGTTCATACCTATTCCGGGTATGAGAATAAGGTTAAGGCCAATTTGGAAAAAACGCGTTGAGTCCATGGGCATGGAAGACAAAATATTCCGTGTTCTTGTTCCTATGGAAGAAGAACTTGTAAACAAGGACGGCAAGAAAAAAACCGTCATGCGTAAAGTTTACCCTGGTTACGTTTTGGTGGAAATGGTTCAGACTGATGATTCATGGTATGTTGTCCGCAATACGCCGGGCGTTACCGGATTTGTCGGTTCGACAGGTTCCGGGTCCAAGCCTACCGCTTTGCTTCCGGAAGAGGTTGAACAAATTCTGAAGCATATGGGCATGGTTG
>CAKMKL010000022.1 GCA_927443375.1 uncultured Paenibacillus sp. | reverse complement strand
TAACTTTTGCATGTTTAATTGCGCTCAGGGAGTCAGCAGTTACAGACAGACCGGCAATACCACAAGCCATAGTCCGCAGAATATCGCGGTCATGCAGAGCCATTTCGATACGTTCGTAGGAATATTTATCGTGCATGTAGTGGATGACATTCAGTGTGTTCATGTAAGTCTTAGCCAGCCACTCCATCATCGGTTTAAAACGTTTCATTACTTCGTCGTACTCGAGGTATTCAGAAGTGATACGCGGATATTCAGGTCCTACTTGAGCACCGGATTTTTCATCCACACCACCGTTGATTGCATACAGCAGAGCTTTTGCCAGGTTAGCGCGGGCTCCGAAGAACTGCATTTGCTTACCGATACGCATTGCGGATACGCAGCAAGCGATACCGTAATCGTCTCCGTAGATCGGACGCATCAAATCATCATTTTCATATTGAATCGAGCTGGTTTCGATGGAAACCTTCGCACAATATTTTTTGAAGCCTTCAGGCAGTTTTTCAGACCACAGTACAGTCAGGTTTGGTTCTGGTGCCGGTCCCAGATTGTACAGGGTGTGCAGGAAGTGCTTGGCCGTCCCTATGAGCTTGAAGGTGTACCTTCACCAACAGAAGAGGAAGTGCAGCGCGCTTACCGGCTGATCGAAGAAGGACGTCAAGAGACAGCTATGGTAAAGTAATGATTGCATTTGAATGAAGCCGTTCCTGACAGTAGCTAATTTACTGGGGGGCGGCTTTTTGCTGTCAGGTTAAGGGTGTATACGTAGAGGTAACCCTTATTGTGTATAGGTTTTATGACAAAAATGAGTTGTGATTTCACCGGATTTTTAATATTATGTCACTAAATATAACTTAGTATGTGACTAAAAACCATTGTATTCGCTTACATTAGAGGTTTTTATCCCTATTGTAGATGAATCTTAACCTTACGATTACAATGTCTGTTTTCTATAATAAGAGTTGTAAAGGAAATCATAAATCATTAAACAGGGAGGGTCACCCGTAATGAGAAAAAGTATAACCATGCTCTTGTCCCTAATGTTTGTCACCTCAGCACTACTAACTGCTTGCGGAAACAATAATAATGCAGGCAACAACGGCGAAGCCGCTGCAACTAACAGTGGGACTGCTGCAACCAATGCCCCGGCTACAGAAGAGCCGGTGAACACGGAGCCTTTTGAAATGACGATCCGTCATACGCAGGTAGGTGCAGACAAACAGAAGCGTCTGGCGATTCTGGAAGATGTAGTCGGCAAAGTGCAGGAAGAGGTACCGGGTCTGACCTTCAAGCTCGATGGTGTGGATTCGGATGTGAACCGCAAAGAAAAGCTGCGCGGTGAAATGGCCGCCGGCAATCCTCCGGAAATTTTTGACCTGTTCGGCAGCCCTGACTCCAAGATCTATGCGAAAGAAGGCAAACTGCTTGATCTGACCCCGATCCTCGAAGAGCTCGGTATCAAGGACAAATTCTCCAATCTGGATCCTTTTACTTATGAAGGCAAAATCTACGGATTGCCTATTGGCGGTTCGGGTGAAGGATTCTTCTATAATAAAGAATATTATGCAAGCAAGGGCTGGAAAGCTCCAACTACCTTCGCTGAATTGGAGCAGCAGCTGGCTGACATTAAGGCGGACGGCAAAGTGCCAATGGCTGGCGCGTCCAAAGCCGGTTGGGTACCGTTGATGCTGGCTAACCACCTGTGGTCACGGTATGCCGGTCCGGATGTTACAGCGAAGTTTGCTACGGGTGAAGCGAAGTGGAATGATCCGAACGTAGTAAAAGGGTTCGCCAAATACAAGGAGTGGGTCGACAAAGGCTACTTCAAAAAAGGGGAGCTTGGGTTCGAATATGCCGAATATACGACCCAGTTCACCAGCGGTGAAGCGATCCTGATGTATGACGGAACCTGGAAATCCTCGGTATTCAAGCCTGGTCAATCCGGCGAAGGGCTGATCGGTAAAGTAGGCTTCTTCAATATCCCTGCAGTTGAAGGCGGGGTAGGCGATCAGACAGCCCTGATGCGTGATGTGAACAACGGTTATGGCTTCTCCGCTTCCGCAGGTGAAGACGAACGTCAGCTCACCGCAGTGAAGTCGTTTATCAAAAATATGTACAATGAAGAAATGCAATTGCGCGGATTGGTCGAAGATGGTGTGCTTCCGGCGATGAAGATTGATCAGGCGGTGCTGAACGAGAATATCACTGATGATCTGATGAGTGAAATTGTGGCGGTGCTGAACAACTCGGAGTCTTCCTTCCCGGCATTTGACTCTCTGGTACAGGCGGATGTAACGACCGAAATCAGCAATATTCAAATTCAGAAGCTGATCGGCGGTCAGACTACACCTGAGAAGATGGGTGAAGCGCTGCAGAAGGTTCAGGAAGAAGCGAACGCAGCGGTGGAGTAAGCAGCAGCCAATGAAATGTACCCTGGTGCTTGCTCCAGGGTACATTTTTACACTCCGGCCTAATCTTTCCCAGATGTCAAAGCTATCGGAGGTAGTCATGAATAAAGCACTTAAAAACCCCTTGATCTTCATCCTGTTTGTTATTCCGGCACTAACATTGTTCTTTGTATTCTTTATCTATCCAATCTTCAGTTCAATCTATTATAGCTTCACCAGCTGGAACGGCGTATCGGATACCGTCAAATATACCGGTCTAACCAATTTCAAGAAGGCGCTCGGTGATGAACGCTTCTGGGTCTCCGTGAAGAATAACGGCTGGTTCATCCTCTTCTCCGTATTTATACAGGTTCCGCTGATCGTCTTTTTCTCCTTATTGATTGCCAATGTGAAGAAGCTAAAAGGATTATATAAAACAGCCGTATTTATGCCTTCCATCATGTCCACAGCAGTAATTGGTATTCTGTGGGGCTTTATTTATGAGCCTAATATCGGGCTGTTCAATAAACTGCTGGGGCTGTTCGGAGTGGAACCAATATATTGGCTGTCGGATGAGCGATTTGCCATGCTGTCCATTCTGATTACAAATGCCTGGCAGTGGACCGGATTCTACATCGTCATGGTGCTGGCGGCCATTCTCTCTATACCCGGTGAGCTTGACGAGGCAGCGGCAATTGATGGTGCTACCGGCTTCCAGCGGGCTACCCGTATTACTCTTCCGCTGATTGTACCGATTATTTCCGTTGTGATTATGCTCTCCATCGCCGGGGCCATGAAGGCTGCCGATATTGTCATCGTTATGACCAAAGGCGGACCGGCAGGCTCGACTGAAGTCATGGCCACCTACATGATTAAATATGCTATCACCAATTTTAAATACGGGTACGGCAATACCATTGCGGTCCTAATCTTCGTATTTACGCTTATCGTTACGGCATTATATCAGCTGCTGTTTAACCGGCGTAGTGAAAGGATTGAATACTGATGCCGCGTACCTTGAAGAAAAGTCTGCCCCATATCGCGCTGCTCGGCTATCTTTTAGTAGTTCTGTTTCCGTTCTTATTCGTGCTCTTCTCCTCCGTGAAGAAGGATAATAACTCGATCGCCCTGAATCCATTCGGCATCCCGAAGGAATTCGTGTTTAACAACTATGTAGAGGCATGGGTCAACGCTAAGATCAGCACGTACTTTTTCAACAGCTTGTACATTTCGGTCCTGGCCTCTGTAGTATCGATCCTGCTGGCTTCGATGTTTGCCTTCGCGGTCACGCGGATGCGCCAGGGCAAATGGAACACGATCCTGTTTTCGCTGGTGCTGATCGGGATGCTGATTCCGAATAATGCGCTGATGCTGCCGATCTATACGATTGTACGAAAGCTGCATATTTTGGATACGCATTGGGCGCTAATTATCCCTTATATTGCCAATGCGATTCCGTTTACGATTATCATTCTGGCCGCCTTCATGCGTTCCCTGCCCAGTGAAATTGAGGAAGCAGCGGTAATGGATGGGTTGAAGGCTCCAGGCATCTTTGCTAAGATTATTGTACCTCTGACGGTTCCTGCCATGGTTACAGTATTCATAGTCAATTTCCTGGGAAATTGGAATGAATTTTTGCTGGCTAACTATTTTCTCTCGAACGATGAGCTGCGTACGCTTCCGGTAGGAATGGTCCAATTTCGTGATCAGTACCAGATGAACTATGCGCAAATGTCTGCCGGGATTGTCTATAGCGTGCTGCCGGTAGTCATAATCTATGCTGTTTTGCAGGAGAAAATAATTGAAGGTGTAACGGCAGGCAGCGTAAAAGGTTAACCCTATCACAGTCAGGAGCGCAGCCGATGAATTTGCGCTATAAATTGTTTACGGCATTTTTGGGTTTGATCATTATTCCGTTATTTATCCTCGGCATGATTATGTTCTTCGTGACTTATAATTCTATTGAGAAGAAATACAGCCAGCAGTCGGAGTATTCGCTCAAAGCGATCAGCTACAGTATTTCCAATGTCTTCAAGGATATGAACAATGTGACGGACAACGGAATTGCCACCTCAGTTTTTCATATGGCGCTTAGTGCGGATGATCCCTCCAAACAGGATCTGACCGATGCCGAGCAGCTCAGTCTTAATGCCAGCCAACGCAATTTCCGCAGTCTTCTTTATAACCATCCTTCGATTAGTTACGCCTTTCTATACAATTTTAATGGAAAAGGCAGCTCGGAGATTGTCTCCGTCTTCACCAAAGAAAATTTCCGGACGCTTCCCTATGACAAGTTCAAAGGGAGTGCGCTGTACCAGGAGGTTATGGAGCTCAACGGAGTGCCGAAATGGCTGGCACCGCATGAGTATCCTGAGCTGACCGGAACCGAAGCGGTATTTACGCAGATCCGGCTGATCAAAGAGCTGAGCTTCTTTCAGAATATCGGCATTCTGGTAGTACAGATCAAAAACTGGGAGTTCGAATCCATCTTCCGTAATTTAAAGATCGGCGGCAGTAACCAGAAGGTTTCGTTTATGCTCGTGAATGATGACGGAATGATTCTGCTTGATCCGGACCGCAATCTGGACGGCCAGAGTTTAAGCTCTTTTACAACTAAGCATATTACCTATAAGCAAGGCTTTCAAAGCTTCAAAACTCAATTCGGCGGAGAGAAAAGCGTTCTGTCTGTCTATCATCTCAAAGACTATCCATGGAGTCTGGTGTCTGTGACCTCATGGGGTTCGTTGTCCCGCGAAGTCACCGTATTTGCCCGTTGGTTTGTCGCCGTGATTTTCTTGTGTTTTCTGGCGGCGGTCATTTTTAACCTGTTCTTCATGAACCGGATTACCGGCGGAATTGCGGTCATTGTCCGTTTTATGCGCCGGGTTGAAGATGGTGATCTCACAACGCGGGTGGAGGAGAAAGGCAATGACGAGATGACACTGCTGGCCAAAGGGATCAATGACCTGATGAACAAAATCAATATGCTGTTTAACCGCATTCAGGTGGAACAGCGGCGGAAAAATCAGGCGGAAATGCGTGTGCTGCAAGCGCAGATCAAACCGCATTTTCTTTTTAATACCCTGGAATCCATCAATGTGCTCGCCGTTCAGAACGAAGGAAGCAAAGTCAGTGAAATGGTCTACCGTCTGGCCAGCATTTTGCGGATCAGTATTCAGGACAGGGATGAGATCACACTTCACGAGGAAATAACCCATCTGCGCAATTACCTTGATATCCAGAAATTCCGCTTTGAGGATGTATTCGATTATGAGATCGATATTCCGGAGGAGCTTATGAATTGCGGCATTCTTAAGCTGACCCTGCAGCCGCTTGTGGAGAACAGCATCCAGCACGGCTTCGAGGGGATCGGCTATCATGGCCGGGTGATGGTGAAAGGCTGGGAGGATCAGGGGAATCTGATTCTGCGAATACAGGATAACGGAATCGGCATGACATCTGCCCAGCTTTCCATGTTCCAGTACATGATCAGTGATTCGGCGGAGCTGAGTGCAGTCAGCCAGGCGGAACAGGGAATGCACCAGGAACGGCGCGGGCTTGGCGTACGGAGTGTTGCTGACAGAATCCGGATTGAATATGGCAGCAGATATGGTATTTTCATCTGTGCCAGCCCAGGTGAGGGCACGATTATCCAATGCGTCATACCTAAATACGAGCAGGGGGAAGATCATTATGCTAAAAGTATTATTGGTTGACGATGAAGCCCCTATCCTTAACAATCTCAACAGAGTGCTGCCCTGGCAGGAGATGGGGATGGAAGTAGCAGGCATGGCGCGAAGCGGTATGGAAGCACTGAAGATTGCTGAGGAGGCAGCGCCGGATCTGGTGCTCTGTGATATCCGTATGCCGGTGATGGACGGACTGACCTTCGTTGGCAAGCTGCGGGAGATGGGGCTGGAGAGCGAGGTGCTGCTGCTGAGCGGATACCAGGAATTCGATTACGCCAGGGAAGCCATCCGGCTTGGAGTGAAAGAATATATCTGCAAGCCGATTCACTATGGAGAGCTTGGCAACAAGGTGCGTGAAATCGGCACACAAATCCGCAACCGGCAGTATAAAGACAAATTGTACAATAGCATTCCGTTATTCCAAGAGCTGCCTGCGGCAGAGGATTCGGCCAAAAAAACACCGGACCAGCTGATGAATCTGGCGGCGAAAATTATTTCCGAACGGCTGAGCTATGATCTCGGGATAGAGGAGGTGGCGGGCAGGATCGGGATCAGCAGCAGCTATTTCTGCCTGCTGTTCAAGAACCGTTTTGCGATGACCTTCGTGGAATATGTCACCCAGCAGCGGATTGAAGCCGCCAAATTCATGCTTTCCAGCACGGACAAGAGTATTACGGCGATCAGCTCGGGTGTGGGGTATCAGGAGCGGCGTTATTTTACCAAGGTGTTTCAGAAGCAGACGGGAATGACGCCCAAGGAATACCGTGATCAGAAGAAACGCGCGGAGACGCAGTGAAACCTGTATTCCGGACAATTAGATGACAGTTCTACTGAAATGTTTACCGGAGAAGACGATTAACCTTACTGTTTAAGGGGAGTCGTCTTTGTTGTTTGTTGTTTGAAGCAGCATGGGCAAAAGTGTTTACTGAAATGGCAGGCAATGGTATGATCTAGCTTCTGTGAGATGAATGGGGTAACTGTAAGGTGGAGTAAAAAATGTATTTTCAAGTTATTTTTTATTTACACTGAATGAAACTTTTTGAGGTTCGATGCGTCTAATACTATGTTTTGTAAAATGGACGTGGCAAAACACCTCCTGCCGGCTTTGGAGGAGGATTATGTTTTGCGGGGAATATAAGGATCAGAGAGATGAATTACTGCCTTATAGACTACAAATGGGAGCAGAAGGAGTCATACCATGAATTTGAAAAAACTAACGTTAGTCGCTGCACTGGTTGTATCGCAAGCTGCAGCAGCCGTGCCGGCGTTTGCCGTACCGGTCAGTACAGAAGGGGTAACCAGCACTGTTTACGCAGCAGAAGCTGCTAAGGTGTCTGAGGTAACGCTTCAGCCAGAGGCTACCGATCCGCTGCCAAGTGAAGTTCCAGCCGGAACGGTTGCACCAACAGCAACCCCGATTCCTACGGCAACTACAACCCCGGCTGTAACCCCGGTTCCGTCGGAACCTGCAGTTCCCGCTGCGACTGAAGGGATTAATACCCAGCCGGTAAACACGGTGACGGCCGTTTATGCAGCAACCTCCAATCAGCTTATACTAATGATGAACAGCAACAAAATGTACAAGAACGGCACTCCGTATCTGGCTAATCAGCCGATGGCCGTCAAATACGGTGTATCCTACGTCTCTATTCGCGCTATGGTGGAGATGGTGGGCGTGAGTTACACCTATGATTACAGAACTAAAGAAGTTATTGTTACCAAAGGCACCAGCGTGATGCGTTTCAAAACAGACAGCAAAATATATACTGTGAACGGCAGTAAAGTTACGATGAAAGGTCCGGCTTACCAATATAAAGGAACATTTATGGTTCCTCTAACCTCTATTACCTACGCGCTTGGGATTCCATATACGGTTGATAATATTGGAAAGCGTGTCATTCTGACACTGAACACGAAGCCGACAGCTATTTTTAGCGTTCAGCCGACGGAGATTTATGCCGGCCAGACCTATATTACTTATACCACCTCTAGTTCTTCTCCAAATGGAACACCCATTGTTGAAGAAATCTGGAGCGGTAATAAACAGGATATGTATGATCAGCCCGGGTATTATACAGTGACTTATTCCGTCCGGGATGCAAACGGAGTGTTAAGTGACCCTTATTCTGTGACGATTAATGTGCTGCAGCCTAACCAGCCGCCGGTCGCTAACTTCACAACCAACAAAGAAGAGTACAAGATGGGTGAACCGGTAACCCTTACTGATCTAAGCTATGATCCGGAAAATGAGGCACTGACCGCCGAGTGGACAAACCGCGCTCTGGCATTCTTTAATCCAGGCCCGGTGTCAATTCAATTGAAAGTAACGGATAAGCACGGTTTAAGCAGCGTTTTTGAGAAGACCATTAATATTACCAGCGAACAATTATATACCCAGGATGAAGTAGCGAAGCTGTTCACTATGCCGGGAGACATTATTTCTATGGACGGCGGAATGATTCCTGGATTGACTAATGTGACTAATACCACTTCATCCGAGGATTACTTACTGATCCGCAGCAACAGCCCGGAGACGGTTAATACAGAAGGGATATTGTACCGTGAAACCGCGGTCGGCAAGACACGCTTCCTTGTTCATCACATGAACAATATGTCTACGAGACAGAAGCTGTATGTTATCGCGACCAACAATAATCTGTACCCGACGACCATCACAACGCAATATTCCGGGATCGCCGGTCCGGTTACTTCCCCCGAATATACCGGTAAAGTCTCGATTCTTAAGTATTACACGTCCATGCTGACTAATGAAAAATACAGCTCCGTAACGCTGCAGCCAGGCCAGAGCATGCCAGTCCTGACGGATATTAATAAAGTATCCATGAAGCCGGGCGAAGTACTGTCGCTTAGTGCCGATTTGTTCAGCGACCTCACGGTTCAATACAATGTGGTGATGGTCGAAGAAAGTAAGGATCCTGTAGCCCTGCTGCCAACACTGCCGATTCTGGACCGTGATGGCGTACACAACCGCGGAACGTATCCGAATTCCACACGGATCATTAATGTGAGCGATGTGGTCGGAGCTACACAGGCTAAGCTGGTACTTGGTGATAACAAGAACGACTTGAATCTGATTGGAATGGACCCTATGACCGGAACCACAGCGTCCAATGCCGGAAACTTCGGTGTTCTCTACAAAATCAGACTCGAACGCGTTGCACCAAATACCCTGATAACCTTTAACCCGCGCGGAGGCAATTATCTCGGTTCATTGATGGTGAATAATACCATTGTCAACCTGCCGAATAAAGGCAACCTGTCCAGCTCGGATATGAATGCTGTAGTCTACCGCTCCGGCAATTATGAAGGTCCGGTAGATATCGTATTCTCCGTGGCTTCCGGAAGCAATCTTCCCGTTAACTTTGTCTTCACGCCGCTTCCGGCATTGAAGCAATAAGGGATTCATTAAGTATTTGTAATTTAAACCGGCTAAGGCTTCCTTATGGAGCTTTGGCCGGTTTTTGTATAGCAGGTTAGCGGCTGTACTTTAATTACCCTTAACAGGTGAAATCCGCTGCGGCACTTCATTGACGGGGAATTTGTTTTGGGGCATTATAAAGAGAGTGCAACACTAATGACTTATGTTATGGGAGATGAGCGAATGCTGTCGACAGAACAAATATTGGAAGCAATGTCGGGGCAGGGTCTGCGAATCACCGATCAGCGAAAAACGCTTGCCAAGTTATTCGGCGAGAATACGGGATATTTGTCGGCGAAGGATGTATATGATCATATGGGGCGCAAGTACAGCGGACTCAGCTTCGATACGGTCTACCGCAACCTGCGTGTAATGGAGGAGCTCGGCGTGCTGGAGCAAGTGGTATTTGAAGAAGGCGTCAAATTCAAAGCCAGCTGCAGTCAGGACCACCATCATCATCATATGATATGTCTTCAGTGCATGAAGACTTACCCGATCCATTTCTGCCCGATGAATTTAACGGATACCCCGGATCAGTTCCGGGTAGTCAAGCATAAATTTGAGGTGTTCGGTTACTGCAAGGAATGTGAAAGCAGCCGTGAAGAAGACTCCGCCGTAGCAGCACACGGCAAAGAAGGCCGCTGATATGGCTAGCCTGCGCAGAACGGTTCAAGCTCCTATCCGCGTGTACCGCAAGTTTATCTCGCCGTTGAAGCCTGCGACGTGCCGGTTCTATCCGACATGCTCAGCATACGCGCTAGAGGCGATTGAGGTGCACGGCCCGGTAAAGGGCTCATGGCTCGCCGCAAAGCGGATTGCCAGATGCCATCCCTTTCATCCCGGAGGGTTGGACCCGGTGCCGCCGCGGGAAGATCAGCCGCCAGGTGAGAGCTCTGCCCGCACGACTTGACAGGGCGGGTTATTTTTGGGTATATTTTGGAGAATAACAAGAATTCCGAGGAACGGATGAGTAGATCGGGTTGGCCATTACAGAGAGCCGGGAGTGCTGGGAACCGGTATGGTACACAGATTGAATATGGTCCGGGAGGAACTGTGTTCGAGCAGGAGCGGATAATTCACCGGCTCTGGTAAGATAACAGCGTTTTCCAGCGTTAATGGACAGTTCCCTTCAGGGGAACTGGCGAAGCCTGTGCTCTGTGAAGAGCCGGGGAACTTTGGGTGGTATCGCGTGAGTATACTCTCGCCCCATATAGGGGCGGGAGTTTTTTGCGTTAATTAGGTTTAAGAGATTTGTCATGACGAAAGGATGACCCTTATCAATGAGCGAGAAGAAAACATTTTACTTAACGACCCCGATCTATTATCCAAGTGATAAGCTGCATATCGGGCATGCCTATTCGACGGTTGCCGGAGACGCGATGGCCCGTTATAAGCGGCTGCGCGGCTATGAGGTACGTTATTTGACCGGTACCGACGAGCATGGGCAGAAGATCGAAGAGAAGGCTGGCAAGGCCGGCAAGACGCCTCAGGAGTTTGTTGACGTGATTGTCGAAGGCATTAAGGAGCTGTGGCGCAAGCTGGATATCTCCAATGATGACTTCATCCGTACAACCGAATCACGCCACAAAAAAGTGGTGGCCGATATTTTTGACCGCCTGCTGAAGCAGGGAGATATCTACAAAGGGGAGTATGAGGGCTGGTACTGTATTTCGGACGAGACGTTCTATACCGAGACTCAGCTTGTGGATATCGAACGGGATGCGGACGGCAATATTACCGGAGGCAAAAGCCCGGACAGCGGCCATCCCGTTGAGCTGGTCAAGGAAGAAAGCTATTTCTTCCGGATGAGCAGATATGCTGACCGGCTGATCCAGTTCTATGAGGAGAATCCGGAGTTTATTTTGCCGGAATCACGCAAGAACGAAATGATCAACAACTTCATCAAGCCGGGCCTTGAGGATCTTGCGGTTTCGCGTACAACGTTTGACTGGGGCGTTAAGGTTAAAGGTGATGACAAGCATGTGGTCTATGTGTGGATTGATGCGCTCACCAACTACATTACAGCCCTTGGCTATGGTTCCGAGGACCGCACTCTGTATGACAAGTTCTGGCCTGCGGATGTGCATATCGTCGGCAAAGAAATTGTGCGTTTCCATACCATTTACTGGCCGATTATTCTAATGGCGCTGGGCGAGCCGCTGCCGAAGAAGGTATTCGCCCATGGCTGGCTGCTGATGAAGGACGGCAAAATGTCCAAATCAAAAGGTAATGTGGTTGACCCGGTTACGCTGATTGACCGCTATGGTCTCGATGCGCTGCGCTACTACCTGCTGCGTGAGGTTCCGTTCGGTTCGGACGGCACGTTTACACCGGAGAGCTTCGTCGACCGGATCAACTATGATCTTGCCAATGACCTCGGGAACCTGTTGAACCGCACCGGTGCGATGGTGGAGAAGTACTTCGGCGGCGAGCTTCCGGCTTATGCAGGCCAGGTTACTGCGTTTGACGGGGAGCTGGAAGCGGCAGCGCAAAGCACCTATGTCAAGGTGGAAGAAGCCATGGAAAAGATGGAGTTCTCCGTGGCGCTTACCGCAATTGGAGCTTTTATCAGCCGCACGAATAAATATATCGATGAAACCCAGCCATGGGTGCTTGCCAAGGATGAGAGCAGAGCCGGTGAGCTGGGATCAGTAATGAGACATCTTGTTGAAGGACTGCGGACAGCCTCAATCCTGCTGCAGCCATTCCTGACCGGTACGCCGGCCAAAATCTGGGAGCAGCTCGGCATTCAGCCGGGCGAACTGACTACTTGGGACAGCGGCAAAACCTTTGGCCTGATTCCAGCCGGAACCAGGCTGGCTAAGGGCGATCCGATCTTCCCGCGGCTTGACGTCGCAGTGGAGGTTGCCTACATCGCAGAGGCGATGGGCGCAGGCAAGCCGGCAGCAGCAGAGCCGGAAGCTGCACCGGCAACTGCGGCCCCGATTGCCGCCGAAGCGGAGCCGGAGGAAGAGCACAAAGAAGAAATCGGCATCGACGATTTCGCCAAAGCCGAGCTGCGCGTGGCTCAGGTTATCGCAGCAGAGCCGGTTAAGAAGGCAGATAAGCTGCTGAAGCTGCAGCTGGATCTGGGATACGAGCAGCGGCAAGTAGTTTCCGGGATTGCCAAGTTCTATACACCGGAAGAACTGGTAGGCCGCAAAGTCATCTGTATCGTCAACCTGAAGCCGGTGAAGCTGCGCGGCGAGCTGTCGCAAGGTATGATTCTGGCGGCCTCGAAAGGCGACCAGCTGACCATCGCTACGGTTCCGGACAGCATGCCAAACGGAGCTATTGTTAAGTAAACATGAATCAATTAGGATGAAAAAGAACGCCAGCATGCCGGGAACGGCTGCAGGCGTTCTTTTTCATCCTGCCGTTCAGGGAGAGTTCGGTGTTGACTTATCGTAACGATTACTATTATAATTCTCATAGTAAAATTTACGATTTAAGGAGTCGATAGTTACTATGTCTTTCAAAGGTTTGCACAGAGGACTGCTGATTGCGCTTGCCCTTCCGGTTCTGTTAATGCTCGCAGCCTGCGGCACTAAAAGCAGCGGGAGTATTGTCGAGGGGAAAGTAAACGTGGTCACAACTTTTTATCCCATATATGAATTTGCCGGTGAAATTGGCGGAGAAGATGTGAATGCGATCAATCTGCTGCCGGTTGGGGTGGAGCCCCATGACTGGACGCCGCGCAGCCAGGATATTATCAATACCTCCAAGGCACAGTTATTCCTGTACAATGGAGCGGGCCTTGAGGGCTGGGTGCCGAATTTCCTGAAAAGTCTGGAAAGCGACAGTGAAACCAAGGCTGTTGAAGTCAGCCAGGGCGTGGATTATATTATGACTGACGAAGAAGATGGACATGATCACGGTGAAGCTGAAGCAGCGGAGAATCATGCGGCGGAAGGCAGCAGTGACAGTCTGCATACAGATCCCCACACGTGGGTAAGTCCCAAATCGGCACTGATCATGGCGGAAAATATTAAAGAGAGCCTGATTGCTGTTGATCCAGCGCATAAAGCGGGCTATGAGGAGCGTTATAACAAGCTTGCTGAGCGTCTGCAGGCATTGGATAGTAAATTCGAGACAGAGCTTGCCAAGATGCCGAATAAAGAGATTGTCGTCTCCCATCAGGCTTTTGCGTATCTGGCACGCGACTATGGCCTGACCCAGCATGCTATTATGGGCTTATCGCCGGATTCCGAGCCGCGCGGTCAGGATCTGGTGAACCTGGCTGCACTCGTGAAAGAGGAAGGCATCCGGTATATCTTTTTCGAAGAATTAGTCTCCGATAAGCTGGCCAAAACACTGGCAGGCGAAGCGGGTGTGGAAACGATGGTCCTGAATCCGGTGGAGGGACTGACCGAGGCGCAGGAGAAGAACGGCGATAATTATTTCACTTTGATGGAGAAAAATTTGCAAAATCTGATTCTGGCTTTACAATAAAAAGGATAGTATAAGGGAAAGGCGGTACAACACATGCAATCGGTATCCCTGGACTGCCATCAGCATATGATTGAAATACAGGATTTGTCCTTCTCCTACGGAGAGCAGAAGGTAATTTCCGGTCTGAATTACACGGTGAAGGAACGTGATTTTCTTGGGATTATCGGTTCAAATGGAGCCGGCAAAACCACATTGATGAAAATGATCGTCGGCCTGCTGCCTCCAACCAGCGGTGACATCAAGCTGTTCGGCCAGTCGGTGCGCAAATTTAAGGATTGGGAACGGATCGGCTATGTCCCGCAGAAAAATGCTTTTAATCCGTTGTTCCCGGCCACGGTCCGTGAAGTCGTGTTGTCCGGGCTGTACAATAATAAAAACCTGATCCGCCGGGTATCCAAGGCGCAGCACCGCCAGTGCGAGGACGCGCTGGAAGTCATGCGGATTCAGGATATCGCTGAGAAAAGAGTAGGGCAGCTGTCCGGCGGCCAGCAGCAGCGTGTATTCCTGGCCCGTGCACTGATCAACCATCCGGACCTGCTCATTTTGGACGAGCCTACGGTGGGGATTGACGCGGAGACGCAGGCGGGATTTTTTGATCTTATCTTCCATATGCATGCGCACCACCACATGACCTTCCTGATGGTATCGCATGACATTGACATGATCAAAAGCTATCTGGGCAATGAGCCGGTGCAGAGTAACGGCAAAATCAACTTCTACTGCCGCCACTCCCATGAGGCCCAGGATTGCGTGGTAGAGAATCTGCAGCATACGCTGACGTGAAGCGATAGGATCTGCTGTCTGAAGATAGCCACTAGCACTAAACTAAAAATGTTAGGATTAGCTGTGTGCGAATAACTGTATTCTCTGCAATTAAAACTAACTATCAAGCTCTAGAGTAACCTTAATTGCACTTTGTACACTTATATTTGCAGAGAATTGCCCAAACCGTTCTTTTTTACAAAAATAGCTGCACAGAATGCATTTATTCTGATAGAAATAACATTTCTGCCGGATTTAATTGTATGAAGTACAATTATTGATTGCCCGCCATCGATCTCTATTCTTTACCCAGTACCTAAACACATCCAAAGTAAAAGCGTGTCCCGCAAGGGACGAAAGCGATCCTTCCTAGCAGTATCTAGTTACCTAAATAAGACCCGCCTACGCCAGTTGCACTTAAACGGGTGTCCAGAGGGCAGAGCCCTTGGGGCCCTCCCTTGGAAGGGAGGGTTTGGGAGGGATCGGAATTTTTTATACAAAAATCTTAAAATGCAATTGAACTTCAGAGGAGATATCATCTTGGAAATCCTATTCAGTGACTTTTTTCAGCGGGCGCTTGCGGGCGGGCTGATGATCGGTATCACGGCGCCGCTTATAGGCGTTTTTCTTGTCTTAAGACGTTTGTCCATGATTGGGGATACGCTGGCGCATGTAACCATTGCCGGGGTGGCGCTGGGCTTTTTGACCGGATTTTATCCGCTTGGAGCAGGGCTGATCTTTGCAGTGGTGGCTTCTTTTGCCATTGAAAAGCTGCGGAAAGCTTACAAAAGCTACGCCGAGCTGTCGATTGCTATTATTATGTCAGGCGGTGTGGCCCTGGCCTCGCTGTTCTTTACCTTGGGCAAAGGGTATAATGCGGATGTAATGAGCTATCTGTTCGGAAGTATCTACACGCTTGATAATACGGATCTGGTTGTAGTGGGGATAGTGACTATTGCAGTGGTTGTTATCGTTACACTGTTCTTCAAAGAATTCTTCCTGCTCAGCTTTGAGGAGGATGCGGCAAGTGTCAGCGGACTGCCTGTAAAGCTGCTTAATATGCTGATTACAGTATTGACGGCACTGGTCATAAGCACTGCAATTAAAATTGTCGGTTCCCTGCTCGTGTCTGCGCTGCTGACCATTCCGGTGGCCATCAGCCTGCTGCTGTCACGCAGCTTTAAGTCATCTGTGGTGTTGTCTGTAATTATTGCGGAAATCGCCGTTGTCGGCGGTCTGGTTGTGGCCGGAGTATGGAATCTCGCACCCGGAGCGACAATCGTCCTCCTGCTTATCGCATTGCTCACCCTGACCCTGATCGGTAAAAAAGGGCTGCCTGCCTAATTCGCTCAAGCACCTGCGGGAATTGCAATACATAAAGTGACCCCGAATCCGAAAGGAGAGCTGCCGCTTTGTCCAATCTGAATGCAGGAATCGCTTTTGCCGCCGGAGTGGCGTCGTTTATTTCCCCTTGCTGCCTGCCGCTCTATCCTTCGTATTTATCGTATATTACCGGACTGTCGGTCCAGCAGCTCAAAAACGGCAGCGACAGCAAAGAGGTCCGTTTCCGGACCCTTTCGCATACGCTGGCCTTTATTTTGGGTTTTTCGGCAGTGTTCTATACGCTCGGCTTCGGTGCCGGGCTGTTCGGGCAATTTTTCAACGGCCAGCGGGATTTGATCCGCCAGCTGTCGGCGATTCTGATCATCGTCATGGGCCTGTTCCTGCTGGGTGTATTCCAGCCGCAGTTTCTGCTGCGCGAGCGGAAGCTGGACCTTAAATGGAAGCCGGCAGGGTATGTCGGGTCCTTCATATTCGGCATCGGCTTCTCTGCAGGCTGGTCACCTTGTATCGGGCCGATTCTGACAGCGATCATCGCGCTCTCGGCCAGTGATCCAACCACATGGTTCACTATGATCACAGCTTACAGCATCGGGTTCGCGCTGCCGTTTTTTGCACTGGCCTTTTTCATTGGGAGTGCCCGGCGTATTCTTAAATATTCTAATGCCTTAATGAAGGTCGGCGGTGCGCTGATGATCTTTATGGGCTTACTGCTATTCACGGACCAAATGTTCCGGATTACGATCTGGCTGCAGGAAGTGACGCCGGACTGGCTGATTTTTTAGCAGGAAGATGCAGTAAGGAGGTTAGGTGAAATAATCAATGCCCGCCTCCGGGAAATGTTCAAAGATCCGCTCTGTGATGTATTCACGCAGGGCGGTTTGCTGTTCATCGGGATAGACATATTTATTCTGTCCCCAGCGGCCCCATTTCTTTTTGCGCTTCTCGATGTCCATCTCAAGCTTGGATTTCGGATAACGTTTCTCGATGACGGCTTTGGCTGTTTTGGTGAACCGGTGCTGAATCATCTCAAAGGTCAGGCCTTTACCGGCGTCCGGCGGCAATGTTTCTGCCAGCTTGGACAGCAGCTCCGCGTAGCCCTCTTCCCAGCCGTCATGCCAGATAATCGGCGCGATAATGAAGCCGAGCGGATAACCGGCACGGGCAACCTTTCCGGCTGCATCAATCCGTTCCTCGAAGCGGGAAGTGGCAGGTTCAAAGTTTTTGATGACATAATCGGCATTAATGCTGAAGCGGATCCGCGTATGACCATTATGATCAAGCTTCAGCAGCGGGTCTACATGCTGGTATTTGGTAACAAACCGCAGCCGGCCTAGCGGCTCAGCGGCCATAAAAGTGATCAGCTCGGCCAGCGAACCGGTAATATGCTCAAGCCCCAAAGGATCAGAGGTACATGCGGCTTCAAAAGTTGTGATTTCGGGAGCACGCTCATCAATATATTTTTTGGCGGCGTCCAGAATATCACCTGTATTTACATATACTCTTATATAAGGCTTCGCGCCAAGCGTGGTTTGCAGGTAACAATAATGGCAGTGGCCCATACAGCCGGTGGCAATGGGTATCGCGTAATCGGCTGAAGGTTTGGACTGGTCAAAAGCCAGTGTTTTTCGAAGACCGACTACAAGGGTCCGTTTGGCGATTTTATACTGCTCCACCTCGGTTTCGCCGGGCAGATTCGTAATCCGGTTATGCGACGTGGTCATCCGGAAGGGGATATTACGGGCTTTGACCCATTCCATGATCTGCTCCCCTTTGGGGTAATTCAGCGCATCCGGCTCAAAAAAAACAAGCTCAGGGATGAACAAACCGGTGGGTTTCCTTTGTTTTTTTACGGTAGGGCGTTCTGGTATGGCGATCGTCATGAATTCACGCTCCTTTGAATGGTCATACCGATATTGTGCCTTTCTCCGCGCCGCTGAAATCATGGTAAACATCGCTAACGGCGGCGTTTCAGCACCGGAGGACTTGCCAAGGAGCGGCAGAAACATGTATCATTGTTAGAGCAAGGTTGGCCCCCGTGCCACGCTCATTATAGAAAAGAGGTAAACTTGAATGCCAACACCCAGCATGGAGGATTATTTGGAGCGCATATACAAGCTCATCGACGAGAAGGGTTATGCGCGGGTCTCGGATATTGCCGAGGGATTGGAAGTACACCCCTCATCTGTGACCAAGATGATCCAAAAACTGGATAAGGACGAATATCTCATCTATGAGAAATATCGTGGGCTTGTCCTAACGAGCAAAGGTAAAAAAGTAGGAAAACGGCTTGTTGACCGTCATCAGCTGCTGGAGGAGTTTCTTGGCCTGATCGGAGTGCAGCAGGAGCATATTTATAAGGATGTCGAAGGCATTGAGCATCATTTGAGCTGGGATTCCATTACGCGGATTGAAACGCTGGTGGAGTATTTCCGCCGCGATGAAGAACGCGTGAAGACCTTATATGATATCCACCATGAACTGGTCAGCGATTCATAAAGAAGACTGTTTCTGTATCGTTTACCGCAACCTTTCCAGTTTTTTTACGTCAAAACGGATAACGTCCTTTAATCAAGTATAAGAAAGTATAGACTTCCCGTTATACTTTTTCTTGTATTTGAGCAGAAAGAAGTTTCTGCCTGACTCCGTTTTTAAAAGAAACGGCCGTCTCCCTTATTTAAGGACGAGAAGGCCGTTTCTTTTTTTGTGTTAAAGCCATATTTATTTTTTTACAACTGGGAGGAATTATGAATTACCGTAAATGGATTTGCGGAGCAATATAGTCAATCCAGCCGTTCTGAATCCAGGTGCGGGTATCTGCATACATGTTGTCAT